>JANRKG010000122.1:0-6549 GCA_033763635.1 Leptolyngbyaceae cyanobacterium bins.59
GGGTTTTGCTGGGGGGGGGGGTGTTTGGGGGGGGTGTTCGGGGGTTGGGTGGGGGGGGGGGTTAAGGGGGGGGGTCCCGGGGCGGGTTGGCAGGGGTGAGGGAGTCGGCGAGGGACGGGTGACGACGATATCAGCCTGTTCAGCGGCGTAAGTTCTTAAATCGGTGTTGTTTGTGAGATAAATATGCCCCAGAGGTCTTCCCTGAAAAAGACGGCGAGTGAGTCGCCAGCCCGGTTCCAGATCAATTTTCATGAAATCGCGAGTGATGCCACGAGTTCTTCCCAGCGTAATTTCTGGCAGGGTGCGATCGGCAGGTGTCCCGACTAAAACGACAACCCCTTCCCGCTGAACAAGGCGCAGCGTATAGTTCAGGGCCAGATCTTCCCCTGCCATACGAATGGAAAAAGCATTACTGTCGGTACTGCGCCCACAGATACCCGTAAAGTTGAAATTGCGGAGGAGGGGGTCTACCGTTTGCAGTCGATCGGGTCGCACCCGCCAGCAGAGGCGACGGTTCGAAATTTGCTCCAAAATCAACAGGTTATAGGCCGTTTGCCCTCTGGGAGCCGCCAGCACAATGAAGGATTCCTGTTGGACTTCCTGCTGACTAAACGTAACAGCAGCTTTTGTTTCTGCATGATAAAGGGGGGCGATCGATGCCACACCCAGAAGGGTAATCAGGACCGAGGGGAAAAAGAATTTCATGGTAGAAGCTGGATTTGTGGCGCATTATACCCACTGCGAATGAAAAAGAATGAATTTCGCAATGCTCGTTTACCGAAACGGGGAGAGTTTGAGAGGGGATTGCAAAGCCCCTGCGATTCATCCACGGGGATGTAGCAATCCCCTCTCAAGTCCGTTGCAGCGATGAGCGGAAACGGACAGCTATCTATCGGACTCAACCAAGGTTTTTTGCATACGCCTGTACTTCTTTATGGTAAAATAAACCCATAAGTTTAAGCCTTGCTGCTCATGATCGTTCTGGAAACCAAACTCAGAGGGAATCCAACTCAGTTTGCGCTGATTGATGATGCGATTAGAACCGCTCAGTTCATTCGCAACAAATGTGTGCGCTACTGGATGGATAACAAGGGTGTAGGGCAATATGACCTCTCCAAGCTCTGTGCTGTGTTGGCAAAGGAATTTGAATGGGCAGGCAAGCTTAACTCGATGGCAAGACAGGCAAGTGCAGAACGCGCTTGGTCTGCTATCAAACGGTTCTACGATAATTGCAAAGCCAAGAAGCCGGGGAAGAAGGGCTTTCCTAAATTCAAGAAAAATGGACGTTCTGTTGAATACAAAACGACAGGGTGGAAACTCTCTGAAGACCGGAAGCATCTCACCTTCACTGATGGTTTCAAGGCTGGAGCCTTTTTGCTCATGGGTGCTGAGGATTTGCATTTCTACCAGATTTCGCAAATTAAGCGGATTCGGGTAGTGCGTAAAGCTGATGGCTACTATGCTCAGTTCTGCATTGAAGTTGACCGACAAGAAACAATTCAGCCAACAGGTAAAGCCATTGGTGTTGACCTGGGGTTGAAGTATTTCTACAAGGCAACAGACGGTACTGAGGTAGAAAATCCCAAGTTCTTGAGGAAGTCGGAGCGCAAACTGAAACGGTTGCAGCGTCGAGTTTCCAAGAAGCAAAAAGGTTCTAACAATCGCAGAAAGGCGATTAATCGACTGGGACGGCAACACCTGAAAGTAAGTCGGCAGCGTAAAGACTGGGCTGTGAAACAAGCCCGTGCGTTGGTCATGTCTAGCGACTTGATTGCCTACGAAAACTTGCAGGTGCGGAACATGGTACGCAATCATCATCTGGCTAAGTCCATCAGCGATGCAGCCTGGAGTTTGTTTGTCGATTGGGTGAAATACTACGCTCAGATCTTCGGCAAGGTACAGCAACCCGTTCCACCCCAGAACACTACGATTGATTGCTTTGATTGCAAACAGCCAGTCCAAAAGACTCTGAGTACCCGAACTCATGTCTGTCCCCACTGTGGATCTGTCCGATGCAGAGATGAGAATGCAGCGTGGAACATTCTGGAGAAGGGATTGAGATTGGCTGGAATAAATACCGTAGGGCCTACGGAAATTCACGCCTCTGGACAGAACGACCGCTATTCAAATCAAGCACTTGGTTTGGACAAGTCGGCTGGGTGAAGGAGGAACCCCCTGGCTTCTAGCCACGGGGAGGATGTCAGGAGGAGACTAAAACGATGCAGGAATTACTCAACTTCCAGACTGAAAAACTGCTCATCCAGGCACTTACCCATCGATCCTACGTGAATGAACATCCCGGCGAACTGCACAATGAACGCCTGGAATTTCTGGGGGATGCCATTCTCAACTTTTTGAGTGGAGATTATCTCTACCGTCGCTTTCCGGAGGTGGGGGAGGACGAAATGACCCGCCGCCGATCGAAACTGGTGGACGAATTCCAACTGGCCCGGTTCGCGACCGTGATTGGGCTAGCCGACAAGATGCGACTGGGGCAGGGGGCGATCAAAGACGGGGGGTATCAAAATCCCAATCTGCTGAGTAGTGCTTTTGAAGCCGTGATTGGGGCCTATTACCTCGATCGCAACTGCAATCTTGAAGCCCTCCGGCCCCTGGTCAGTCAGCTATTTGAGTTAGTTCCGTTGGGAACTGGGGAAGGACGCTCCTCGGTGGACCCTAAAAATCGCTTTCAGGAGTGGGTTCAGGCGCATATCAGTTCGACCCCACCTCGCTACACCACTGACCGCATCGGGGGACCGGATCATGCTCCAACTTACCGAGCGATCGTCTGGGTGGGGGAGCAGTCCTGGGGTGAGGGTCAGGGGTGTGGGAAGAAAGAAGCGGAGAAACGGGCAGCCGAGAATGCGCTGACTCGAATTCAGGAATCAGACCGTTCCTAGACAGAACGGATTATTCAAATGCATCGAGGTCGATCGCCCGTGAACCGCCCTTTTCCAGCAGGATCAGAATCCGGCTGAGTTGGAACCACACCAGCGCTGCTGTCCCAATCGTGAGGGGCAGGGCAATCACATAGGAAATTTGGCTGGGGAACCCGAAGATTTGCACGCCAGAGGCCAGGAACAGGCAAATCCCAGCACAGATACCCAGAAATGGGATGACCAGCTTGCCATTTTGCAGGTTTGCCAGGGTATGAGTCGATCGGTTGTCGGCCCACTCCCGCACCGCCTGACGCAGGGTGGCATCAAATGCCAATCCGGAGGTCACACCAATAAACAAACCGACTACCAGCAGGAAATAGGGAGGTTGGGGAAGGCTATACACGGGTCTATCTAAAGTTTTGTAAATTGATTTCCCCAGTCTACCGTTAATGGGGCCTCCTGCAACCTATCTCAACTTAATCCCCTCCTGGGAGGGGTGGCCGCAGGCCGGGGTGGGTCAGGGGTGTGGGCGATCGAACGGGGGCTGCTTTTGCGAATGCCAAACCCACTCCTCCCAAGAGGGGATTAAGAAGAATCTGGGTGAGGATTACAAAGGTGGGATGCTCCCCTCGCCTTTTTCAGCAAGGCTATAATTCCCTCAAAGGCAGAGAGGGCAAACTTTTATGTCAAACCTTGAACAAATTGAAGCGGCGATTCTTTCACTGCCATTGAATGATTTCGAGCGGCTCAGGTTGTGGTTTTTCGACCTCGATTACGAACGTTGGGATGAGCAAATCGAGCAGGATATTGCAGAGGGCAAACTAGAAGCGCTGGCTCAGGAGGCGATCGCTGAGTTTGAATCGGGACGCTGCCGAGAAATCTGATGCACTACGCCACTCGACGATTTTGGGATTGTTACAATGCCTTACCCGAAAATGTGCAACGAACGGCTGATGAGTGTTACGCATTGCTCAAAGCTGAACCATCCCATCCATCGTTACATTTCAAGAAATTGGGTAAGAAGTATTGGTCAGTTCGAGCAGGGCTAAGTTATCGAGCTTTGGGTGTTGAAGTCGAGAATGGTATTTCATGGTTCTGGATTGGAACCCATGCGGAGTATGACAAATTGATCGGCAAGCTATAACAAGAAGCATTTGGATATCGCTTATTCCGTTATTCATTATTTGGCTTCATACAAACTCCTCAACTCCCCATCTCCTCCCGAAGCAACCGCAAATTCTCCCGCGCCGTTTGAGTATTGCTTGCTCTTGCTGGTTTAGATCGGAAGCCCCAGGACTTTGCTAATCAGGGGTAACAGTTTCATGGAGGCTTCCACAATCTTGGTGGTTTCAGGAAGACTGGCGAAGGTGCCTTTCAGAATCTTGATTGCTTTTCTCCCCAAACTTTCCTTTTCAGGTTGTTGAGGATTTTGCCCAATTTCTGCCAGGGTTTTAACCTCTTCTAACGCATCTTTTTTATCTTCAGGAGTCAGTTCGGACGATGCCTCAATTGCGTCCTTCAGTTGTGACAATAATTCTTTGATGCCGGGTTGTTCTGAAGTGGGAGAACTGGGGAGTTGATTGATGAGATTGGTAATCGTGCCACTGATTTCTCCCAAATTGAGAGCCTGACCACTGGCATTAAAATCTCCGCCGATGCTCCCAATTTCGATTTTGCGGCTGGAATCATGGTTTTCGTGCATGTTATTAGTTCCTCCGACTTGATTGTGAATTTCAACAGGTTTCTGAGCGAGGGCCAGGGCGATATCCTTCAAATCCGCAGCGCGTAAAGCCTGTAACTGCACCTGAGCTTCCAGACGAGCAATTTTTTCTTCATAGGGTTGCAGAAACGCACGGGAAATTTCGGCTTTATCAGCGGTTTCTGGAACTTCCAGGGTCAGTAAAACATCCTGGCCTTTTTTCTCAATCCCCTGGACCGATTCAAAGGTGAGATCGGGAAACTCCTGCATCAATTGTTCAAACGCTGCCTTGAATGCCTCTTGATTAATTCCGTTCCGGAGCAAGATTTGCACCGTATTCATGATTTTTTGATACAGCTTTTCAAAGTCCCCCGGTCGAAAAACCTGCTCCGGGTCGTGGGGGCGGCGTTCGCGACTTCCCAGGGCATTGGGGTGCTCCAGCAGAAACACATACTGACAATCCACATCCTGGAGGCAGGTTTGAGAGTCAATGTTCCACGATTCCAAACAGGCTCCTGTCAAATAGACGTTAGTGAAGTCCGTCCCAACGGCTAACACCTCCGTCAAATTTGCCTGCTTAAGGTTGGCATGATGGAAGGTGGCGTTACTCAGGTCTGCCCATTTGAGGTTTGCTTGCTCCAGGTTCACTCCATTGAGATTTGCTCCTCGCAGATTTGCCTTTACGTAAGATTGTTTGTAGCCGTTACGGTGAATCAACAAGTCACGCACTTCAGACTGGGTGAGAATCGAGTCACCGAGGCGGGCACGGTCTAGTTTTTGGGCATCTTGCCAGCCAACATGGGTTAGATCGGTAGGATTTTTGCGGCTACGCTGAAACTGAGCACCCTTTAAACGGGCATGGCTGAAGTTGGCACGGGTGAGGGTTGCCCCCCGAAAGGAAGTGCCCCCGATGGCGCTGAAAGCAATGCCTACGGTGCGAAGCAGGGCAAATTTTTCGTCCCCCTGAAGCGCTTTCCGACTACAATAAATACCGAGGAGAAAGCTCGCGCCAGCGCCAGCGACAGCGCCAGCGACAGCGACAGCGCCAGCGCCAGCGACAGCGACAGCGACAGCGACAGCGACAGCGACAGCGACAGCGACAGCGACAGCGACAGCGCCAGCGACAGCGCCAGCGACAGCGACAGCGCCAGCGACGCTCCCCAAAGCTTGACTGGTAAAGCCCTGACGGATGATGGAAATGAAGGTGGTTACAATGATGATGCTGAAGGCAAGGGTGATTGATAAATGCAGTGAAAAATACTGCCAGCTATAGGAAGGGTCCCACCAGCGGGGAAAATAGGCGGCGATCCAGTAGCCAAAGTATCCTTGCAAAAACCCCGCCAACCCTGCAAGTACTAGCAACAACACCCACTGCACCCCCTGCCAGCGGCGCTGTACTCCACCAATTGCTTCTGTAAAATTGGTGTCTTCCAGAACCGCATCCGTAAAGTCTGTGCTGCAAAGATCTGCCCCACTGAAATCTGCTCCCGATAAGGTCTTGCCTCTGAAGGATTGGCCCCGCAGATTCACGTTCTGAAAGTTACGTTTTCCGGCTGCATACTGGTGCAATACCTCTGTGGCTTTCATAGGGAAGGGGCGTAAGGTCAAGCAAGGAAAGGGAGTACAGGCATAGCATAACCTTTCTAAAAGAAATAATCCTTGTTTGCCGATAGGTGGCTTCGAGACTCGGACAATGGACTTCAAAGCCTCAACAATTGAGTTCAGAGCCTTAACAATTGACTTCTGAACTCAAACAATTGACTTCGCAACTCAAACAATTGAGTTCAGAGCCTCAACAATTGACTTCTGAACTCGAACAATTGACTTCTGAACTCAAACAATTGAGTTCAGAGCCTCAACAATTGACTTCTGAACTCGAACATCGGACTTCGGAGCCTGAAAATCTGCGTGAAGATCTCCTAATCCCCTCCTGGGAGGGGTAGGGGTGGGTTCAGCCTTCGCAAAAGCAGT
>JANRKG010000123.1:0-5014 GCA_033763635.1 Leptolyngbyaceae cyanobacterium bins.59
GTTTGATTGCCCAAAATATCAAGTTGAGTGCTGAGCAAAGCTGGTTGAAATTGGTGTCGTAATGCGTCTGCTAATTGATCTCTTCTTTGTTCAAGTTCTTGTCGCAGGGAATCCCAGCGGGAGAGATCGAGCAACATCCCATTGAGTTCCATTTGGGCGATCGCTCCCAAACAATCAAATTCCAATTTGGCAGTTTCCACCAAACGAGCGCCTGTCAGCTTGGGTTTCATCACCTCACGCAACCGCAGCAGAATCGCTGCATCTCGCGCGGCATACTCTAACTGCTCAGAAGAAAGACTGGGATTACTCCAATCACTTCGCTGCTGTTCTTTGGAGAATTCTTCTCCCAAGTAGACCTTGACCAGTTCCGCCAGGTTATAACCGTGCGATCGTACCCCTGCATCCAGTAATTGTGCCGCTATCATCGTGTCGAACAGCTTGCCAGCAATGGTAAGTCCTGCCTGTTGCAGGAATTTCAAGTCAAATTTGGCATTCTGCAAGACTTTGATCGGAGTACCTTGAAGCAGTTCGCGCAGAGGATCTAGCGTTTCCTTGGCAACTTTAAACAGGTCGATGATAATAACAGGCTGATTAGCCGCAGCAATCTGAACTAAGCGAATTCGATCCTTCAATGGATCAAGTCCAGTGGTTTCTGTGTCAACCGCAATGACTTGGCAAGTTTGGAAAGGCTTGAGTATTTCTGCAAGCCGTTTTCCATCTTCAACAAACTCGAAGTTTACAGGCGTATGAGATAAAACAGAATTTGATTTTTCATCTATATTCAGACCACTAAATTCTATTTCAGATACACCTTCTATATCAGCCGCATGAACTGGCTCTGGTAATGGTATTAAACAATCTGAATCGAGCGACTTCAAACCAGAAAAAGCATCACTGCTACACCAAACACACCAAATATTTTGATGTTGCCGATAAACATTGACATACACCTCCTGAATGACCAATACAGCATCAATTGGAATACCGGCAGGTACCCGCTGAGAGTCTGGACGGAGAACAACTTGTTGACCAATCTCAAAACTGTCGTGGTTTGCAGGAGATAAGGAGGTTGCAGGACTAGGAGAGATCAAAGGTTTGATTTCCTTGACTTCCTCTGCTTCTACTTTTCCTCCCGCTTCTTGATAAGGGGCACTGGAAGCATTCACGGAGTGGCTCTGGAAGAGCGTCGCTTTCTGTTTGGCAATCCGCGTTGGTAGAGGCGGTGGAGTATACCAGGTTTCAATCCAGGCATCGCTTGCTGATGGTGTTTCTGATGCAGCAGTTGCAGCTTTAATAGGCTCACTACTCTGTTGAACCCGATTTCTCAAAAACTGCCGTTTCCGAGATTTTGCCCAGTCCATTAAATCCTCATACAGTGGATCAACAGCCATAGAAGGATTGGAATTTGCTTCTACACCACTAACATTGGGGCTAGAGATCTTCACGGTCATTGTCCTCTCCTAAATCTAAATCAACCGGAATAAAGCGGTGGTAAGCCCGCTCATAGACAAACAATGGCTCTGCTGTGACACCACCCCGATTTTTGAGAATGCTAAGTCGCGCATAGGTCGCCTTCGCTTTCTCATTAAGCGGATACTGAGCGCGCACATCTTGAATTTGCCGGAGTCTGAGATAGTCCCCGGCGTAACGTTCTTCCAACAAGTCAAGCTGATCTCTGGGTTGGTCATTGCCTCGCTGTGCCTTACCCGTCTGGAGCAACATGATGCAGTCTGCGGCATGGGCAATCTTGAACGAATCCCGTAACGCACCCATATCCAACGTTCCAGTCCGAAGTGCTTCCTGGTAGGCCGCCTTATTAATGTCACTAATCGCCACCACAGCAGCACCCGTATCTCGCGCCAGTTGCTTTAACCCCGTTGCCACACGCGAAACCCGCAACACTTCATTGGCACCAGAGTCGAGTTTTTCATCCCCACAGCACATAAGCTGCAAATAATCGACAATCACCAACACGGGCGCTGTTTTATCGAGTTCTGCAATGCGGCGAATTTGAGCGATCGTCCCCTTCAAATGAGCAACTGTAACCTCTGGACCTGCTTCTAAAACCGTTAGATATTCTGCAATCTGCTGATCGTATGCCCGAATTGCCAGCGCAGTCTGCTGTTTCAACCATTCTGCATGGGCATAGTCCGCGTTCATCCAATGTTTTGCTTCAATCAAACCGGAGTTCAACCCACCCGTCCGCGACAAGGCATTCACCCAGAGCTGCTGCTTCCCCATCTCAAAAGAGACATACAGCACGGGGGTTTTAGCTTTTGCCGCTTCATCCGCGCACCAGGCGCACCAGGTCGTTTTTCCTGAGCCGGGAGGAGCACCCACAACATAAAGCCTGCCGGGATGTAACCCACCATTGAGAGAACGATTCAGCCAAGGAGCAGGGGTGGCGATCGCCGTTTGCGGTTGCCCAAACAATTCCCGGATCAAGTCCTGAGTATAGGCCACCATTGGCATGACTTCTGAGGAATTCCGTTGCTGAAGATGTTGGGAATGGTGAATGAGTGTTTCCAGCGTTTCGGTAACAGGATGTAAGGGGCTATCCAATAATTCCGATGCAGTGGCAGCCTGCTCTTTTGCTAGTAGTCGCAATCCGGTATCTCGCACTCTCATGAGGAGTTCTGTAAACGTCTCCCAACCACAGGGAGCCAGATTCAAAAGCTCGTCCAAATAGGCAGCAACTTGATTCAGAATGGGGGTTGGTAGGGGAGAGCGCTCTATCACCATTTTTTCCAGCCGGGAGAGAACGAGACTAGGCGTTAACTCTCTCCCTTCTAGCTCCAGGCTCACAAAGCATTCCCAGAGCCTCTGGTGGAGATAAAACGGCTTTGAAGCATCGCCTTTGGGCATAAACGTGGCAATAAAGCCCTCAACGGGTAAATCTACACCCAAGGCTTCCTGCATCCCTGCTTCCGGGTGGTGCAGGATGTAAGCCAGCAAATCTCGTTCAACCCGTCTAGCAACCTCGTTGTCACCCTCTGGCTTCTCCCATTGCCAAAAGGGGCAGGCATAGCCCGTGCAGCCTCCACAGCGGACTAACTCACGGCTATTGCGAATGTAGCTGCAACTCCACTGATAGTCGTGAGGATTTCGTTTAACAGATGCATAGGTACTGTGGAAATTTCTGAGCCTGGATTCAACCGTCGTTTTGCTAGTGGGATGGTGATCAGACGCTCGTGCCATTGCTTCTGCCAAGGGTTCTGCCTGGTTACGTTCCCATCCCCTGGTGATAACATAGCGTGCCAGAGTTAAGTTGACTGAGTTGTAGTCCTGATCGGTTGGCGCACCCTGGTTCATCAAGTAGTGAATACAAGCGGGATGCTCATCAGGAGCTAGGCTTGAAAAGTTCGCTGATTTTGTAGCAGTAGAAGACTGCACGGTTGAACTCCCAGCAAAACCCGATCGCTCCTGAAAAGCATTGCCCTTTTGATGCCCATTTTTACCGATCGCACTGCTGAGGCTGACTTCAAGTGCAGCTAATTGAGCCAGTTGAGCCACAGGAATCTGCTGAAAGGATGCCATTAGACCCGCCTGATCGTCGGGTACTATCGGAAATCCTTCAGACCAGTTCACAGGTTCACTTAAGAAACCGCTCCACTTATCACTGATTTGATGCCTGCCACAGGGTAATTTGATCGGTCGTCCCGATGCTTTACCATCGATCGCCGTTGTTGCTGTAGCGGGATAAATCTCCTTTGGCTTGTAATCAGCTAAATAACAGAGGTTCTGCAATGCTTTGACCCAGGTAGCACCGGGCAGCGGCATATCAGCAAACAACCAGAGATGAAACCCACGACGACCACTAAATTCCAGATAAGTAGAGAATCCTTGACTAGTAGCGACTTGTTGCACTTGTTGAGATAGACTCAACACCTCACGCAGAGTCTGTTCATCATTACCATCTTTCGGGGCATCAAAATCAATGCAGCCCGCTTTAGCCAGGTTCGTACCCGGTTGGAGGAGACGCACCGAGATAATTGGGTTGCCTCGAAGATGCGCTTCTACTACAGCAGGGATGAGGGACTGATCATACTGTGACTGTAAAATATCAGCGCTTTGCCACACGCTATAAAGCTGCTGATGTTCATGGAGAATCAGGCGGTAAAGCTGCTGTAAAACAATGGTGGTTTCTGACATGCGGTTCAA
This sequence comes from Leptolyngbyaceae cyanobacterium bins.59, assembly GCA_033763635.1. Classification (GTDB taxonomy): domain Bacteria; phylum Cyanobacteriota; class Cyanobacteriia; genus JANRKG01. The sequence goes on from JANRKG010000123.1 coordinate 4,162, forward strand.
CTAATCAAAGTTCAACTAATCAAATCGGTAATGATGTCGCGACTGTGTTCATCCACTTGAGCGAGCCAAAGGCGATCGCTGGAATAAATTTGCAAAACATGGGTAGCGGGTGAGTTTTTTGTCTTTTTGCGTTTAAAGCGTAACCCCCTGTTTTGTGGAAACAGGGGGTTACAAGCTGATCGATCTAATTAATCTGATCAGACGTGTAACCATTCTGGAATAGCTTGCTCTACAACCATTCTGAAAATTTAAAGTCACAGTAAGAGGAAGGTAAAGTCATCTGTAGGGGAGACTGATGTCACGCTAATAGGAAATTAAAGTCCCATCCAGAGGAGCTTATTACCGCAGATTTGTAACTAAAATGATCTGGAATCTAGATCTGATGCTAGTTACAGGAGAGTTACAACTGCTTGGGACTTGAGGCTAACTGGCAAGTCACGAGTGGGGGAGACTGATGTCACGATTAGGGGACTGTAACTATCAGTGATTGCGGCTAAAAGCCTTTTATAGCAATGGTTACAGCGGAGTTACGATCAGGTTACAGGGACATCAGAACAGCAAGTTTTGGTTTCTAGATTTAGTGGAATTGTTTTAATGCGCTGCTGTATTTGGTGTAGTTCAATTGCATTACTACTGCATCTAGCGGATTTCTTTTTTGAGTATCGCTAGATGTGGTTGTAACCAATTCTCCCAAGGCTTAGTCTGAGTAGTACTCAAGTCACCACTAGGGGGCATTGATGTCATCAAAAGGGGAAGCTTAAGCTGACTAATCTGACTGAAACCCTTTTATATCAATAGTTACAGAGGGTTACAAGGAGAAGCGATTGCCCTTCCATCTGAGTCAAGTCACTAT
>JANRKG010000124.1:0-3735 GCA_033763635.1 Leptolyngbyaceae cyanobacterium bins.59
ATACAGTTCACCGAGCAGAATGTAGGCTTCGGGATGGGTGCGATCGGCTTCCAAATAACGGTGGCACAGAGCAACGGCATCCTCTAGCTTGCCCTGGTCTGCCAGGTTTCTCACAACCTCTAGATCAAGTTGGGGGGTAGGAGTGATTGCCTGAGTTGGGCGAGAGAAAGTGGACAGGGGCTGGGAACGGGGAGCGAGGGGCTGGGGGCTAGAAACGGGGGGCGCAGGAATGGAAGTCAGTTTCCTTTGGGCAGGGGAAGGAATGGGAGCCGGAGGGATGGAAATGGCGTTACTTGAAGTAATCGGGGAACTGGCTCTGGCTTTACTGTAGGCAAAGGTGAAGGGTTTTCGTACCGAGGCGAAACGATCACCGGGAACTTTGCTGGTCTCGGACGCTCCCACAAACAACAAACCACCGGGGGCAAGCAGACGATCGAAAAGGGTCATGGCCTGGGTGCAAGCCCGGTCTTCCAGGTAAATCAGGAGGTTACGACAAAAAATAATGTCGTAACGGTGCTGGAGCAGAGAAACCAGATTGAGCAGATTGCCCTGTTTGAAGGTGACAGCGCTCTGCACCCAGGGAACTAACTCCTGTCCTTCCGGGATCTGGCGGAAGTAGCGGTTGCGATCGATGACTTCCGGTCCTCGAAAAGAGTTTTTGGTGTAAATTGCTCTTCTGGCCTTCACGATCGCGTGATGACTGATATCAATCGCATCAATGGCAAACTGTTTCACCGACAACCCAGCTTCCAGGAGGATGATGGCGATTGAGTAAGGTTCTTCTCCAGTGGAACAGGGGACACTCAAAATTTTGAGGGGAGGGTGATCGGCTCGATGCAGATGGTTGGATTGAACGTGGGCTTTGAGGAATTCGAACGGCTGACGATCGCGAAAGAACCAGGTTTCGGGAATGACAATCTGTTCTACCAGTTCTGTAAATTCTTCCGCCGATCGCTGAAGCAATTTCCAATAGGCTTCCATATCGGCAACCCCACAAGCCTGACACCGTTTCGTAATGGCCCGTTGCAGTTTGCGGGACCCGATCGTGTTGGGGTCTAAGCCAATCTTTTTACTTAAATAGCTCTCAATGTCTGCCAGCACCATCCCTATGGTTCCCCTCCCGTCAGCAGGTGCATGTGCCGGGAATCGGCAAAGAGTTGTTCTAACCGAATGCGCTGGATCATTCCTTTTTCGTCCATAATCATTCCCCCTAAATAAGGGGCTTCATGCATCTGGATTTCTGAATCAATCAACTCGTGATCTGGCTTATTCAAAGTTTCTGTCACACGCTCTGCCATCAAGCCCACGTATTGCAAGGTCTGGTCTTTGCGGGGGTAGCTCACCATAATGATGCGAGTGCTCAGGTGGGAGCGACTGGGGGTTCCCTGAATGAGATGGCACAGGTCAATGACGGGGACGATCGCGCCCCGGTAATTAAATAGCCCTGCCACATATTCGGGAACATGGTGAATCTTGCGGAGGGCGACTCTGGGAATCACTTCTACGACGCGGGAACTTTCGATCGCGTACAGGTCGTTTCCGGCATAGAAGAGTAACATCAACATTGCCATACACCCTCGACTCAGATTATTCTGCCACTGATTTCTATCTACAGACCGATACAGATTATGTAGACCTGTAACCAGTTTTCCCATTTCAGAGAAAATCTTCCGGAAAAACGCTGAGGGTATTCAATTTGTGATGTATCTTTATTTCCCTCAGTAAGGGAATTTGCGGTATTACGCGGGAGCCATCGGCACGACGATGTACCCCGCCGCCCGATCGCCCAAGACTAGAGTCCGTTCCGTTCCCCAATACCACCAATGGGCCGCAATATAGGCACACATCAGACTATCCAGTTGGTCTTCTACCGCTTTGAGGTCCGTTCCTTTTTGGGGAATAGACGGTAATTCTACCGTCAGTGGTGGTTCTGTCAGGGGCAATTTTTCCCGAATGTATTGTCGCAATCGGGCCAGTTCCAATCGCCGATCGCCCAGTTTTCCCTTCTTGTACTTCAGAATTTGGGACAGGCCGAACAATTGAACGATCGCCGGATGGGGAAACACCTCAATCTGATACCGTCCTGGTTGTTGGGGCACGATCGTTGGCGCATGGTGAAACCCTCGCGCTTCCAAACTTAAGCCAAACCCAACTGTCCGGGCAGCAAAAGGACGGTTTAGGTTCGCAGGGTAACATCCGGCATGGTAACGCCCGAAATGGTGATGGGCGAGGCGATCGGGCAACCGCATTCCCGTTTGATTGGGAATCAGGGTCGGGGCATCGACTGCGATCATGCCAAACTCATCTGATGGTATCCAGGCATCAACCCAGGCGAGAATCGCGGCAAGATCGGTCAGGCGATCGAGGCTCAATAGGGTCAATTTTCCCTGCTGCCAGCCCAGACAACAAACCCCACTCGATCCCGAAGACCACCCAAGGTCAATTCCTAAAAACTTCATCTCAGCAGGAGAAACCCAATCCCCAGCAGCAATCCACTCCAAAAGTGCAGGGCAACCGCAATAAACTTACAATTGCTGACTTGCTCCGGTTGATCGTGGTACATCCCCACATGACGACAGAGTTGGATGGCAAAAGGGAGGCTCCCGAAAATGAGTAGGGTTCCCAATGAAAATTGATTCAGGCCAATGCCCAGTAGCGTTAAGGTATACAGACTCCCGGTAATCCAGGGTAACAGGGCCGCGCCCCGACCAGTGCCCAGACGCACGATCGGCGATCGTTTTCCCGCTGCCAAGTCGTCCTTCACCTGATGAAAGTGGGAGCAAAACAGAATCAGGCTTGTCGAGATGCCAATGATAATCGTTGGGAGCCAGTCATTCGGTAACTGTTGAGTCTGGCTGTAGTAGGCGGCGGCGACTGCTAACGGCCCAAAGCAGAGAAAGCAAATGAGTTCCCCTAACCCTTGATACCCCAGGCGAAAGGGCGGTCCCTGGTAGCTGTAACCCAAAGCACAACAGAGCAACACAATTCCTAAAACGGTTGGGTCTTGTTGCCACCAACCGATCGCTAAAATTCCCAGAATCCCCGTCAGCAAAAACAGGTTGCCCAACCAGAAAATGAGGGCTTTGTTGCCCGTCAGGTTGACCAGGGAATGGGCTTTGTTGCGATCGATCCCCGTATCCGCGTCAAAGACATCGTTACTGACGTTAATCCAGGCCACGATGAGAATGGCGGAAAACAAAAACGTGGCAAAGGCTCCAGCCTGGAGCGTATGCGTCTCTGCCCAGGCCATCGCAGTCCCTACCCAGATCGGGATGACGGCCACACTGTACATGGGAGGCTTGATAGCGGCTAGCCAAAGCTTTCGCTGGCTGGGGGCGATCGGCTCAGAACTGATAGACTTCGTAGTCATTCCTTAATTTCTGCAACTACCGGAAGTCTCATGATTTTACCAGGGCAATGCGCTCGTTGAAGGGGTTGGTTTGGGTTTGGGATCAGACCATGACAACACCCCTTCCATAACGCATAAAGTCGTGAATTGGTCAGTAAATCAGTCAGAATACAGAAGACAGAAGATAGAATTTAGAACTTTGTCTGAATGCTGTGTTCTGTGGCATCAAGCTGGTAGCCCCTTAGACCTGCAAGCTTTCATTCATGTTATTAAAACCCTGTCATTCCAGTCTTTTTCAAAATCATAAAGATTTATATCAACTTCTAACTCAATGTCAACAAACTGCGATTGACAAAAACTCCAGACAAATTCTGAGTATTTCTGCT
>JANRKG010000125.1:0-52835 GCA_033763635.1 Leptolyngbyaceae cyanobacterium bins.59
TCGAGCCGGGGGACGAGAATTATTTGCCCTACCCGGTGTTTATTCTTTTGGAGGAGGCGCACCGCTTTGCCCCTGCCCATGAACCTTCTCGCTGTAAGGCTGTCATTCGCACGATCCTCAGTGAGGGGCGTAAGTTCGGGTTGGGGGTAGGGTTAATCACACAACGCCCTGGCAAGCTGGATTCTGATGTGCTTTCTCAATGTATGAGCCAGTTCATTATGCGAATTGTCAATCCCGTAGATCAGGACAGTTTGAAGTATGGGGTGGAGGCAGCCGGACGGGATTTGTTGAAGGAACTTCCCGCCCTAACCAAGGGCCAGGTGATTGTTGCGGGAGCCTGTATGAATACTCCCGTTCTCTGTCGGGTTCGCAAACGCCTCACGGCCCACGGAGGGGAAACCCTGAATGCTCCCGAACTCTGGCAGAAGCACTTTCAACCGCAACGGGTTCAGGCCCGTGAAATGGAACGGGCACCCGTCGTCGGTCGTCAACGCCCCCAAACTTTTCGGGGAGTCAGCATCGAATAGCTGAATACAAATTTTTGCTCAATTACGTCGAGATTGGGCCATCTGTAATGCAGACTGGCTATTCTTTCGATACATCTCAGCTCGATTTTGGGCTGTTCGATACCGTTGGTCGCGATTGGAAACTTGTTTCATCAAGTCAGATGCCTGTTGCCACTTTGCTGCAAGCGTAAGCCAATCCGCCGCCGATTGGGCAGTTTGTCCGGTTGAAGAGGCTTGTTCTGCCAGACGCACTGCTTCTGCGAAGGGGTCTGGGGGTCTGGCAGGTGGAGGGGAAACAGCCGGAGCGGGCGCAGCAACGGGCACGGAAGGGGAAGCGGTGGTGACTTCTGCCTCAACCCGATCGCCCGATCGCGTGTTGGACCAGTACCAGGCGGCAAACACACCAGCCACTAACAGCACACTCACCCCCGCTCCCCCCAGCCAGCCTCGCCAAAACTGACGCTGCTCCCGCACCTGACGTTGGGAAAGGGATTGGGGCATGGCAGATCGACGGCTGCGGGCTTGATCTTTGAGGTCTTCAAAAAATCGGGCGATCGGGTTGGGTTTCGCCAGGGTAATGAGTTCGGACCAGAGCAGTTGATTTTCGGGGTCGCGGCTGATTTCTTCGAGCCACAGCAATTGTTGTTCACGAACCAAACGGCTATTAATCCTCACTCGGCGAATATTTCGCGGTGCGAGGGATTCTAGAATTTGCTTGACCCGCCCAATCAAAATTGACGGTTCAAGTTCTTCTTTGCTTTGTGCTTCACAGAGCAGTTGTAAAACCCCATCAGAGAATACGGCTCGTGTCCTAACTCCTTGGTCTGCCAGCTTCTCATTTAGAACCTGGATTACGGCGGCAACACTGCCCTGGCGCGCCTGTCGGGCGACATCATCAATTGGATCAACCATCGGTCATCTAACAACTGGTACAGTAGCTCCTGATTCTCGTCAACCATACTAGCAAGGTTTTTGCTGGGCAAGCTGATTCTTAAAACTTTGGGGATCACCTCTCCTCTCCTACATTTCGAGCGCAGCAAGATGTCGGTAGTCGTTAAAGCGACGAATCTGCCAGAGGTCGGTGTTGTAAAGATTGGGGTCCGATCGCTGCCAACGAGATTGATCAATCCAAAATTCAAACAGGGCGGTGTTAGTTGCATGCATCCGCCAGGAACGATTACTTCCCAGCAGTTCAGAGATGAGATGTTGGAGAATCCAGCTATGGGTCACAATCCAGAGATGGTCGGTGTCTTGATGCTCTGTCATTAACATTTGAATAAATTGTCTGGCCCTTGTGCGGGCTTCTTCGAGCGATTCTGCCCCCGGAATGGGAATCCAGTCTGGAGATTGCTCTAATTTGCGGCAGAGATCGGGGTACTGCTGCTGGGCTTCGGCCCAGGTGAGACCCTGAAAAATCCCGTTCTGAAACTCTTTCAGTTCTTCCCGGTAGCGGATTTCTTGCGGCAACGATCGCCGCTTCATTGGCAGGGTGCCTCCCTCCCCTTCTCCCTCGCCCCCTAGCAAATCTCGAATGGGGGCTGGAAGGGGAGCCGTTTGAAAGTGGTCCAGGAGAATTTGGACAGTCTGCACGGTGCGTTTGAGGGGGCTGCTATAAATATGGGAAGGCCACCAGGCTTCCGTAAAAAGGCGTTGGGCTAGCTTTTCGGCCTGCATTCTGCCGATCGCTGAAAGCTCATAGTCGCTGTGGCCCTGCATGCGCCGTTCCTGATTGCCAGTGGATTGGGCGTGTCGAATAAAAAGAAGTTTCACGTCACGTTACTCTGCTTGATGATATCGATACGGAACTGACATCCATTTTCTCTGCTGATGGACGTGTCTCTGCTCCCCTCCCGGTCTACAATGACAATTGTTTATCGGATCATTGTTTACCAGACAAGTCTGCCTCTATGTTGAAGTCAACGACCCGTCACATCCATATCTTCACTGCCACGATCGAAGACGATGATCTGGTAGAGAGCGAGGACCGTCTTACCCTCGATGTTGACCCGGATAACGAGTTTGTCTGGAACGATGCAGCTCTGCAAAAGGTCTATCGCCAATTTGATGAGTTGCTTGCCGCTTACAAAGGTCAAGATCTGACCGAGTATAATTTGCGTCGCATCGGGTCTGACTTAGAACACTTCGTTCGATCGCTCTTACAAAAAGGCGAGATTAGCTACAACCTGAACAGTCGGGTTTTGAACTATAGCATGGGGCTGCCGCAGGTCGTACCGGACGGAAATTCATAAGATATTCATAAAGATTCTGTAAAGCTGTTCATTTCCTCCCTGTGGCTCACCCAGAGGGGGGAATTCTGCTTTCGAGTTGTCTGTGATATCGTAGCAAATACGATACAGCGCTACTGGAAAGTATTGGATGGTCTGCGATGTTCCTGATTTCTCTAGCTGTTTGTTTGATTGCCCTCTATGTGGCAACCCACTCATCCGATGAGATTTGTTACCTCTCTGGGGCAATTTCCCTCGTGACTCTGTTAGTCACAATTATCATTTCCCCCTGGGAGGTACAGGTGCTTCTGCTGGTAGGGAGTGGGTTTGCCATCAAGCGTCTTTCCTCCTCACCGCAAGACTTACTAGAGTCAGAATCAGGAACTTTAGATTCCCATTCCAATGCTTCGAAGCCGTCGGCTGCTCACTTTCATCAAGAAGAACTTCCCCATGAGGAGAATAAGTCGCCTCTCTTCAAATACCGGGGAGTGTCCTACGATCATCAAGCTGACCATCAAGCTTCGTCTCACAATGAACAGGCATCTTCATCTGTACAATCTCCGAAATCCAACCCCCGCCTCTATCGGGGTGTCGCTTACGACTTAGAAAATAGTCCAGATAGTGTGCATTTAATTCCTGCTCCCAATTCACAACTGAAATATCGGGGATGCAATCTCCCCTCTCAAGATTCCAAAAAATTCACTTAGGAGATTGCTAGAGAGCAATTTCCCCGATGGTTTCGGCTACGTTCAACCAGCGTCCGTACTTTGAGCATCGTCGAAGGGGCAGTCTACTGGTAAACTTTTTCCAAAAAGTTGCCTTCCCTCAATGGGATTTCAGGGGTATCTTGTGAGCTGCGCGCCTTAGATTCAGCTACTCGTCTGGTTCAGAAGTGTTTTGCCGCGTGACGACTGTATCTGCTGCGGCATTATGGCCTGTGTTGGTGAGTTGATTCAATGCCTGACTACCAGGAGTCATGACTCCTGGTTTAGCGGCGCTTGCTTCTAGATGAATTTGCACATTCGGACCGGATCTCGCTAACCGAATCGTCATTCCGTCGATCACTCCGACTCGATCGATCCGCTTACCATCCCAGTAAGTGCCATTTGCTCCCAGATTGATGACCTCCCAGGCAGAGCCATTGTGATGCAACTCAACATGGTGCCGAGAAACAACCGCACTATATAAGACAACATGGTTATCAGGTGCCCTTCCAATCCGGATTACGGGCTGTTCCTGAAATGTCCAGCTTTGGGCCGGAAGATCCTTATTTGCATGTAACAGGGTAAGTGTAATCACATTCAACCAACACTACTGGCAAAGAGAAACTGGTCGAGACAAAAAATTCCTGATCCTAGATTGCCCTACTGCTTGACTGACCTATCTAATTTAACCTTTCTAGATCCAGATAGGCTGTTCAAATGTTAGGCTGCCGAAATCGTAGGCTTGACAAGCCTATCCTAGTTGAAAGAGAAACGCGACCCGATCGCCCTTTCCTAAAGCAATCCGATCCCCAGCCCGTAGGCGGTGGCGATTCCCCACAGCCAGAGGAGTGTTGTTGATGTAGGTTCCGTTTGAACTGCCAACGTCCTCAATATAATAAGCATCTCCCTCAACTCGGATATCTGCATGGACCCGCGAGACAATATCCGAGTCTGGAAAGCCAGAGACATCAATATCAGGAGGAATCCGATCGTTCGGCTTCCCAATATGGATGAGCGTTAAGGTCGGAGGTAGCTCGATCGTAGTATTGGTACGAATGTGCAGAAGTCGAGCTGTTTGCTGTTGGAGTTGGGTTTGCCCGATGCTTCCTGGAGTCAGAGGAGTGGGAATCGGAACAGACGGAGTCGGCTCTGAAGGGCCAGAGTCTAAATTTTGTGCTGATGAAATCAATTCTTCACCCTCTACCAGAAGGGCGGAACTTTCACTGGGAATGTTGCTAATCGGAGGGGTGCTGGTAATTGGATCGGGGGGCACGAGAGGATCTGGAGATGCCAAATCCGGCAGACTGGCAGGAGCGATGATCGGGCCGGGGGCAACAGTCTCTTGGGTGGGGATCGCAGAAGTTGCCTGGAGATTGAACCCACACTGCCCACAAAAGTGGGCATCTGCCTGAACCGCTGTACCACAATTGGGGCAGTTCACGGTGATAGGTAGAGGCGTATAACAAGCTTCACACTGACTTGCACCATCAGGGTTTTGATGATTGCAGTTTGGACAAATAATCATTGAGGGGTTCCTACCAGTGACATCAAATTGTAGAAAAAGGACCCATCCGAGAGAGATTGTATTGAGTAGAGGGTAGAGGGTAAGGAAATTAAGCGGAGGTTACTAAATTTTGCCCTGCTGAGGAGTCTAATAACCACCAAAGTTTACCTTGAGGCTGGATAAGGCGGGCTGGATAAACGGTGGCATCATCGACGGGAGCAAAAATATGGGACAGAGCAGATTGCTTACTTGCACCTGCCACGATGAAAATAACGCAACGAGCTTGATTGATCAATGGAGCGGTAAAGGTGATGCGAGGTTGCCCATCTTTATTTCCAACGGTGATCAGACGAGTTTCCTGGGGAGCCGTTGCATTCAGTTCTACTTGAAGCGCCTGGGTTTTGGGAAACAGAGAAGCGGTATGACCATCATCCCCAATCCCCAATAGGATCACATCAAACACGGGAATTGCATTCCCCTGGTTTTGAAAAAAGGTTCGTACCTCCACCTCATGCTGGCGGGCTGCCTCTTCGGGATCGGAAGCGGTGGTAAGGATGGGATGCAAGTTCGCTGCCGGGAATTCCACACGATCGAGCCATGCCAGACGGGCCATCCCCTGATTGCTGTCAGGATGGTCAGCGGGAACATAGCGCTCGTCTCCCCAAAAAACGTGGATTTTCTCCCAGGGAAGGGAGTGAGTTGCCAGTGCCTCATAAAGGGGTTTGGGAGTGCTTCCCCCTGCCAGGGCAATAGTTGCTTGGCCCCGTTGATCGATCGCCTCAGTTAGATGCTCCAACACCAGGGAAAGAGAGCGTTGGATCAGCGTTTCTGGATTGGGTAGAACTTCAACGTTTCTGTCCATTCTTTGTTACTTGCCTAGAATAATAAATGATTTGGCTAGAAGGCTAAAGGAAAAGGGGTTTTAACTGTTTCTTAGAAAAATTCTAGGGATCATCGAACTGATTCAGGAGTCAGATGGAATTAAGCTGAGCATCACTCCAGACCCCGCCCCCAATCCCTGCCCCTTTCCACACAGAGAAAGGAGGCAGGGGGGCGAGGTCTGTATTCGGATTTAACAATGAATTACCCTTGACGACTGAAATGCCTGACGAAGATCGATCCTCTCTCCTGTTTCTGTTTACCCTCTCTGCCCTCCTTTATTAAATAGTCGGAATGGATTCCATATCAGCGGAAAACCTAGAATAATTCAACAATTTTGACCAACTTTCCTGGCTAATATGAAAGCAAAATGGATTTCATTAAAGCTTTAATGGATGTGACACAGGTAGAGGTATGATGGAACCCTGGCAAGCTACCCTGTAAGAAGTAGTCCTGATACTCCTCTGGAATCTTTCGTTCAGGGTTGCCCTTAGAATCAGTGGTTCTTTAGCTTCATAACTTTGTTTCTTTAATCCTTGGCTTTTTCCCTTAAAGCCTTTCCACCAGTTTCAACGAAAAATAGCCTCATTCAAAACAGCCTCCAATGAAAGCAGCCGATAGCCGTCAACTCGCATCCGTCGTCTCTCCCCTCCTGAAGATTGTTTGCGGGATTCTATATATCTCCTTTTTTGTTGATGTTGCTTCTCTGATTTATCCTTCCAGGCTATTAGATCGACAGTGGCAACTCAATTTCGCAACGCAGGTTGTTGATCGCGGAGTGGTTCCACTGGTCGGGTTAGCCTTACTGTTAACCGCTCTCTGGATGGATAGTGCCGCAGGTAATTTGTTCCGCCAACGGCTATGGAAGAACCTGGGACTCGCTGCTTTTATCCTATCCAGCCTGTTGGGGTTAGTTTTTTTGCTGTTGATCCCATTTCACTTGAATAATGTCAATTTTGTCAGTGGTGAGACGTTAAAGCGAATTGGACAAGAGGCCACAACCGCCGAAAGTCAATTAGAAGCCCAAATTCAGCAACAACAGAACCAAATCTCCACCATCCTGGGAGATAGCCGTAGATTGGATGAACTGGATAAGGCGATCAAAAGCGGTCAGGTTCAGGGTGATCAGTTAGCCCAACTTCAGCAGTTACAGCAGCAATTGCAGCAATTCAGACAAGATCCTCAAGCCCTGAAGAAACAGGTTGAAGAAGCTCGGAAACGCGACCTGACGCGAATTCGTGAACGTAAACTGCAACTCGAAAAACAAGCACAGTCCGATGCTGGTCGTTCGGCTCTACGCACTTCGATCAGTAGTTTCCTACTAGCACTTGGATATGTGTCTGTAGGTTGGCTGGGCTTACGGGGTACGGAGTCAGGGGATTCTAAGAAGTAAACTTTGGTTAAACTGCTTGCTGCCTGTGGAACGGTTGATAGACGGAATCCGCTCACGGGCATTCTGCTGATGAGCAACTGGGGGGCTGTTTCTGACTTATCCATTCTCCGATCGCCAGAATATCGGTATGTTTTCAATCTATATCCTGACCCATAACGAAGAGATCGATATTGCGGCCTGTATTGAATCGGCTCGATTATCGGATGACGTGATTGTGATCGATTCCATCAGTAGCGATCGCACCATTGAGATTGCCAGTCGTTATCCGGTGCGAATTGTGCAGCACGCCTTTGAAAGTCACGGGCGGCAAAGAACCTGGATGCTGGAGTCTGTTCCCCCAAAGCACGAATGGGTTTACATTCTGGAGGCGGATGAGCGGATGACTCCCGAACTCTTTGCGGAATGCCTGGAGGCGATGCAGAGTCAGAAGTACATCGGTTACTATGTGGCGGAGCGGGTGATCTTCCTGAATCAATGGATTCGCCGCAGTACCCAATATCCCCGCTATCAAATGCGGCTCTTTCGGCATGGGAAGGTCTGGTTTACGGACTATGGGCATACCGAACGCGAGGTGTGTGAGGGTCCGACCAGCATGTTGAAAGAAACCTACCCCCATTACACCTGTAGTAAAGGGCTAAGTCGCTGGATTGAGAAACACAACCGCTATTCAACAGATGAGGCTGTTGAGACGTTGCGCCAGCTAAATGAGGGACAGGTCAACTGGTATAACCTGTTCTTTGGACCCTCTGAAGTGGAACGGCGACGCGCGCTGAAGGATCTGTCCCTGCGGCTTCCCTTTCGACCGCTGCTGCGATTTCTATACATGTACTTTCTGCTAGGGGGGTGCCTGGATGGACGGGCGGGCTTTGCCTGGTGCTCCTTACAAACTTTTTATGAATATTTAATTCTCTTGAAAGTCTGGGAACTGAAACACTTGCCTCCTGCTTCTCCGGATTTATCTCCTGCTCCCATTGCTCAACCGGATTCGGAAGCTAGCTCTGCCTCTCCATAACAACAATCTGAATGAATCATCAAGGGTGTCATGCAACCTCGACATACTGCCCGTGAATTAGCCCTGCTGAGCATCAGTCAGATTCACCCCGAATCCCCTGTGATTGGTGATGAACAATTTCAGGACTTGTTACTGTCCTCAATTCGCGCTTTGGCAACTGAGGTTCGGGATCTCTTAGAAAATGCCAGAGCAGATCTGAGTCGAGGGCGCGATCGCCTGATGAGTAGCGAACTGCGTGTTCTGGACAACAAGGGGCGGGTGGATGATTTGCAAACCACCCGGACCACCCTCGCCCTGGCAATGGAATCGGCCCAGGCTGCGATCGAAAGCCTGGATGAAGCTCTGAAACTTTCGCGATCGGTACAGGAATCGGCTGCGCGAGGGAATCGTCCTCCTCTTGACCTGGAAGCTCAGGAACGTAAACTTCTGAAAACGGTTCGATCGCGAATGACAGAGGTTCATAAGTCCCTGGAAACTGCCTCTAGAGAACTCAATCGGGGCCATGACACGCTTTTGGATACCCAAACCCAAAGCGAAATCCAGGGAGTCCGCGAGTTACTCAGTAGCGCAGTGGAATCCTTTCAGATGGCGATCAATCATTTGGGATCGGCCATCGATCTGCCAGAGTTTATTCACCTTGCAAGTCAGGATGAAGTGCGGAGTTATGCGCTGCAAATTGTCACCACCTTTCACGATCGTCAGCAGGAAATTGATGCACTGCTGATGCAATCCCTGGTGGATTGGCAACTGGATCGGCTGGCACGGGTCGATCGCGACATCTTGAGAATTGCGGTTGCGGAAATCCGGTTTCTTGATGTGCCCGATCGCATTGCAATTAATGAAGCGGTGGAACTGGCAAAACGTTACAGCAGTGAAGATGGCCACCGCTTTATCAATGGGGTGCTGCGGCGGGTCACGAACCAATTAGGGGGAGAATTGGCATCGGAAGAGGAATAACCCATTCAGAGCATTTTTCTTTACAGTTATTAATGAATACCCTTTCAGGTCGCTAGCCAGGTAAGCACCATGACGTTTAATTGGTTCCGTCGTCAGTTTGATGAATCTGCTGAGTCTCAGCCGGAGGCCGAGGCACCGGAGCAAGCTCCGGAATCGACTGCTGAAACACCGGATACCCCTCCAGCCGAATCGACGGATCTTTTAAACTATGCGAAGGCAGCCTATGAAACGATGCGTCGTCGCCAACAGGAAGCGGCGGCAGTGGTAGGCACCGAGCAGGCTGCAACTGAGCAAGGAGAGGCTGTAGAGCCAGTTGCAGAGGAAACGACTGTTGCCCTGATCGCAGAAGAAACACTGCCTTCTGTAGAAGCTGAAGCTGTTCCGTCCATTACAGAAATTACCGAAGAGACACCTCAGGAGCCAGAAATTCCGTTACCCTTTTGGGCCAAGGCGGAAGCGGAGCGAGAGGCCCGTCTGGAACTTCTGCGAGAAACAGCGATCGAAGAACCAGAACCGGAAGTCGTGAGCGCTGCAACCTTCGAATCTTCTGCTATCGCTGAAGCATTCCCAGATCTCGTTTTCGATGAAGGCTTCCTGTGGTCCGCAGAGGTACTAGCAGGGCAGGGGCGGCGAGCTTCGGAGATTTCGGTTGAGGAAATTACCTGGCTGAAGCGTCTCCGCCAGGGGTTGGACAAAACCCGCCGCAGCTTAATCAACCAATTGAAGGCAATCGTCGGTCAGGGTCCCCTCAATCAGGATGGCGTTTCGGAGATTGAAGCCCTGCTTCTGCAAGCCGATGTGGGGGTCAAAGCAACGGATCGGGTAATCGAAACATTACAGAAAAAACTACGGGAAGAGGTGTTGCCTCCAGAACAGGCCATTTCTTACCTGAAGACACTTCTACGGGAAATGCTGGATGAACCCATCGGTGGAGTTGTCAACAATCGTATTCCTGTCCTTGTGCCAGAACAGGAGCAGTTGAATATTTGGCTGATTACGGGAGTGAACGGGGCCGGAAAAACGACGACGATTGGTAAGTTAGCCCATATTGCCCAGAAGTCCGGCTACAAGTGCTTGATTGCGGCAGCCGATACCTTCCGGGCGGCAGCGGTAGAACAGGTGAAGGTTTGGGGCCAGCGCAGTGGAGTAGAGGTCATCGCCAACCCTGGTCAGAATACGGACCCTGCTGCTGTGGTGTTTGATGCGATCGCTGCGGCTCAGTCGCGGGAAACAGAGTTGCTGCTAGTTGATACGGCAGGACGGTTGCAGAATAAAAAGAATTTGATGGATGAACTGAATAAGGTTCGTCGCATTATTGATAAGAAAGCAGGAAATGCGCGGATAGAGTCTCTGCTGGTCCTGGATGCTACCCTGGGACAAAACGGGCTACGACAGGCAGAGGTTTTTCGGGAAGCAGCCCAACTGAGTGGGGTCATCCTGACAAAGTTGGACGGCACCGCGAAAGGAGGAATTGCCCTGGCGATCGTTCAGGAATTGGGGCTACCGATTCGCTTTATTGGTGCGGGTGAAGGAATTGAGGATCTACGGCCCTTCTCTAGCTATGAATTTGTAGAAGCGCTTTTGAGTAGTTAGGGATGTGCAGCAAAATACCATCCCTGGGGATCGAGCTTCGACTGCGCTCGGCCTGCGAACGGTTGAGGGCTGAGCGCAGCCGAAGCCCGGTGACTGGGACGTGATTAATTTGTAAATCCCTGAGGCTTTTCCTGCGCGGCACCGTAAGTCAGTTTCATTAAACCGTAAGTTGAACGAAGCCGAAACTTGTGGGGGCTTAACCTAAAAGTATTGCAGTTTAGCCTACCAATCTATCCTAACCTGAACAGGTCTGGCTACTGTCAAGAAAACGATCGTAGCCCTTAACAGATGAACGAATTAATGCTGACAAGAGCTTAATAATTCTTTACACGAAAACGAGCAGATTGCGCTAAAGTTAGGAGCTAATTCCTCCTAATCCTGCTACTATCTACGCAATATTCCATCATGGAATAGAGATTCTCTAGATTCTTCGCGATGCTTCTTCTGGCATCAGGCAATTTTTGAAGAGCAAACGTGATTTTTGGGAAGCTAATAAAGCATTTCCTGAAAAATGGGTTTTCTGAAAAGTTAGTCCAACTTAGGGATTGCGAAGAATGTCTTGGAGAGATGTTGTTGTATTCAGTTTCTTTGTTCGGTCTATCTATTTAACATTCTTTGTAAAAACCATTCTCAAATTATCTTTTCGTATTTAAAAAACACTTTCAAAGATTGTTCTCAAAGATATTGCAAGACTGTTTGAGAATTCTAAATTTTTAATAGAATTGGTGTTATCTTATACATCCAATAAAAACTTTAGAAAAATTCAATTTTAGCCAAGAAAAATTCCTTGTTCACCTCTGCCAGACCAGACTCTAACTCAATGACCGCTGCGCCCGTCCCTAGACAGCCATCTCAATCTTCTGATCTTGGGGGTACTTCCCCAGAGATGACTCCTGTGTTTGCGCTGAAGGAATTGGTGGCTCGGTTACATCGAGAACAACACAAAATTCAAGACCTGCTGAGTTCCCTCAGCTTTGCCCTCCGCAGCCTCAATAACCTGAACCAGTTTTTAGAGTTAATTCCCCTCATGGCCAGTCGGGTGACTGACGCAGACGGTGGGGCGCTGATTCTGTTTAAGCCCAATGGGCAGATGCGGTTAGAACGCCTTCACTGCCAGGATGGGCATCAGTGTAATGACATTCGTAAAGCCTTAGAAGCGGCAACTCGCCAGATCACGGCTTCTTTAAGTAGTTCCTCAACGGGGCCGATGATGTTTCATAAGGCTACGGCAGCCCTTGATACTCAAGTGAGTCATCACTTGGGGGCAGACATCCACCTATTTGGGACGGCGATTCTGGTCAAAAATGCCGAGCGAGGACGGCTTTATGTTTTTAGCCGAGACCCAGACTACGCCTGGACTGAGACGCGCCAGAAGTTAGTGCGGTTAGTCGCCGATCAAACCGCTGTAGCGATCGAAAACGATGAACTAACGGTGGAACTCCGGAAAAAAGAACGTCTGGATCGGGAACTGGAAATTGGGGCTGAAATTCAACTTCAGCTTTTGCCCCGCAAGTTTCCTAAGATTCAGGGATTGGAATTGACGGCCCGTTGTAAGACGGCGAATCGGGTTGGGGGCGATTACTACGACTTCATTCCTGCGAGTTATGGTCAGTATCGCTCTCAGAAGAGTGAAACTCCCAAAGACGAGGCCAAGCGGGACGAGGAGAGCCAGTCCTCCGGAAAATGGAGTTTTGCGATCGGGGATGTGATGGGGAAAGGCGTACCAGCGGGGCTGATTATGACCATGCTCCGGGGAATGCTGCGGGCAGAAGTGCTGAACGGTCACTCTCCGGCTAAAATTCTGCAACATTTGAATCGGGTCATGTATGCCGATCTGGAAAATTCCAACCGATTTGTCACTCTGTTCTATTCTGAGTATGATCCCCAGACCCGAATCCTTTCCTACAGTAATGCAGCCCACAATCCTCCCTTACTCTGGCAAGCAGCCACCCAATCCATTCGTCGGTTAGATACCCTGGGAATGCTCATTGGTCTGGACCCAGATACCGAGTATGAGGATGCTCGGATTCAGCTTTATCCGGGAGATATCCTGATTTATTACACCGATGGGTTTACGGAAGCTGCCAACCGCAATGGAGAACGTTTTGAAGAGGAAAATTTAAACCGTTTCTTCCAGTGGGCCTGTCAACACTGTGATACGCCTCAAGCAATTCTGGAGTATCTATTTGAACAAGTCCAGTTATTTACTGGAACCACAAATCACACGGGTGATGATATGACTTTAATTGTCATTCAGGTGCAACCTACTGAAGGGGAAGAAAGCGCTTCTTCTCTGACTCGTTTGACGACTTTATCTAAGTCCCCGAATCCCGTTCCTCCGGCTCAGTTTGGTACTTCAGTGAAAACCCATAGTTCCGTTGTCCTGCCCAACCTTGATGTACGATAGTCACGGATCAGGGTGTATGACCTCTTGACCTGTAGAACAAGTTAACCTTACAGGTTAATCTTTTAGTGTAATAGTGCATGATTTGGTGACAGCCCATAGATGAGGAGTTTGCCATGATGGTTGATGCCCTACCCGATCTCGCGACCTGGTTAACCCATGCGAGT
This sequence comes from Leptolyngbyaceae cyanobacterium bins.59, assembly GCA_033763635.1. Lineage (GTDB taxonomy): Bacteria > Cyanobacteriota > Cyanobacteriia > JANRKG01. Next base: position 13,345 of record JANRKG010000125.1, read on the forward strand.
TCCTGGCATGATTCACTTCCCAGTCTCTTAACCCACTCCCCCGATTGGACGGTACTGGCTCAACAATTTAACCAGGATCTCATGTCCGATGTTCAAAAGGCGTTCAATAACTTTGTTAGAACTGGACAGATTTGGGCGTTCTTTATTGGCATTATCCTGGGCTATCTCTTCAAAAGTTTCACAACCTTTGGTTGATTGATGGAGTACACCGGGGATTACTAACTTGGATACTGAATTAGACACTGGCCTCTCACAAGCCTCTACCACCCCTCAACAAACCTGGAGCCAACGCTTTGAATCGGCGCTCCACCCGGCGATCGCCCGGTTCAATGCCAGTATCAGCTTTGATATTGAACTCATTGAATATGACTTGATGGGTTCTCAGGCCCATGCGCGAATGCTGGCCCATACCGGAATTATTTCCCCAGAAGAAGGGGAGCAATTGGTTCAGGGTTTAGAGCAAGTTCGTCAGGAGTTCCGTCAAGGCAACTTCAATCCTGGAATTGAGGCCGAGGATGTTCACTTTGCAGTAGAACGACGGTTGACGGAACTGGTGGGGGATGTGGGCAAGAAACTGCACACCGCCCGATCGCGCAACGATCAGGTGGGAACTGATACACGCCTGTATTTGAGAGATCAGATTCGCAAGATTCAGGGTGCCTTAAGAGCGTTCCAAACGGCTTTACTCGACCAGGCAGAACCCAATTTAGAAACTCTAATTCCCGGTTATACCCATCTTCAACGCGCCCAACCCATTAGTCTGGCCCATCACCTTTTAGCCTATTTTGAGATGGCCCAGCGAGATTGGGAACGACTCAATGAAATTTACCATCGGGTCAATATTTCTCCTCTGGGATCGGGGGCTTTGGCTGGAACCACTTTCCCCATCGATCGCCACTATTCCGCTAAATTGCTGGAGTTTGAAGCGGTCTACAACAACAGTTTGGATGGAGTGAGCGATCGGGATTTTGCGATCGAGTTTCTCTGTGCTGCCAGCCTGATCATGGTTCACCTTAGTCGGCTCTCGGAGGAAGTGATCCTGTGGGCCTCCCAGGAGTTTGGCTTTGTGTCCTTGAAGGACAGTTGCGCCACCGGGTCCAGCATCATGCCCCAGAAGAAAAATCCTGACGTGCCCGAATTAGTTCGGGGGAAAACGGGGCGGGTGTTTGGACATCTCCAGGCGATGCTCGTGCTGATGAAGGGGTTGCCCCTGGCCTACAACAAGGATTTACAGGAAGATAAGGAAGCTCTGTTTGATGGGGTGAAAACAGTACAAGCTTGCCTGGAAGCCATGACAATTTTGCTGCGGGAAGGACTGGAGTTCCGAACCAGTCGTTTGCACGAAGCCGTAAACGAAGATTTCTCAAATGCGACGGATGTGGCGGATTACCTGGCGGCGCGGGGAGTCCCGTTCCGGGAAGCTTACAATCTGGTCGGAAAGGTAGTTCGGACCTGTTTAGCGGCAAATAAGCTGTTGAAGGATCTCAGCTTAAAAGAGTGGCAAGCCCTCCACCCCGCTTTTGAATCAGATATTTACGATGCGATCGCTCCTAAACAGGTTGTTTCTGCTCGGAACAGCTATGGGGGGACTGGATTTGTCCAGGTACAACAGGCTATCCAATCAGCCCGCTCTCGTATTAAGATTTCTTAAGTAGTGCTTAGTACAACACAGGTTTAATTCAGCATGGCGCTTAAAGTCGGTGATATGGCTCCGGACTTCAGCTTGCCTGATGCTCAGGAAAATGAGGTTCGGTTGTCCGATCTGCGGGGCAAGCGAGTCGTTCTCTATTTCTACCCACGCGATAACACGCCTGGATGCACAAAGGAAGCCTGTGGGTTTCGAGATGTCTATCCTGAGTATCAGGGGCGAGACATTGTAGTGTTGGGCATCAGTACCGATGATGCAAAGTCCCATCAAAAATTTGTCACAAAGTACAAGTTACCTTTTCCTCTGCTGGTTGATTTAGAAGGTAAGGTGGCAACCTTATACGACAGTTATGGCCTGAAAAAGTTCATGGGTAAAGAATACACGGGGATCACTCGGCATACCTTTGTGGTCGGGGTGGATGGTAAGATTGAGAAAATCTACTTAAAAGTTAAACCAGAATTCCATGCGGCTGAAGTCTTAGCGGATTTAAATTTAATTTTTAATTAAATTCCCTTGAACCACTCTTTACCGCTCTGCTCCTTGATACGCTTTCCTCGTCGTCACTCAACTGGCTTTAAACTATGCGTCATCTTTGGCGCTACCTTCAAACTATTATTGGTTTAATCTTTCGCCACCCGATCCCCGGTGCCTGTATTATTCCTGTCCTCCCCGATGGGCGTATTGTCTTGATTCGGCGGCGGGATAATGGTCGCTGGAGTTTGCCGGGGGGCATTGTTGATTGGGGAGAGAACATTGAAACCACTGTTCGCCGGGAACTTCAGGAGGAAACGGGGTTGAGCCTGGTGAAGATTCGCCGTCTGGTGGGTGTTTATTCAGCGCCCGATCGCGATCCCAGAATTCACTCTGTCTGCATCACGGTTGAGGCTGAGGTTCAAGGAATACCCCAAATTCAAGATGATCTAGAGGTCAGTGAGATTCAGGCTTTTCCCATTGCCTCCCTTCCCCAGGGAACCCTTTCCCACGACCATGACCAGCAATTGCAAGACTATTTGGATGGAACAACAAAGCTGGCCTGATGATGAATCGACCCTTACGCAATTCCCGATTAAAGCTCACCCAGGGGCAACTATTTTGGCGAGAAGTTGGACATGGCCCCACTATCATTTTCTTGCACGGTTCCTGGCAGGATAGTGGGCAATGGCTTTCGGTGATTGAACGATTGAGTGATCAGTACCATTGCTTGGCCCCTGATCTCCTGGGCTTCGGCACTTCAGAAAAGCCCCGTTTACATTACTCCATTGATTTAGAAGTAACGAGTTTGGTGGAGTTTCTAGAAACCTTGCAACTCCGGCAAATTTATCTGGTGGGCCATTCTGTAGGAGCCTGGATCGCGACTCGCTACGCTCTAAAGTATCCCGATCGCGTTCAGGGATTAATCTTACTGGAACCGGAGGGGGTGCAGCCTGAATCCCATATGAGCCGTTGGAGTTGGTCCCGCTGGCTCATGGGAACGCCCCCAATTTTGGGTTGGCTCCTTCAGGCTGTCTACCCCCTTGCCAAACTAATGGGGCGGCAGACAGGGATTAAACGATCGCTCGAACTCCGCCAAAAGATGAGTCGGTCGCAGGCGGCCTGTCAATTACTCTTCCAACGCCGCTGGCCTGAAATTAAAGCAGAGTTCGTTCAGGGACAATTACCTTCCCTGAACATGCCTGTTCTCGTGCTAGTGGGCGATCGAGATCAAAACACTCAACCCATAGGCACCCTGATTCAACGACAGGTTTCTCAGGGGACGGTCCAGGTAATCCCCTACGCGGGAATCGACTTGCCTGAAGGGGTTCCCGAAGCGGTGGCTCAAGCAATCCAATCTTTTGTGCCATCACCCCTGACTTCTGCCTCAAAGCAGTAGCCACTTTACCTTATAGAACAGTCGAAGCTAGCCCTTGTATTGCCAGGGTGTATTTCAACGTCGCTTGCACTCCTCCCGGTCCATAGGCTCCCGTAACAGGGGCCGCATATTGGGGAAATGGGCTAGCAACCAGGGCAACATGACGATCGCCTACGACGCATCCATGCGTCGGGTCGTATCCTCGCCAGCCCGCTCCCGGTAAATAAACTTCAGCCCAGGCATGGAGGTGTCGTTCTTCCTGCTTCGTTAGATCCCCTTCCCAATAACCACTGACGAATCGGGCCGCTAATCCGATCGCACGGCAGACTTCCATAAAGAGAACGGTTAAATCCCGGCAAGATCCCAATTTTTGCTTCCAGGTAATACCGGGTGGATAGGGAGCGCCGACCTCTCGGATGAGATACTGGCAACTCTGGTAAATCTGCTGGTTCAGCTCTCCCAGAAATGTGACTGGGTTGCCCTGAGTTTTCTGGGAGAGCTGCTGGGCCAGTTCGATCGCAACCGGATCAAGGGACTGCCCCAGGTAAGGAGTGAGTTGGGTGGCGAGGGATTGGGGATAGTCGATCGGTAACTGGGTTGCCCAGGGATGCAGCAGGAAGTCAAATGGGTTACTGCGATGGGTTTCCACCTGGGAAAGGATACTGATCTTAAGTTGCTGAGTGGGTTCCAGAGGAAACCACAAATTAACGATGGCATTCCCATCCAGATCAATTATTTGGGATTGACCGATCGGGGTTGGAAAAACACTGAGGGAACATTGAGTCAGGCTTTGGGTTCCATCGCTCCGAGGCCGTAACCGGACGATGTGGGGTTGCAGGGTGACAGGTTGACTGTAGGAATAGGTGGTAATGTGGGAAATTTGATATCGCATGCGATCGGGTTAAGAAACGGGCTGGAGGGCAAAGAAGGTCTCAAATGTCTTATTGCCCACATCGTTCATCTGGCGTTGGAGTTTGTCGAGAAATTCGTGCAGACCCAATTGAATAATGTCTTCGATGAGCAAATAATCCAAATCCGATCGCAATCGGCCTAGAGTGCGCTCGACGGGACTGCGCCAGGTACTCAGGGGTGTCCCTGTGATGTGGTGCAGGGATTGTTCAGCCCGAGTCAGGCAAAACTGAATCGATCGAGGAAACTCCCGCTCTAAAATCAGGAATTGAGCGACCCCGGACGGGCTGATGCGATGTTGCACCTTGCGATACATTTCATAGGCACTGGCGGACTTAAGCAGGGCAATCCACTGAAGTTCGTCCAGGGTGCTACCCACATCCCGGAGCGAGGGCAGCAAAATGAAATACTTCACATCCAGAATTCGAGCCGTTTTGTCGGCCCGCTCCAGCAGTCTACCCATTTGCCCAAAATGCCAGCCCTCGTTGTGGGTCATGGTGGCATCCATCACCCCAGCAAAAAGATGACTGGTTAGCTTGACATTATTGAAGAATTCAAACCATTGGTGAGGGTGCTGAGTTCGAGCAGCTTCCTGTACCATCAGATAAAAGTCGTTGACCCGCTCCCACATTTCTGAGGAGATAATTTCGCGTACCGATCGGGCGTTTTCACGGGCCGATCGCAAACACGACAGGATGGAATTATCGTAACCGCTATCGAAGGTGAAAAACTGAATGACAGTTTCAGCGGTCGCTTCTCCATAACGTTCCCGAAACAGGGACAGATCACCGGAGGTGAGAACCAGAGGTTCCCACTGTTGGGCCTCTCCCAGCGAAGAATCCAGCAAGAGGTTTAGATTGACATCGATGAATCGGGCAATATTCTCAGCCCGCTCGACATAACGGTTCAGCCAGTAAATTGAATCTGCAACACGACTCAGCATAGGTTTCTTAATGCGCTAATACCCACGTATCTTTCGTTCCGCCCCCCTGGGACGAGTTCACAACCAGCGATCCCCGCCGTAAGGCAACCCGTGTTAATCCTCCAGGATTTACATAAATATCCTTGCCATAAAGAATATAAGGGCGTAGATCAACATGGCATCCTTCAAATTGCCCCTCAATGAGGGTGGGAACCCGTGATAAGCAGAGGGTGGGCTGGGCAATGTAATTGCGGGGAGATGCCTGGATTCGATGGGCAAATTCCTGCCGTTGTTCGGGAGTGGCATGGGGACCAACGAGCATCCCGTATCCTCCGGATTCATTCGCAGCTTTGACCACCAACTTATCCAGATTGGCAAGGATGTGCTGCTGTTGCTGTTCTACCCAGCAGAGGTACGTGGGCACATTCTGCAAAATGGGGTCTTCTCCCAGGTAGTAACGGATCATCTCCGGCACAAAGGAATAAATAACTTTATCGTCAGCGATCCCCGTTCCGAGAGCATTTGCCAGGGCGACTCGGCCCGATCGATACACCTCCATGAGTCCGGGAATTCCCAGTAGAGAATCAGACCGGAAAACAGTCGGGTCGATGAAAATATCATCAATGCGCCGATAGATGACATCCACCCGTTGTAGCCCTTTGGTGGTCCGCATTTGCAAGTAGCCGTCCGCCACCACCAGATCCCGACCTTCCACCAGTTCCACTCCCATTTGTTGCGCCAGGAAGGAATGTTCGAAGTAGGCAGAGTTATAGATTCCTGGAGTCAGGACAACCACAGTCGGATCGGTCAATGTGGGTGGGGCTAGGTTGAGCAGGGTTTCCAGCAACCGTCCCGCATAGTCATCGACAGGCTGAATTTCCATTGTTTGGAAAACCTGGGGAAAGGTGGTCTTCATCACCCGTCGATTTTCCAACACATAGGACACGCCGGAGGGGCACCGCAGATTATCCTCCAGCACATACCACTGACCGTCCTTATCCCGTACCAGATCCGTTCCCGTGATATGACACCAAACCCCACCCGGAGGATTCAACCCCTCACAGGGCTTCAGATATCCCGTTGCCGACTCAACCAGATCCCAGGGAATCACCTTATCTTTGATAATTTTGCGATCGTTGTAAATATCTTGCAGGAATAGGTTCAGAGCCTGAACTCGTTGCTTTAAGCCCTTTTCCAGCACTGCCCATTCTTGGGCTGAAACAATGCGGGGAATCAGGTCAAAGGGCATAATCCGCTCTGTTCCCTGACCGTCGCTATAGACGTTAAACGTCACGCCCATTTTGAAAAGCGCCACTTCCGCCGCTTTTTGGCGATGTTCTAGCTCTCCTTCTGGCAAAGAATTTACCCGATCGACGAGGGGAATGGCGGCCTCCCTCGGTCGGCCCTTCTCCACAAAGAGTTCATCGTAAAAGTCACCAGGATCGTACTGATTAAATCGCACAACTCACCATCCAGTTTTCTCCCTATTGAATAGGACTTGCCCAAGGGACAGACTGTAGCGGAGATTACTTTCTTGCCTGGAATCCTGCTCTTTGAGGGAGGAAAGGCTTAATCTGGCAACCTGCGAGGGATCATTAAGGATTCCCCAATTTTTAAGCTAACCCGGATTTTGAGCCTCGTGACGCTCGTAAGCTGTAACAATTCGTTGCACCAGGGGATGGCGAACAACATCGGCCTGGGTTAGCTGACAAAAGGAGATTCCCTTTACCTGGCGTAAAATTTTGCAAGCCACCGCCAGCCCCGATCCCTGGTGGGTTGGCAGGTCTGTTTGGGTCAGGTCTCCCGTGACTACCATCCGCGATCGGAATCCCAAGCGGGTCAGGATCATCTTCATTTGGGCAGGGGTTGTATTCTGCGCCTCATCCAGAATCACAAAGGAATTGCTCAAGGTACGCCCCCGCATGTAAGCGATCGGAGCAACCTCAATCACGCCCCGTTCCATTAGTCCCGCGACCTTCTCTGGCTCAATGAACTCGTATAGCGCATCATACAGGGGTCGCAGATAAGGATTGACCTTTTGTTGCAGATCCCCCGGCAGAAACCCCAGTTTCTCCCCTGCTTCCACCGCAGGACGGGTTAACACCAATCGTTCATATTGATTGGCGAGAAATGCCTGGACCGCCAGCACTGCTGCTAAAAATGTCTTCCCGGTTCCGGCGGGGCCCAGGCAAAAGGTGAGATCCTGTGTTCGCACGGCCTGGATATAATCTTGCTGTTGAAAGGTTTTTGCTCGGATCTCATCTCCTCGACGGGTTCGGGCCAGGACATCTCGATGAAGCGCTTGGAGATCCTGTTCCCGATCGGTTTTGATGGCTTGATGAGCCGTGAGAATATCAACGCGATCGATCGTCTTTCCTGCTTTCCAAAAGTCCTCCAGAAGCTGAACCAAACGGTGACAGATCTGGATCTGTTCAGCACTACCAGAGATCACTAACTCCTGACCCCGTAGTACAACGGTTGCTCCAGATTCACGACCCAGAGCCTTGAGATTTTCTCCCTGATAGCCCGTCAGCACAACGGCACTTTGAGGACTGGGCAATTCGATTGAGGAGGATTCTGCCATACTTGAATCGCTAAAGAAGATGAGTTTTGAGGCTTGAGTTTTGTATGGTTAACCCAGCCTCAAAACTCAAACTCTCTAAGCGTAACGATGCTTACGGGAAGCTTCTGCCTTGCGCTTCCGACGGAGACTGGGCTTTTCATAGCGCTCACGGCGCTTCACTTCTGACAAAATCCCAGCTTTCTGAATCTTTTTCTTAAAGCGTCTCAGGGCTGAATCAATCGATTCGTTTTCACCCAAGCGGACCTCTGACATTCCTAATTTCACCTCCTTAGGCGCTCACAAGTCGGTCAGTCTGCTGTAGAGAATACACCATCTCTATTCCGGTGTATTACAAAATCTCTAGGTTTTATTTTTAATTTTAGGAGTGATGTTCTCGGAGGGAAGGCCGAGAGGGGCTGGGACGGCGGGAACCCCCTTCAGGGCGGGAAGGTGATCGCTCTCCAGAACGGCCTTCAGAACGTTCCCCTCCTTCTCCCTCATGATTGAGAGGAGAACCCCCAAAGATATCGAGATAGGCCGTCTGCCCTGCCGCCTGGGCCGCTGCTTCTAGCACGGTTCGAATGGCTTGAATATTACGGCCCCCTCTGCCAAATACCCTGCCTTTGTCAGAATCTTGAAATGCGACCCGAATCCACACACGAGGTTTACCGGGTGCAGTTTCACAATCCACTCGGAGGGTATCTGGAGATTCTAAGAATGGCTTTACCAGAAACGAAACTAGCCCAGCATAATCGGGGGGAGTGGAAGAAATTCCAGAGTTTCCCCGATTTGGCTGTGCAGGTGCGTATTGAACAGGTTGATCCATCGAAGGTTTAGGTGCTGGCGGGTTGTTCAACGGCAGCGGGTTTCTGGGCGCGGACTGGCTTTTCGATGACATTGGCATTTTGAAGAAGACGGCGAACGGTATCAGTCGGCTGTGCCCCTTGTTTCAGCCGAGTGAGAATCCCTTCAACATTCAATTTCACTTCATCCTTCCGAGGATCGTAGAAGCCCAGCTCTTCGAGGGGACGACCATCCCGGCGGGAGGTACTCTGTACCGCTACAATCCGATAGCTGGCCTCGCGCTTCTTACCGTATCGCTTCAATCGCAGTCTGATCATGCTTGAGAAGATCGCTCCTGTGCAGAAAAAAATTATGTAAAAATCCAGGTCTGGTTTTACACTACTGAATCTAGAATTGTACCACCTTGAGAGGCTAAAGGATAGAAAATAGGGGAAGAGGTTACAAATTTCCAAACCCTTTTTTCTTCTTTTCCTTCTTTTTCTTTTGGGCGGCCCCATTGGGATTTCCAGAATAGCCCCGCCAGCCGGGTTGTCCTCCGGGGCCACGCCCCCCCATCCCTGGCATTCCCATCCCTGGCATTCCCATTCCCGGCATCCCCGGAAATTGGCCTTGCCCAAGTTGCTGCATCATTGTTCGCATCCGTTGGAAATCACTCACCAACTTCGCGACATCCGATTCTACATAGCCTGCGCCCTTCGCAACCCGCTTCCGCCGACTGGGGGAACCTGCTAAGAGATCAGGGTCTCGCCGTTCCTCTGGAGTCATGGAGTTAATCATGGACTCCGCTCGTTTCAATTGAGCTTCTCCCTGGCGCAACTGGTCATCACTGAGCTTGTTCATCCCAGGAAGCATCTTCATAATCCCGCCCAAAGACCCCATTGTCTTTAGTAACCGGGTTTGCTTCAGGAAGTCGGTAAAGTCAAATTTGGCGGACAGGATTTTCTCCTGCATTTTTTCGGCATCTGCCAGATCCACCGCTTCCTGGGCCTTTTCCACCAGGGTCAGCACGTCTCCCATGCCCAAAATGCGCGAAGCCATCCGATCGGGATAAAAGGGTTGCAGCGCATCCACTTTTTCCCCCACCCCAACAAACTTGATGGGTTGACCAGAAATCTTACGAACGGACAGGGCGGCTCCTCCACGAGTATCCCCATCTAACTTCGTGAGAATGGCTCCTGTGATGCCGATGCGATCGTGAAACGTGCGGGTCAAGTTCGCTGCTTCCTGCCCCGTCATGGCATCCACGACCAGCAGAACCTCATGGGGTTGTACCGTGTCTTTGATCTGGGCCAACTCATCCATCATGTCCTGGTCGATCTGCAAGCGACCAGCGGTATCAATGATGATGGTGTCCACCCCGTCTGCTCGGCCTTTTTCGACCCCCTGACGGGCAATCTCCACCGGATTCGCATCTTTACCCAGTTCAAAAACCGGAACCCCGATTTGCTTCCCAAGCGTCACAAGTTGATCGATCGCCGCCGGACGGTACACATCCGTTGCCACCAAAAGGGCATTACGATTCTGTTTCCGCAGATGCAGCGCTAGCTTTGCTGTTGCAGTCGTTTTCCCGGTTCCCTGTAGCCCTGCCATGAGGACGATCGTAGGAGCCGTCTCGCTCTGAGCCAGAGGAACATTCGTCTTACCCATCAGGGCCACCAGTTCATCATGAACAATTTTGATGAACTGCTGATCGGGACGCACCCCGCTAACAACCTCCGCTCCCTGAGCTTTGGTTTGCACCTCTGCCACAAACTCTTTTACAACCTGGAGGCTGACATCCGCCTCCAGTAGAGCACGCCGCACTTCGCGCAGAGCTTCTTGAATATTCGATTCAGAAATTTTGTCTTGACCGCGTAACTTCTTCCAGGCGGCCTCTAAGCGATCGGAAAGAGCATCAAACATGGGATTTCAATTCGTAAGCTAGATTCCATTGTATGGCAAGAGGCAGAAGGCAGAGGGCAGCAAAGAAATCCTCCAGACACGATCTCAATAGACGACCCTCTACCTGAATGGGAATGGGGCTATCTTCAGAAGAGGGTTGAGGATGGGGGCGGGGGAAAGGAAGCGTGTAAAATTATGTAAACTTCCTTAATTTTTTTAATCATCCTATGGTGTCTCTTCGCGCTCTATTTCGTGTTTTCTTAGGGATTTGTTTGGCTGTGTTTCTGAGCGTTCAGGGAGCAATGCCGACCCTGGCATTAGGGGGCACCCTGCCAGCATTGAATCAACCCGCTCCCACCTTTACGCTGCCAACGAATACAGGAGAAGGCGATCTTTCCCTGGAAGATTATCGGGGCCAGTGGGTGGTTTTGTATTTCTACCCGCAGGATTTCACTTCTGGCTGTACCTTAGAAGCCCGTCGCTTCCAGCAAGATTTACCCCAGTACCAACAGCGCAATACCCAGATTATTGGGGTGAGTAGTGATTCTGTGAACTCCCACGCTGATTTTTGTGACTCCGAAGGGCTACGGTTTCCACTTCTGGCAGACATGAAAGGAGCGGTCAGTAAAGCCTATGGCTCGTGGTTGGGAGTGCGATCCCTGCGGCACACGTTCATTATTGATCCTCAGGGAATCATTCGAGAGCGGTTTACCGGGGTGAATCCCGTCATTCACAGTCGAGAAGTGCTGGCGCGATTGGAGGAACTACAACAGGCAGGGTAATTTATTCTCGAACGAAACGGGGGCGGGCCTGGTGGGTTTCCATTAGTTCATCCTCTAGCGTGGCCCAGTCCTGGTCGTCAATGAGCTTGATGACATCATTGAGACGATCGCGGTAAATTTTCAAACCGTTCAACAGGGCATCCCGATTGTAGCGGGCCATCATCATCCCCAATTCGGGATTGCCCCCCCCAACCCGGCTGGTATCGCGGAAACCTGAGCTTGCAAGGGCCTGGGCCAGTTCTAAAGTCTCTGGGTCTGTTTCATCCAGACAGGCGGCGATCAGGCTGGCACTGGCAAAGACGGGTAGGTGAGAGATCCAGGCAACGGCGCGATCGTGAGCATCGGGACGGCAGAGGTAGGGTTTTGCCCGTAAAGCGCGAATGATCTTTTCCAGGCGCTCCACGGCTTTGGGAGGAGTCGTTTCTATTGGGGTGAGGACGTAGGCTTTATCCACAAACAAGTCAGCCTGGGCAGCGCCAATCCCACTGTCCGCTGTTCCAGCCATCGGATGCCCGCCCACAAAGTTGGGCCAGAGGGAAGAAACGGCCTGAACAATGGGTGCCTTGGCCGAACCAACATCTGTTAGAACGGTGGCAGGGGCGAGATGAGGGATAAGGTGAGTAACCGTATCTACGATCGCTGCTAAGGGAGTGCAGATAAAAATTAAGTCAGCCGCTGCCAGCAAGTTTAAATGGATACTAGCTTCATCTACGATCTGCCGCTTCAGCGCAATTTCACAAGTCTGAACCTGGCGACTGACCCCCAAAACTGAGTATCCTTGAGCCTTTAAGTCGATCGCGAGGGAGCCTCCAATTAATCCGAGACCCACAATACCAATGTTCATCTATTTACCTACAAAGAAAATTTATCTGCAAAAAAATGAATGAAAAAACTAAGATTTAGGATTAAGAGTGGTTCCCGACCTGCCTGTATAGGGTATAGTTGGCTTTCGCCTCATGATTTTATGCCATAAGGGTTTCCCATCTATTCTCTAAGCTGCGATTCGGTTAAAAATTGCCAAGAGCGATTTTGGGACATTTACCACGAAGGAAACCTCAATGGATGCTGAGGAACTACTAGAAAAGTATGGTGCAGGACTCAGAGACTTCCCAGGTGCAAACCTGACGGAGGTAAACTTGAGCGGCGTGAATTTGAGCCGAGCAAATCTGGCCCAGGCCAATCTGAGTGTTGCAAATTTGAGCGGGGCCAACCTGAGTGAGGCCAACTTAAGTCGGGCCAAATTTAACGTGGCTCGGCTCAGTGGGGCAAACCTCAGTCGAGCGAACCTCACGGGCGCAAATTTGAATGTTACGAATTTGATTCGAGCCAATCTGGATGGGGCGAACTTATATCAGGCCGCTTTAGTCAGAGCAGAGCTAGTGCTGGCTCAGTTAAGTGGAGTTGATTTGCGAGAGGCCAATTTGAGTGAAGCGAATCTCAAAGAAGCCAAATTGAGAAAGGCAAATTTAAGTGGGGCGAATCTCAGTAACGCAAACCTCCGGGGTGCTTCGTTGATGGAGGCCAATCTGGATCAGGCGAATTTGCAAGGGGCGGATCTGAGTCGGGCAGATTTGCGGGGGGTGGATTTAAGTGGAGCGGAATTAAAGCAGGCAAATTTAACGGAGGTGGATCTGCGGGGAGCCGATCTGAGTGGTGCCAATTTACGTTGGGCTGACTTAAGTGGGGCAAAGTTGAGTGGGGCGGATCTGAGTGATGCCAAACTCAGCGGTGCCGATTTGAGCAAAACGGATTTGAGCCATGCAACCTTGTTAAATGCCAGCTTGATTTATACCGATTTGAGTCAGGCGAACTTGATTGGAGCTGACTGGATTGGATCTGACCTGACAGGGGCAACGCTGACAGGGGCTAAAATCTATGGCCTGCCTCGATTTGGGGTAAAAACAGATGGCTTAACTTGCGAATGGGTGGATTTGAGTCCAGAGGGCGATCGTTCCCAACTGTACCGTCTGTATGAGGATGAGTACAAAAAGTTTTTCCGGGAAACCCAGCCCAGCATCCAAATCCTGATCGACGCGATCTTAAGCCATGAAGCCAACTGTGTACTGTCCCATGCTTATCGGCAGATTGCCCAAGCCAGTTCTTTCATTCGCCGTCCCCCCACGATTGAGGTAGGGCGGCGGCGTACCGTGCTAACGTTCGAAGCTTTTGGGGACGATCAACTCTTTTTAACTGCTTTCGTGGCGATTTTGCCCTTCGGTGATGCCTCCCCGACCCAACGAACAATTAACAACGTAGTTAAGTTGCTGCAATCCAAAGGAATGCAGGAATTTAATTTGAAGGAAATAGAGCGACTCCGACAGGCCGATCGGGCCATTGACGAACTAAGTCAGAAGTTGACCAACTTTCAGTTAGCGCTTGACCGGATTGATTTTCTCCAAGCGCCCACAGAAACCCTCTTAGTCAATTCCAGCGATCATTCCCTGGCAATCTTTAAAAATCCTCGCTTTGGAAAACATGTGGTCGATCGCACGGAATCCGCCATAACCGATCCCAAGGGGCTTCGGGCAAACCTGCCTCCTCTCAATACAGTGGTGGATTTCGTAAGGGGCTTCTACTACTTAGGATAAGCAAAAACCCCTAACCTCCTCAATATTGAGTTCCCGCTTTCCGATGGTGAACAGCAGTCACGCCCTCAGCCTGTAACACCTTGCCCCCTTCTACGATTGCATACACCAGCCAATGATCCCCGCATTCCATGCGGTTCTCAACTCGGCATTCCAGGTAGGCGAGGGCATCCATCAAAATAGGCGAACCATCGGAAGCAGGTTGGGTGTTCAGGTCTCCAAATCGATCTTCTGCGGGTTGAAAGGGCTTGAGGAAGTGCTTCATCAGTCCTAGATGATTGCCTTCCTGTAAAATATTCAAAACGAAATGCCGCCCCCGGTACATCAAAGCTTCGATCGCCCGCTCTTTTGCCACTGCTACCGTCAACCCTGGTGGATTAAAGGTGGCCTGGGATACCCAGGAAGCCAGCATCGCCCCCGCCAAATCCCCCTGCTTGGCAGTCACTACCGAAAGCGACCCTACAATCCGACCGACGGCCTGTTCGACGTTGCTGGCAGGTTGGCGCGGTTCCCGGACCTTCTTTGCTTTCTTCAAGGATTGGGCCAAATCTGTTCCCGCTTCCTCACAAAGTTTGAGGGTAACATCCGTAGGCTTGAACTTCACCCGAATTGTCTCAAATCCAAAACTGTAGCCCGCATCCTTGAGCTTGCTTTCGATCAGGTCGATCGCCTCCCCACTCCAGCCAAAGGAACCGAAGACTCCTGCGGGTTTGGTTTTTGCCGCATGGGAAAGGACGATCCCCAAAGCTGTTTGAATGGGAGTTGGGGCATGCCCTCCGAGCGTCGGAGACCCAATCACGAAGCCAGCACATTTTTCAATCGCAGCCTGGATCTCTTCAGGAGTTGCACTTTCGCAATTAATCGCCTCCACGCCTACCCCTGCTTTTGTGATTCCCCGGGCGATCGCCTGGGCCAGGGTAGCCGTGTTGCCATAGGCAGAGGCATAGAGAAGCGCGACCGATAGATCCTGAGTCTTTTGCTGTTGGCTCCACTCCCGATAAGCCCGCTTCAGATCCGTCAAGCCATAGCGGACCAGGGGGCCATGTCCCGGTGCATAGAAGGTTGCACCTATTGGTTTCTCTGGAGGGTCCAAGTCTGAAGGAAGGAGCGACTGAAAGCGATCGAGCGCTGTTTCCACCTGACGGGCATGGGGAGCCATCAAGCAGTCATAGTAATAACGACGGTCTTCCCACAGGACGGCCCATCCTTCATCAAACACCTGATCCCCACAGATATGCGCCCCAAACAGCTTGTCAGTATATAAGATGCCCGTTTTAGGATCGTAGGTACAGAGGCTATCAGGCCAGCGGGGACTGGGGGTGGGAATGAATTGTAAAACATGCCCTCGGCCCAGATCTAAAGGCTCATCTCCCCGCATCACCCGAATCTGCAAGGCGTGATCGGGCAAGGCACTGCGTAGAGCGATCGCTGCCGGATTGGAACAGATAAACGTTACCTGGGTGAGATCCAACAGCGCTTTTAAGGTGGAAGCCCGATTGGGATTGACATGTCCCAGAATCACATAATCCAGTTGGGTCAGGTCCAACCGTTGTTGCAGTTGGGTCAGGTAGAGTTCGGTAAACGTCTCACCGGGGGGATCAAGGAGAGCAGTGTGATCCCCTCGAATCAAGTAGGAATTGGCCGTTGTACCCCGCTCCAGCGCATATTCAATTTCAAAGCGCAGACGGTTCCAACTCCGGGATCGCAATACGGTGGTATCAGTGGCGATCGGAAAAACCTGAACATCTCTGGGTTTAATATCTGGCATAGACCTGACTGCGGGGAAAGTACTTTTTCAGCAACTCAGGGGTCGCCTGGAACCGTTGAAGCACATCCGGAAGATCCCGCCGCCGTACATCCATCAGAGCCAAAATCGCCTCAGCCTGTTCGGGCCGAGATGCTTTCTGGCGCACCTCCACCAACCGCTGCTGACGGTTGGCTTTCTCTTCAGGGGTCAACGACACATCCGTCCGAAAATAATTCTCCAGAAAATCCAGACCCTCACTTAAATCGGTCGCTAGATTTAATTGTCGTTCAACATCTGTCCAAAATGCCGCTGTCCGTCGAGTTTCTTTGGAGGCAATCAAGGCGTATGCCACTGCCACGAATCGAGCATAGACAATCTTGAGGTTCAGGGTGAAAAACCCTGTATCGGTGCGAGAGTTGAGAACGGTGACAAACCCAATCCCAAACCCGATCGCTTGAGTGATCAGGTCATAGTCGATCGCAGGTTTGCTGCCCAAATTTGCCATCATCCAAAAGAGGAGACTCGGAGAAGCCAACTGCACCAGGCTCCACCACCAGACTCCCCAGGACTGATACGGTTCAAAAAAGGGAAGAAATTTGCAATCGTCCGCCAGTTGCTTAAAAGCTACCATCAGGTTAATTTCCCCTGGGATCAGTGCAACGATCACCCAGGGCCACAGTTTTAACCACTCGTTCACGGGATTACCTGAAGGAGAAAATAGGATACAGGTGGTAGTGCCCTTTGGAACTCAGAATAAAGTAGGTTCCAGAGTTAGAGACTTCTTGCTGAGAACAACAGTTCCCCTGGCGGAGGGGCAGAATTTGACTCAGAAGCCAGTGGGTCCGGTCTTGCCGGGATAGGGAATTAACCTGTGTTGTGGAGATATAGCCTAGCTTCCAGAGTTGCATCACACAGCCCCGCACATCCTCCGGCTTCCAACCCAACATGTGAGCCAGGTTATCGATCGTCAGGGGTCTGCGTTCCAGTGCTTTGAGTATCTGGGCTTCATCCATAAAAATAAAAACTGAATCAAACCGGAGGCCACCGTTGTTAACTCGTGGCGTTACAGGGTTGAGGATTATCTATAACCGTGCCACAACTATAACATCGCCTCTAAGCGCGATTCATGGTTCGTAAGGAAGACGCGACCTCACTTGACTAAGCTTGTTCCCGCTTCATCCAGGTAAAGCGGAAGGTAGCACCCTGCCCCAGTTGCGACTCGACCCAAACCGCTCCCCCCTGACCCTCGACAATTTTCTTCACGAGCGATAGCCCAATTCCTGTGCTTTCTACTTTGTCACGGGCTTCCAGGGTTTGAAAAATGACAAAGATACGATCGTGGTACTGGGGATCAATGCCAGGACCGTTATCCTGAACCGCAAACTCGTAACAGTCTTCCTTTTCCTGAGCAGTGATGTTGATGTAACAGTCCTCTCGGCGACAGTGTTTGATGGCATTACTGATCAGATTGGCAAAAACCTGTTCTAGCAACAGTCGTTCCGTTGGGAGGGTTGGCATGGGGCGATGGATGGTGATTGTCACCTCAGGTGAAGGAGCTAAGGTATCCACAACCGTTTCTAGCAACTGTTGGACTGATAGGGGTTCAACCTGATTCGCCACTCGTCCAACTCGTGAGTATTGCAGCAGTCCATCAATCAATGATTCCATCCGATGGACCCGCCCCCGTAACAAGTCCATCTGACAGTGGGTTTCCTCGGTTAATTTGTCTGCCAAATCCTCCTCTAACCATTGGGATAAGTTAGAGATTGCCCGCATGGGAGCTTTCAAGTCATGGGAAATGGCATAGGCAAACTGGTCCAGTTCTCGATTGCGGGTTGCCAGAGCTTTAGAAGTTTGGGCTAAAGTCCGATTCACTTGTAATAGCTCGATCGCCCGTCGTCGCAGTCGCTCTTCACTTTCTCGGAGGGCGGCCTCTGCTTGTTCGCGATCGGCAAGTTCCTGCTGGAGCGCTTCCGCCAATCGCTTCTGATCCTCAATATCGGTTGCGGTTCCAATCCAGGCGAGAATTTCGCCTTGGTCATTCCGAACGGATACCGCTTGCCCAAGATACCAGCGGTACATCCCATCGGCCCGCCGAAAGCGGTACTCAATCTGATATTTGTTGCCCGATCGCACCGATTGCAGCCAGGTATCCAGACAGAGGGCATGGTCTTCAGGATGAATGGCAGCTTCCCAACCCCATTCCAGGCATTCTTCTTGAGTTTGACCTGTGTAATCCAACCACCGTTGATTGAAGAAATCCACCGCCCCATCCGGTCGTGCGGTCCATAAAATTAAGGGCATGGCATCCGCCAAACTACGATAGCGTTGCTCTGCAAGGGCTGCGATCGTGCGAGCAACCTTTTCAGTCTCGGAAGTTGGGGGCATTTGATGCCGATCCAAGGCAGTAAAAGAGGCTACTGCTTGCAGAAATTCTTCGGATGCGAACGGACGAATGTTAAAACTCATTGATAATCACGGGAGCATGCTACTATCCATAATTTGAATCAATAGAGATTTCCTACCATCGGTGGATAGATTTTTAGGCCAATTCAGGGATATTTAAGGGGGATCTTTATCCTTTCTGGCTCTTCGGACACAAGCCTACTTGCCAGTGAATTGCAGAATGGGACTGTTACGGATTTGATGAATAACTTATGAGTGAGATTAGTGTTGTCCTGATTGAAGATCATGATTTGACACGGGTAGGATTGCGAACGGCCCTTCAGCAACATGGCAAGGTCAAGGTGATTGGGGAAGCCGCGAATGGTATGGATGGCTTGAGACTGCTGGAAAGTGTCCAACCTGATATTGCGGTGGTAGACATTGGCTTGCCCGATATTGATGGAATTGAAGTGACCCGGCGGTTTAAACGATCGCTCGCGAACCAGGTCTCTCCAAATCAACCGCTCCCCCGTGTGATGATTTTGACCATGCAGGATAACGAGGAGGCCGTATTAGCTGCCTTTGCCGCAGGGGCCGACTCCTACTGCATGAAGGATGTCAATCTGGAACGGTTACTCGAAGCACTTCAGGTGACGAATGAGGGCAACAGTTGGATCGATCCGGCGATCGCTCGGATTGTCTTGCAACAGACACGCCAGCTTTATCCTGTGATTGCGAATAGTCCGAATGATGAAATGAATCCGGCTCAAATCGCGATTGGGGCGAGTGAGATGGAATACAGTCAGATGTTGGAGGCTTATCCTCTCACTGAACGGGAGTTAGAAGTTTTGCAGTTGATTGTTGCGGGATGTAGTAACGCGGCGATCGCAGAGAAACTTTACATCACGGTGGGAACGGTCAAAACCCATGTACGGAATATTCTGAATAAACTCTGTGCCGACGATCGCACTCAGGCAGCGGTGAGGGCGTTGCGGGCGGGTTTGGTTGGCTGATGTAAGGGTGGATAGTATCGATCAAGGGGGAGGAATGAGGGCTAATTTCCATCCCCTACGCCTGGGAATTTATTAAAAATATAGAGTTCCTGACGAAGACTTAAAATTCTTCCTGTTATAGCAGACGCAATTAAGGGTACTTTTTAGGTGGTGTCTGATCGAAAGTAGTGAATTTTCTGGGTTAAGCGGATGGCTGTAGGGAGGAGTTGTCTCCCCCAATCTCCTTGCATAACCTCACTGCATTCCTTAAGCTACACCTGAGACATCAAGACTGCTGTTCAGTGAAAGGTGGAGTCTGGCATGAGTCAGGGACGTGGAAGCAAACTTAAGTTGATGGTGGTTGACGATGAACCTGACAACTTAGATTTGCTATACCGCACATTTCGGCGAGAATTTGAGGTATTCAAGGCAGTCAGCGGGTTTGACGGCCTGAAAACCCTGGAGCAAGAAGGCGAAATGGCGATTATCATCTCTGACCAACGGATGCCAGGGATGAATGGAACGGAATTTTTGAGTAAGACGGTCGATCGCTTTCCGGATACGATTCGGATCGTGCTGACGGGTTATACCGATGTGGAAGACCTGGTGGGGGCGATCAACACCGGGAAGGTGTTCAAATACATCACTAAACCCTGGATGCCTGATGAACTGAAGGCTGTGGTCAGTCAGGCGGCGGAAACCTACAAGATCGTCAAGGACCGTACAAACGAACTAACACGGGCGCTCCGGCGCGAATCCCTCTTTAATGCAGTGATGACGGCGATTCGCGAATCCCTGGATTACCAGGGCATGCTCCAGACGATCGTTGGCACGGTCGGGCGGACCTTTGAGGCGACCTACTGCATCCTGCGCCCTGTGGAGAACCGCCAATTAGGGGCAGAGTTCTTTTCCTATGCGGTTCCTAATGCGGCAGAGGAGGGGATGGCAGAGGCTCCAACCTTAACGATTGACGACCCCTTAGTTCAACTGGTGTTGAAAGAACCCCAAACCCATCTGGCGACCCCCAGCGAAAATTGCACTCAATTACTGGTTCCCCTGACCTATCAACAGGATTTGCTGGCGATTCTCTCCCTTTACCAATTCACCCATCAGCAACCCTGGCCCCAGGAAGAAGTACAACTGATTGAAGGCGTTGCGGATCAGGCAGCCCTGGCGATTTCCCAGGCGAAACTGTACCAGCAAATTCAGGACCAAACGCAGCAGATGCGATCTGAGTTAGAGGTGGCCCGTCAAATTCAAACAAACCTCCTGCGGCAAAGTTGGCCTGAGTTAGAAGGAGCTAAGATTCAGGCTTATTGCAACCCCGCCCGGGAAGTGGGAGGAGATTTCTTTGAGGTCTTTATTCATCCCCAGGGAGATATCTGGGTCACGGTTGGAGATGTGTCGGGTAAGGGGGTTCCGGCGGCTCTGTTTATGGCAAGTGCCATTTCTGTTCTCCGGCGAGAACTAGCCCAGGAAGTTTCGCCCCTGCCGGATGTTGTGATGAAAAACTTAAACAGTAGCTTGTCAGAAGACTTAATTAGTAATAACCGATTTATTACGATGGTCTTGGCCCGGTATAGTCCCGAAACGAATGAACTGGCCTATGCGAACGCAGGGCACATCTACCCCATGATCTGGAACCATCAAGAACTCCTCAACTATCTGGCGGGAGGGGGCGATCCGAACGGGGTTGAACCCAACTACCTGAAGGCACGGGGCATTCCTCTGGGGATTCGATCGGAATGGAAAGGAAAAGGGGATAGCCTTTCTCTCAAGCCAGGGGAAACCCTGTTGCTGACAAGTGATGGGATCACCGAAGCAACGGTTTCCTCTATGCAAAGTGAGGGAAGCGCCACCATGATGCTCCAACAAACGGGGCTTTGGAAACTTCTGATGCAAGAGCCAGCTCCCCTGAGTTTGTCTCAACTGCTCGCTCGCATTCAGGCCCAGAGTGAAATCCAAGAAGATGACCAAACCATACTGTCCCTGGAGGTTCTTTAACCAATGAAAACTGAGCTACACGTACCAAGCGATTTGAGGTTTCTGACAATCGTTGAAAGCTGGTTGCTTGGCTCACTGGAACTGGAACTTGGGGATCTCGTTGATTGGCCCCGTCAGTCCAACCGACTCCGGCTTGTGTTAGTTGAGGCGTATTCGAATGTGGTTCGCCACGCCCACCGAGACCAACCCAATCTTCCCGTTCTCATTCGGTTGCACCTGGAGCAAAACGATCTGGCCCTGGAGATTTGGGATCATGGCAAGGGCTATGACACCAATACCTATATGGCTCCCCTTCCAGAAAATAAGCAGGAAAGTGGCTACGGTTGGCTGATTCTCAATCGGTTGATGGATCGGGTGGAATACCAGCTTCAGGTGAACGGTCGCAACTGCTTGAAACTAGAAGCCAGTCTGCCCATGAAGGATGCTGCTACGAAGTAACGGCCTGTGGGATGATAGGATTGGCAAGCTTTCATCCCACTCTGGCATCCCCTATTCATCATGTTGAAACGATTCTGCGTAGCCCTGGTATTAGTTCTCAGCCTGGTTCTAACAAGCTGTAGTGCATCCCCTATTCTGGGAGGCTTAAAAAGCTACACGGATGCTGCGGACGGCTACCAGTTCCTCTACCCGATCGGTTGGATTCCAGTTAAGGTCTCGTCTGGCGGGGCTGATGTGGTCTTTCGAGATCTGATCGAAGAAACCGAAAACGTCAGTGTTGTCATTAATCCCGTTCCGCCTACCAGCAAAACGCTTCAGGACTTGGGCACACCGGGCGAAGTAGGCTATCAGCTTGGGAAAAAGGCGATCGCCCCTCCGGGTTCCGGGCGTGAGGCTGAATTGGTTTCTGCCTCTTCCCACGAGTCTCCCGATGGCAAGCTCTACTACACCTTAGAGTATGCAGTGAAGTTGCCTAATCGTCTGCGTCACAATCTGGCAAGTGTGGTCGTCAATCGGGGAAATCTTTACACTTTCAGTGTTTCAACGAATGAACAGCGTTGGCCCAAGGTCAAAGCGCTCTTTGAAACAATTATCAACTCCTTTTCTGTCAGCTAGTCCCCTTCTCCCCGCCCTATCCCCCTTCTCCGATGCCGTTTCCCTCCTTCGTCCTCGCATCGGCTTCCCCGGCCCGCAGGCGGCTCCTGTGGAGTATTGGAATTGAGCCGATCGTTTACCCCAGCCATTTTGACGAATCTCAAGTTCAGGTTCCTGATCCTGCCCAACTGGTGGAAACCCTAGCGGATTGTAAGGCCCGATCTGCAATGCAGGTGATGTGGGAGAAACGGGAGGATCAGGATGATAGGGTTGCCCGCATTTTTCACCCCACAACGCCCGGGTTGTTTTTGGGGTGTGACTCTGTGTTGTGTTTGGATGGAGAAATTCACGGGAAGCCAGGAAGCCCGGAGGAGGCGATCACCCGCTGGCAACGAATGCGGGGGCAGGTCGGAGAACTCTATACGGGGCACGTCCTACTGGAAGCCTCCGCTCCCGATGTGGCTCCCCAACCCCGACGAGTTTTGCTTCGGTATCAGGTTACACGGGTTTATTTTGCGAGGGTGAGCGATCGTCAAATTGAAGCCTACGTTAGAACGGGCGAACCTCTGAACTGTGCGGGAGCCTTTGCCCTGGAAGGGTTTGGGGGCTGTTTTATTGAAAAAATAGAGGGATGCCATACGAATGTGATTGGCCTGAGTCTGCCCCTTCTCAGGCAGATGTTAGAGAATCTGGGCCATGATCTCACTACAACCTGGCAGAATCGGACGACTGTTTAGAAGCACGTTGACTCACTTAACAATGAGATACAATCGATACAACTCCGGTATCTCTGAATTTTTTGGCAATCTACTCCTGCGGACTTATGAGTTCTAGCGTCTCTTCCCCCGACTCCCAACCCGATCCAAATCTGGCATCTCCTTTTTCTGAAGTTTCTGATACATCAACTGCCCCTACCCGTCGTGAACCGCCCCCCAGTTACGTGAAGCTGGCAATGCGGAACATGGTCAGAAAACGGGGAACGTCGCTCTATCACTTCACCTTGACAACCGCAGGTCTATTGGCGCTTCTCGTTGGGTTAGCTTATCTCACTCGGTAATAAAAATCCCCACTGGAGAGGTAAACCTGTGGAAGTTGAACTAACTGTGCAAGAGTGTTACAGTCCTGCTGATTCGCAGCAAAAGGATAATTCTTCTCAGCAAACGGAAAATTTAACTGTTTCCATTTCTGAACAATCCTGGCAGGACTGGTTTCACCAATGGTTAGATCTCCTGTATCCTGCGGGAATGCTGAATGCTGCGGCCCACCATCCTCCCCGGTATGAAATGACTCTGCGCCTGACTGATGACTTAGAAATTCAAGCTCTCAATGCCCAGTATCGACAGATCGAAAAACCCACGGATGTTTTAGCCTTTGCAGCGTTGGAGGTAGAAGGGCCACCTTCAATCCCTTCGGAAGACTCCCTCCCCCTCTACCTGGGAGACATTGTGGTTTCCGTGGACACGGCAAAGCGACAGGCTCAGGAACAGGGGCACTCGCTTCGGGAGGAACTGGCATGGTTGTCGGCCCATGGGTTACTCCATCTCCTGGGTTGGGACCATCCGGACGATGAAAGTTTAGAGCAAATGCTGGAGCAACAGGCAGCCCTCTTGCATTCAGTCGGTGTTACTACTGAAAGGGAGTCAGGCTGAGAACCGCAGTATGTCTGAAGATTTAAAGGTGCAAGAATCGAACCGCTCGAATGGGAAGGCAACGAAGCCCAAGCGGGAACTCTCCTGGCAGGTCGCAAACAATTTGTTGATCAGTTTTCAGTATGCCTGGGCGGGCTTGACCTATGCTTTCCAAACCCAGCGAAACTTCCGAATTCATGTCACGGTTGGAACGGTCGCGATCGGACTCAGTTTGTTTCTCGGTCTGCCCTGGGTGGAGATTACGGTGATCGGGCTGACGATTGGGGCAGTGCTGGCACTGGAGTTACTAAACACGGCGATCGAATCGGTGGTTGACTTGACGGTCAAGCAGACTTACCATGAACTCGCGAAGATTGCTAAGGATTGCTCGGCAGGAGCTGTGTTAGTTTCGGCACTGGTAGCGGTGTTTGTGGCAGGGTCGCTTCTGTTGCCTCCCCTGATTGAGCGTATCCAAACCGTTCTGACAAATTTATGATTTTAGTCATTGATAATTACGACAGTTTCACCTACAACCTGGTGCAATATTTAGGGGAACTGGCAACGGAGTTTCCGATCGCAGCCGATATCCAGGTCCATCGCAACGATCAAATCTCTTTGACGCAGATTGAGCAACTAAAACCGGATGCGATTGTCATCTCGCCGGGGCCAGGTCGCCCCGACGATGCTGGGGTTTCAATGGAAATTATTCAACAATTGGGACCGTCGCTTCCCGTTTTGGGGGTTTGCCTGGGGCATCAAGGGATTGGGCAGGTATTCGGCGGTAAGATTATACGGGCACCTGAGTTGATGCATGGCAAAACCTCCCTGGTTCACCATACGGGAGCAGGGGTATTTGAGGGATTAGAGAATCCGTTTACCGCAACCCGGTATCATAGTCTGGTGATTGAGCGGACTTCCTGCCCAGAAGATCTGGAGATTACTGCCTGGGTGGATGATGGCACCATTATGGGCGTTCGACATCGGAACTATCCCCATATTCAAGGAGTCCAATTTCATCCAGAAAGTGTTCTGACTGCTTCTGGAAAGCAATTGCTGCGAAATTTCCTGTCTGCTGTTACTGAGAGAAAGGCATGAAGCGACGACATCTTTTGCAATACACCCGTGCAAGTTTGCTGGCAACGTTGGGAATGGGCTTAAGCTCTAGTTGGCACTCTTATCAAGCCCAGGCTCAATCGGCTCGTTCCCTTTCCATTCAATGGTTGGGGCACATGTGTTTCCTATTTACTGGAAACGGCAATCGATTTTTGCTGAATCCCTTTCGATCGATCGGGTGTACTGCAAAATACCGCCCCCCCAGAGTGGCGGCGGATCTGGTCCTGATTAGTAGCCAACTGCTAGATGAAGGCTATGTAGAAGTCGTTCCTGGAAATCCTCGACTCCTGTATGAACCGGGGGTGTACCAGTTTAAGGGGACATCGATTCAGGGAATCGCGACGGATCACGATCGCGTCGGGGGGCGACGATTTGGTACGAATGTCGTCTGGCGTTGGACCCAAGCCGGAATAAACATTCTCCATCTTGGTGGAATTGCTGCCCCTATTACCCTGGAACAAAAGATTCTGATGGGGCGACCGGATGTGCTGTTGCTCCCCGTAGGCGGTGGTCCGAAATCTTACGATCCGCAACTTGCCCGACAAGCGGTACAGGAACTCAACCCCCGAATTGTGATTCCCACTCAGTACCGCACGGCTGCTGCAAATCCTGCCGCCTGTGACATTGTGGCGATAGATGAATTCCTGAGCTTGATGGGAAATACTTCTATCCGGCGGATGCAAACAGATACGCTCTCCCTGACCCAGGCTGATCTTCCTAAGGAAGGAACGACAGTGATGGTGATGAGTTACAAATTTTAGAACATAGGTACACTTAAAAAGCAAACAGGTAGAGATGGAGAACCACGATTTTGCGGACGCTATCCATTGATATCGGGGGCAGTGGCATCAAAGCTATTGTGTTGAACGAAACAGGGGAGCCAGTGACTGAACGTGCCCGCCAGGAAACTCCCCAACCTGCCAAACCCGCTTCTGTTTCAGAAGTCATTGTAGAACTGGTCAAAACTCAGGGGGCGTTCGATCGCGTTTCCGTCGGGTTCCCGGGCGTTGTTCGAAATGGCATTACAGAAACCGCTGTTAATTTAGACCCTGACTGGCAAGGATTTAATTTGGCAGCAAACCTAGAGGAACGCCTGGGCAAGCCTGTGCGGGTGATTAACGATGCTGATATGCAGGGGTTGGGCGCGATCGAGGGCAAAGGGGTTGAACTGGTCATCACCCTGGGAACGGGATTTGGTTCAGGGTTGTTTTTGGATGGCAAATTAGTTCCGAATTTAGAAATGGGCCACCATCCCTTCCGCAGTGGGCAGACCTATGAGGAACAGTTGGGCCGAGAGGCTCTGGATGCGGTGGGTAAGAAACGCTGGAATCGTCGCCTAGAGAAAGCGATCAAAGCGCTAGGCCATCTGTTCAACTACGACCAACTGTATATCGGAGGAGGAAACACCGATCGCATTACCTTTGAACTGCCCCCCCGTGTCAAAATTGTCCCGAATATTTCTGGCTTACTGGGTGGTATTGCCCTCTGGCGGGACGGGTAACGAGCCTTTCTCAATTTGTACCCCCTGGAGCCAAGATCCAAATCCAAATTCAAAATAAATCTTAATCTCATCTTGATCTTCCCACTCGGAACAGACCAAACTGCCCGCGTCGATCGCTAGTGGGAACTCCTCAAGCTATTGGGGTATCCAAGCCGGAAACTCTCCAGCAAAATGGCTTAGAGAAATTAGATGAATTCGCTCGCTCCGATCGCCCACCTGCCTCTCGGTCTCTGTGTTGTAACCCCAATCGGCTAGAAAGAGTTGAATGGGGGCGAGGTCTGGGAATTTCTCGATCGCTTCCAGGGTTTTCAGGCGGTCTTCCACAAACCAGATGGTTGCCTCTGGCTGAAGTTGCTGCAATTCGCGCAGGATGTCTGCTTTGGGACGTTGGGTTTCCTTCCCAAAAATCTGGCTCCGGGGAAGGGTGAGATCTTCCAGTTGCAGAAGTTGCTCTACGAATCGTCCTTCTTTCGTTGTGATGATGAAAACTTGTGTGGGGCTGTTGAGCAGGTCACGCAGTCGATCGGCGACACCGGGGTAAAACCGATGCAACGCCAGCCAACTTTTCAAGTCCGTAGCAATCCACTCATCCCGCAGACCGTCCAGGGTTGCGCCGATGGTCGTTCGATCCAGGTTGTGATCGATTAGGATTTGTTGGGCGATCGGTTGCCAATTTGCCAGAATCTTCTCTTCGGAAACCTCTGTCAGGAGGGCACGCAATAGAACAGGCATTTCCCAGCCCGTTTCCACTACGGGACGCAGGGGATAGAACTGTTCTGCCAGCCCTGCGGGAGGAACATCGCTGTCAGGTTTCCAGAAGTGACAGTAAGCCCGCCATGCCACCTGAAAATACTCCAGCAAGCCATCACACAGGACACCATCAAAATCCAGGGCAAGCAGGGTGGGGGCATTTTGGCTCATGGGTTAAACCTCGATCGTCGTGTGCCGAAATTGATATCCGGCGGTTTTGAGTTTTTCGTTGGAAACTTTTGCATTGTAGGGGCGAACGCTCGGTTGGGAAGCATCCCAGACAACAGGAGCGAGTTGATGCTGAGCAAAGACCCGATCGATCAGTTCCCGCACAGGGGGGGGATTATCCTGAACCAAGTTGTACAGGCCAGAGAGGGCATGGGTCCGGGCAAAGTCGATCGCCCCCACAATATCCTCCAGATGAATCCAGTTGCTCGGTTCGGCCCCGCTCCCTGGTCGCGTCGTCCCTGCTGCCCGCCCGAAGATTCGCACCAGTTCCCGTCCTGGTCCGTAGATACCCCCCAAACGAAAAATACAGACGGTACGAGTGTCCGTGACAGCACTCAATAACACCTGCTCCGTCTCTGCCAAAATTTCCCCATTGCAATTTGCGGGTTGGGGTGGAGTGTTTTCATCTACGAAATTTCCCTGACGATCGCCGTAGACTGCGTAACTGCCTGTGTAGATGATCTGGTGAAGATTGGGCAACCGGGGCAGAATTTGCGCCAGGGTTTTGGCAGTTCTCAAGTAAGTTTCTTCGTAGGCATCTGCCCTGGGGGCACCCAAACTCAAAAGCACGACTTCTTGATCCTGGAGAACAAACCCTAATGCATCAGCATCCTCTCCTCTGATCACTTGTACCCGTTGGGCGATCGATTCCAGTTCTGCCACCCGTTGCGATCGGGTGGTCGTGACTGTCACAGTCAACCCCTGGTCGTGCCACGATCGGGCCACCGCTGCCCCTACATATCCTGCGCCGATAATTGCAACCTTCATGGACACTGGCGAGTTCCTAATTTCCAATCGTCACTCTTTTTACTACCACGCTTTATGATGACAAAGCTTATTATTTCTGGGCCTATTTTTTCTGGAATCGTTGCTCTGCTCTGTTCTGCTGTTACGTTGCCCCTGGTTACCTGGGGATTGGGGAATAGGGCGATCGCTTGCTTACCTTCAAGTCCAAAGGTGAGTCCTGCCCGCCCCGTAGCCGTGAGCCGTCCTCGCCCAGCCACCCAAACGGTGAAAGACCAGCGGACTCAGCAAAACCTGCTTCTCAAGCTTTATGACAAAGCGGGAATTCCCTTTACTACCTACGTGCCACCAGCGGGATTGGCGGCCCAGGAAGTACGGACACCGCAGGGATTAGAGGTGCGCTTTCGAGATACGACTGGGGAAGGCAAGGTCGCCTATGTTCAGGTGATGTTCCCGGCCCAAAAAATTTCGACAGGGCAGTTATTCAGAGACGCTTTGAACAATCAGGGCATGTTTAAGGATCAACAATGGAAGATTGTCGGTCCTCAGAAAACTCCCCTGACCTGGGCAAAGGCACGATTTGAGTTTGAGAAACCCTTCACAGCCCAACAAAATACGATGGGCACGCTCTACGTGGGAGAGCATCGTGGAAAGGGGTTCTACGTGATCGTGACCTACCCAGCAGATTACGGCGATGGATTTGCTCCCCGCGCAAATTTGATTCCTAAGTATTTTGAACTGAGGTAATGCACTTTCGGCGCACAATTTGCATCCCCTGAAATACAAGCCTGGGTTCCAACTGGAGGCGATCGATCTGATCAGGCATTTTCTCCCGTAAGTAGGTGAGCAAAATAGCCCCATCGCCTCCAGTCAAGGCCACGTTGCTGTCAGGAAACTTCTGCCACCAATCCCCTAAGAAATCTCGAAGGCCCGCTGTCACGGTATAGAGAATGCCGCTCTGAATGGCCTGATCTGTGGTTCTGGCCCAGCGAGAAGGCAACTGTTCAGGAACCTGAAGTTGGGGAAGTTGGGCGGTCTGGTTCGCGAGGGATTGGAACTGAAGCCCCAGCCCTGGAAGAATCACCCCCCCGATCAACTGCCGATCGCCATCTGCTCCCGTCAACGTCAGAGCCGTTCCGCCATCCACGACTAAAACAGGCCATTCCCACCTTTCTCCCGCCGCCAGTAATGCCAGGGCACGATCGATTCCCAGAGTGGGGTAAAGATTTGTAATGGGAATGTGATCCAGGGTGATCACCTGGGGAGAACGAAACTCCCAGAGTAGTGTTTGTTCTGGTACAACCGAAGCCATCCAAATATCAGGCTCAATCAGGGATTCCACTGGGAGAAAGGATAGGGTCTTGACCTGCAAAGCATTCAAATGAGTTGTATGTCCAGCGTGGGAGAGTCGATCGCCTTCAAACCAGGCCCAGTGCACGCGAGAGTTTCCAATTGCTAGCGCTAACCAGTGGGATTGGGAAGATGAATAAGTAATTATCCCCATTTGTCTGCCAGGATTGTAAAATGAGAGGAATGATACATTTCTTGATTCTGGCGCAGGGAGACGACACATGGTTGCACTGGCAGAACCGATTCAACGCAGATTGACCATCCAAACGGCTGAAATCGCAGAGGGTACCACTACCATTCGATCGCTGGATTGGGACCGGGACCGTTTCGACATTGAATTCGGGCTGCAAAATGGCACCACCTACAACTCCTTCATCATTCGAGGGGAAAAGATCGCACTCGTGGATACGTCCCATGAGAAGTTTCGCACCCTCTACTTGGAAGCACTCACCCAACAACTGGACCCCACCCAAATCGATTACCTGGTCATCAGTCATACGGAGCCTGACCATAGTGGGTTAGTACGGGATGTATTGGCGCTGGCTCCCCAGGTAACCGTCGTTGGGTCCAAAGTGGCGATTCAATTTTTAGAAGATTTGGTGCATCAACCCTTCAATCGGCAGATCGTAAAAAATGGGGACAAACTAGACCTGGGCAACGACCATGTGCTGGAGTTTGTGATTGCTCCTAACCTCCACTGGCCCGATACCATGTTTAGCCATGATGCCAAAACCCAGATTTTATACACCTGCGATGCCTTCGGGATGCACTATTGCGACGATCGCGTGTTCGACGAGGACTTAGAGACCATCGAACCAGATTTTCGCTTTTACTACGAGTGTTTGATGGCTCCCAATGCCCGATCGGTGCTGTCGGCGATGAAGCGGATGGATGAACTGGCGACGATCGGCATGATCGCAACAGGTCACGGTCCTCTGCTGTCGTATCACGTCCCGGAACTCACGGGTCGCTATCGGCGGTGGAGTCAGGCAAAAGCAAAAGCCGAAACAACGGTTGCTGTATTTTACATCTCAGATTACGGGTACAGCGATCGGCTTTCCCAGGCGCTTGCTCGTGGGATCACAAAAACAGGGGTTGCGGTTGAGATGATGAACCTGCGGGGAGCCGATCCCCAGGAAGTGCAGGAACTCATTGGTCGTGCGACGGGAGTTGTCCTGACTCCTCCACCCGCTTCAGGAGCTGCCGTATCCAGTAGCCAGGGAGCGATCGGCACGATTCTGGCAGCAGTTAAGGAAAAACAGGTGTTTGGAATTTTCGAATCCTATGGTGGAGACGACGAACCCATCGATCCCCTACGAATTCGCTTACGGGAATCAGGGCTAAACGAAGCATTTCAGGCGGTACGGGTCAAGGATACACCAACGGAAGCGACGTATCAGCTTTGCGAAGAAGCAGGAACGGACCTGGGACAGTTGCTCTCCCGCGATCGGGCTATTCAACAGATGAAGTCTTTGAATACGGACCTGGATAAAGCCCTGGGACGCTTGAGCGGTGGGCTATATATTATCACGGCTCAAAAGGGGAACATCAATAGCGCCATGCTAGCGTCCTGGGTGAGTCAGGCCAGCTTTAAACCTCTGGGACTCACGATCGCCGTTGCAAAAGATCGGGCGATCGAATCTCTGATGCAGGTGGGCGATCGGTTTGTCCTCAACATTTTAGAGGAAGGCAACCACCTTCCCCTGATGAAGCACTTCCTGAAGCGGTTCGCACCGGGGGCCGATCGCTTTGCTGGCGTGAAAACTTACCAGGCTGAAAATGGGTCTCCTATTCTGGCGGATGCTTTGGCCTACGTAGAATGTGAGGTTATGAGCCGTATGGAATGTGAGGACCATTGGATTGTTTACAGTATGGTTCAGGCGGGACGGGTTGCCAAATCCGATTCCCTCACCGCCGTTCACCATCGCAAGGTCGGCAACCATTACTAAGGAGATTCTGGAAAACAGTATCACCGCTGGTTAAGCGAAGCCGAAACCAGCGGTGATAGCCTGAACAGAGTTAAAAAGCAGCCCATCGGTAAACGTTTTTCTAACAATTACCGAAAGCGATTGCTCCTGAGTCCAGGTTACGGATTAATAATGCCGTAGTAAACTCCCGCAACAAATAGAATTGGAAGTAGAAAGATTAGAGATGAAGTAAAGCGAAACAGAGGATTGGGTACATCTTCGCGAGTAATTACGCTATCCCGCTGAATTTGGGTCACAGGTTCCTTGGTTTTTGGCTTTTGAGATCCCATAGAAGGTTCACTAGGGTAGGTAACGTTCTCGTCTGGTCTTCTTTGAGCTTCTTGATAATTCATAGGTCAAATCACGCAAATAAGAAATGGATTTCTAAAAGTCTGCTGAATGAGATGATCTTGATTCAGCAATGAATTTAACAGCAGCTTGAAACAAATGAGATCGCAAAATTACAGGATTCTCTCCGTTTTTAATCCGCTGCCAGCTTTTTAACTCTTTCTTAGTGAGCAGTGTTCCCACCGAGTTGCAGCACATCGCGTACAACACTGTAACCACCCAAATCCCACAGCAGGTAAGCCATAAAACCAATCATGGCAAACCGACCATTCCACAGTTCAGCCTGAGGAGTCCAGCCAAACAGAAAGGCGTTGCGATCGATTCCGTTAAATTCTTGAGCCACAGGGGGCAGATCGGTAGAGGGACGAGTTCCTTGGGATTGCATTATTTCAACTCCTTAACAAACTGTTATATTCCTATCCTAGAGACCGTTTTTGTTATCGGAGTCTGTCCCTGGTTCTAAGGTGTCGGTTGCCTAAGGAGTGAAATTTGACGCATAACTCGCAGACTTCTTATTTCGCAGTACCCGTTCAGATTAGGAAAGCGGATGGGTGAAAACGATCGTGCCCTGAGCATTTTCCTTCTGCCTTCTGCCCTCTGTCTCCTGTCTCCTACTATTGCCTGACTGAAAATCCGCGCCGTCCAGGGCTGGAATCGGCAACCTGGACTTCAAATTGCACTTGATCTCGACTGTTTCCACTTCTGGCCTCTAACCTCCAGTTTCCAGGGCGGAGGGACCAAAAGAAAGAGGATGAGGTTTGACTCGTCAATTTTTGTCCATTCAGCCACCATTCCACAGGGATTTCAGGAGAGCTTGCCAGCTTAAATTCCAGCTTTTGGATTCCTGAAGTTGGATCGCCCACTAAAAAGTAGTCACCGTTGCGGGGAGCCACAATGCGAAGACTTCCATCATCTGCAAGAGGAGATTGGGGCTGCTTCGCTAACCACTCGTTGTATTCAGGCGGCAAAGTCAGACGATAACGAGGAGCTTCCCCATTCTTCTCAACCGAAACCTGTTGGTAAAAGGGGTCAGGCTGTTGTTCGTAAGCAGTCAGGTCTTCTGGGTAAAAGTATTCCTGGACGATCGCCGGACAGGCCGGATTGGGGCGCATTCCCGACAAAGAACAGATGGGGCGTTGGACTAAACCTGCTGGAGGTGGAAAAGCTTTGGGTTCCCGGTTCTCATGCAGGTGCAGCAAAATTCGCTGCCAGAGGGGAGCGGCTCCCACCACACCAGATACCTTCCGCATGGAACTCCCATCAAAGTTACCGACCCAGGTGGCAACGGTGTAATCCGTTGTGAAGCCTACGGTCCAGGTATCCCGGAAGTTTGAGGAAGTTCCGGTCTTCACGGCAGCGGGAAAGGGTAGATTGAGGACCGAATCCACTCCAAAAGCTTTGGACCGAGCAAAACGATCGCTCAATATATCTATAATTAAGGCCCAACTGGGAGAGGTGGGAGGTTGGGATTGAAGATTTGGGGTTTCAGAACTGAGAACTTTCAATTCAGTGGGTTGCCCCTGATGGGCGAGGGTTAGGTAGGCACGACCCAGTTCCCAGAGACTAACTTCGCCGCTCCCTAGAGACAAACCTAATCCATAATGTTCAGCAGATTGGGTGAGGTGGGCAAAGTCCAGTTGATGGAGGCGATCGAGGAAGCGTTGAACCCCGACTTGCTCCAGGACTCGCACGGCTGGGATGTTCAGGGAGTTGGCGAGGGCAATCCGTACCCGCACTGGACCCTGGAAGGTTTCGCTGTAGTCCGTAGGGCTATAGAGACGGGCATCGGGAATCGCATAGTAGGCGGGTACGTCTGCCAGAACCGTATTCGGACGAATCACCCGTGTTTCTAGCGCCAGTTCATACAGAAACGGCTTGAGGGTGGAACCGGGTTGGCGGAGTGCCTGTACTCCATCATTGCGGCCCTGTTGAGTTTCGGCAAAATAATCGGGAGATCCGACATAGGCGAGGACGGCTCCAGTATGGTTATCAATGACCAGGACGGCAGCATGGTGGACGTTGTGGGGAGTCAGGGTTTGTAATACCTGCTGCACCTGAGTCTCCACAAACTTTTGTAGGGGACGATCCAGGGTCGTGCGAATTTGGGATGGATGATCTGTTGGTAGCTGACTGGCAACCCAGAAGAGAAAATGGGGAGCCGCTAGAATTCCTTGCTGGCGAGGTTGAAACGTAACTTTTTCTGCCAGAGCACGATCGCTCTCTTCCCCACTGATGTATCCATCCTGTACCATCCGTCGGAGGACGTAGGCTTGCCGTTCCTTGAGGGAATTCCAATAATCATAGGGATTCAGGAATGTGGGATCGTTTGGCAAAGCCGCTAAGAGGCTGGCCTGAGCGAGGTTTAAATCGGCGGCAGAAACCCCAAAATAAGCGCGTGCTGCGGCTTCCACCCCATAGATGTTGCCTCCCATCGGCAAACGATTGATGTAGGCATGGAGAATTTCATCTTTGCTCATCCCTGCGGCTAACCGCCACGCAAGCCAGATTTCCCGGATTTTTCCTGGTAGGTTACTGGGCACAGGGTTAATCATCTGGGACAACTGCATGGTGATAGTGGAAGCCCCGCTCCGAAAGCGTCCTGCCCGAATTGCCTCCAGGGTGGATCGCACGATCGCCCGCCCCTCCAAAGGCCCGTGCTGGTAGAATCGTCCATCCTCGGCGGAAAGAATCGCCTGGGTGAATCGGGGAGACACCTGAGCCAGGGGAATCACTGCCGTATGGTCCTGGTCACGGGTGAGTAAGGTTCCCAGAGGTAGCCCATTACGATCGGTGAACTCGATCGCCTGTTGGTCCTGAAGCAGATCGCTGGCTCGAACAGGCGCGAGGTTAGGGAGCGATCGGATCAGAAGGCCAATCAGAAACACTACCAGGAGAATCTGGCAAAGCTGTTGGTTTCTATGCCCTAATCGTTGCCATCTCCGTCTTCCCATTTGCCACATTCGGTCCACCATGATTCCTCGCGCTCCTCAACCCATACCATTGCTTTCACTGCGATCGAAATGGGTTTCGCCTCGGCAGTATTACAAATCGCTAAGAATGTAATCTCACAAGTCTTGTTCTTTTCAAACTTTGCTTGGGTGAGAATTAGAACTTAGAAGAAAAATATCAATCTAATTATTAATTTTTTATGATGGGTATAAAGTTTTTGAGGTTACTTGCAAATTTATATTACAAATCCATTTAAAAACTCTTGAGAAATAAACGGAACCTAAATTCAAGCTTTACCCTTGAGATTTATTACCCGTTTGCGAGGTTGATAAATAACATGCAAAATTACCGGATTGCTTGCACGCTCTCTTTTGGAGATATTTATGGTCAGATTATTATCTGGCTGATTGTCATTTTCTTAAGTTTGGCATCCGCAATGGCAATGATGGGAGCAAGTCGTCCCGTTTATGCCCTGGCAACCGTTGGCCTGATCCTGGTTTTGTCCCTTCCCTTCCTGCTGTTTGCCTTCGTGACAACGCTGCTGAACCATATTGAGTTGGTTGCGATCGACCCCAATAGTAAGAGTGTTCCCACTGCTGGCAGAGCACCTCAGCGCCCCGCTCAAGCAACCACCTGAAATTACTCAATCTTTTTCTCAGAAGAAATCCCTGCTTTTGCAGGGATTTCTTATCAATATTTCCCATAGAAAACTTCCTGTAGAAAATGCTGAATTTCAGCCTTAGAAGCCAGAATAAAAAAGGTATTTCAAATCCAATTTCTAACTACAAATTTCCATGATTGATCATGATGTTTTGATTGTTGGGGGAGGGCTGGCGGGGTGTCGGGCTGCACTGGAAATTGTCCGCCTGAATTCCAGCTTAAAGGTTGCTCTGGTTGCCAAAACCCATCCTATCCGCTCCCACTCGGTTGCTGCTCAGGGGGGAATCGCTGCAACCCTTCGAAATGTGGACGAAGCCGATAGTTGGGAAGCCCACGCCTTTGACACAGTGAAGGGATCGGACTATTTAGCGGATCAAGACGCTGTAGCGATTCTGACCCAGGAAGCCCCAGACGTGGTGATTGATCTGGAACACATGGGCGTTTTGTTCTCTCGCCTTCCTGATGGTCGGATTGCTCAACGGGCTTTCGGAGGCCATTCTCACAATCGCACCTGTTACGCTGCGGACAAAACGGGGCATGCCATCCTGCACGAACTCGTTTCTAATCTCATGCGCTACGGGGTGCAGATTTACCAGGAATGGTATGTGCAACGGTTGATTGTGGAGGACGGGCAAGCGAAGGGCGTGGTGATGCACCACCTGCTGGATGGAAAAATTCAGGTGGTCCGGGCTAAAGCTGTCATGTTTGCTACGGGTGGCTATGGTCGGGTTTATAACACAACCTCTAACGATTTCGCTTCTACAGGGGATGGGTTGGCAATGACGGCCCTGGCTGGGTTGCCGTTGGAAGACATGGAGTTTGTGCAATTTCATCCTACTGGGCTTTATCCAGTGGGAGTGTTGATTTCAGAGGCGGTACGAGGGGAAGGGGCGTATCTGATCAATAGTGAGGGCGATCGCTTCATGGCCCAGTACGCGCCCAGTCGGATGGAACTTGCACCCCGCGATATCACATCCCGATCGATTACCCGCGAGATTCAGGCGGGTCGAGGGGTTTACCCGGATGGGCGGGCAGGGGGCCCCTGTGCATTTCTGGATCTACGCCACATGGGGCGGGAGAAGATCATGAGCCGCATTCCCTTTTGTTGGGAAGAGGCCCATCGGTTGATTGGGATTGATGCAGTTGTGCAACCGATTCCCATTCGCCCGACGATTCACTATTCAATGGGAGGCATTCCCGTCAATACAGATGGACAGGTGAAGAGTGGCCCGGAGGGATTGGTTGAAGGCTTTTTTGCTGCTGGAGAAACGGCATGTGTTTCCGTTCATGGTGCCAATCGTCTGGGCAGTAACTCCCTCCTGGAATGTGTGGTCTATGGGCGGCGCACGGGAGCGACGATCGCCCGCTATGTCGAAAACCGCAAACTTCCCGATCTGGATGAGCAGCGCTATCTCCGTGAGGCTGAACAACAGGTCCAAAAGCTACTGGACCAATCGGGAGAATATCGAATCAATGAGGTTCGACAAGCTTTTCAGGATTGCATGACCCAATACTGTGGCGTTTTCCGCACAGAAGCCCTGATGCAAGAAGGATTCGTGAAGCTTCAAGAAATTCAACAACGCTATTCCCAGGTTTACCTGGACGATCGCGACCGCCACTGGAACACGGAACTGGTGGAAGCGCTAGAATTGCGATCCCTGATGATTGTCGGAGAAATGATTCTGCGATCGGCCCTCAACCGCCAGGAAAGTCGAGGAGCGCACTTCCGGGAAGATTATCCCGATCGGGACGATGGAAATTTTCTCAAGCACACAATGGCCTACTATTCCCCTGCGGGAGTAGACCTGCGCTATCGCCCTGTCACTATTACTCTGTTCCAACCCCAGGAACGGAAATATTGAGATTTACTCTGTTAGAGCCTGATTCGTTTCAGGCTCAATGGTTGGGGCTGAAACGACATCAATATACTGGCTCTCCATCAAAAATGCACCCCGTGAGAATCGGACAGTCCAATATCCCCCCGGACGCTGATTGAGAACCACCCCTTCTTCCCCCAGATGAATGACATCTGGGGGACGCAGCATGGGCATGGTGTCAGCGGTTTTGACATAGGCGGGCATCGCAACCACCCGCACCCGATC
Source organism: Leptolyngbyaceae cyanobacterium bins.59 (assembly GCA_033763635.1). Classification (GTDB taxonomy): domain Bacteria; phylum Cyanobacteriota; class Cyanobacteriia; genus JANRKG01. Next base: position 50,788 of record JANRKG010000125.1, read on the forward strand.
GCCAACGGAAAATTCTTTAGACATCTGTACCCTCAGTCAGGCAATCTCCTTCATCCTATCAGGAGGTACTAACGGCTGATCCCAAAGCAGGGCTGATGGTAACTTCAGGATGCTGCTCCCGATACTCTGCGATGATCTGCCGGAACCGATCGCCATCAATGGTTTCCTGGTCTACCAGAATATCTACGATGTAATCCATCAAAAAGCGATTTTCCCGAATGATGGCACGGGCCGCTTCGTAACACCGCAGAATGATGGTTCGGACTTGAGCATCAATTTTGGCAGCAACATCCTCGGAATACTCCACAGACCGGGGCATCATGTCACGGCCCAGGAATACTTCTGAGTTGGGTGGTTCCAGGGCAACAGGACCCAGATCAGACATCCCAAAGCGGGTCACCATTTCCCAGGCCAGAGAGGTGATTTTGCGAATATCATCCCCAACGCCAGTCGTCACTTCTGAATCGCCGAAGATTTCGGCTTCTGCCGCCAATCCTCCCAGGGTCACGGTAATGCGATCGATCAACCAGGCCCGACTGTACAACCCACTGTCGATCACTTCTTCGTTGGGAGTGAATTGCGTAAAGCCCTCAACCCCACCTGATCGGGGAATAATGGTGACTTTGTTTACAGGGTCAGCCTTTTTCAAGCAGGTCGCAACCAGGGCATGACCGACTTCATGATACGCTGTCATGCGCTTCCGGGTATTGTCAAGCAGGGGAGTGAGGGTTAGCCCGATGGTGATGCGATCGAGGGCATCATCAATTTCTAAAGAAGTAATTGCTTCTTTCCGCCGCCGTGCCGTCAGAATCGCCGCCTCATTCAACAGATTAGCCAGATCGGCCCCAGAGAAACCAGGAGTCCGCTGGGCAATCCCATCCAGAGAAACTTCAGGAGCCAGCTTTTTATTTCGAGCATGAACTTTGAGGATTCCGAGACGGCCCCTTAAAGTTGGCAAATCCACCACAATCTGCCGATCAAAACGACCAGGACGCAGCAAGGCGGTATCCAAAACATCGGGGCGGTTCGTTGCCGCAATCACAATAATGCCAGTATTACCCTCAAATCCATCCATTTCTGTCAACAACTGGTTAAGGGTTTGCTCCCGCTCGTCATTGCCACCCCCAATCCCAGCCCCTCGCTGACGACCGACGGCATCAATTTCATCGATAAAAATAATACAGGGAGCGCTTTCCTTGGCCTTCTTAAACAGATCCCGGACACGGGAAGCCCCAACCCCAACGAACATCTCCACAAATTCAGAACCACTGATGCTGAAGAAGGGAACTCCAGCTTCCCCAGCGATCGCCTTTGCCAGCAATGTTTTCCCAGTTCCCGGCTGCCCCACCAGCAGCACACCCTTAGGAATGCGGGCACCCACTGCCGTAAACCGCTCTGGCTTTTTCAAAAAGGTGACCACTTCCTGAAGTTCTTCCTTGGCTTCTTCGATCCCCGCCACATCTTCAAACAGCACCCCGGTTTTAGCTGCCATCTGAAAACGGGCACGGGACTTACCAAAGTTCATAGCTTGACCGGGGGCATTGGTCGATCGCCGCAGGATGAGCAGCAATCCACCGATCAGCAGGAAAATCAGCAGTAAATTTGCCAGCAATCCGGCTGCTGCGCTATTGTCAGCAGAAGGCTGAATTTCATACTCAATACTGTTCGTCTTCAGTTTCTCGTTGATCCGGTTTGTGAGTTCCGGATTCTCATCAAAGAGCGGAACTTCGACCATCGGATCGGTTCGCTTTTGTTTCTCTAACCTTACCCGTGCGACCCGTTGAACGGGATCGATTTCAACCCGCGTGACTTCCCCTGCATCAATCTTTTCGATTAATTGGCTATAGGTCAGCCCCGTTTTACTGGCATCTGCCAGAACTGGAACTGCCAGAATGCCTTGCAGCAGCAACCAACAGGCGGTTACGCTTCCTGCGATCGTCGAGCCTTTTCTGGCAGCCTGTCGAATGGACTTCTGGGGCAATGTTTGCCCGGAAAAACCTTGTTCGGAAGAACCTTGGGAGGAACCTTGGAGACGGGTCATGCTACGG
>JANRKG010000126.1:0-13737 GCA_033763635.1 Leptolyngbyaceae cyanobacterium bins.59
GCATAAATACAGTTACACAAACACAGTTACACAAACGCAGTTACACAAACGCAGTTGTACAACTGTGTTTGTACAAATACAGTTGTACGAATACAGTACAAATATACAACAAAACATTGGCTATAAATACAGATGTATAGAAATACATCTGTATACCTCTGATACCTATACCGTTAAGGCTTATGCTGTATCCGTCTGCATAAATACAAATGTGTAGCGTTATAGAACAATTGTACTATTAAAAATTCTGTCTGTCTACCCCTTCAACCAATTTCCGGCGAGACTTTAAGGAGTTTTTCGGAAAATTCAATAATTTTGATCCGAAAGATAGAACTTCGGGATTTGCAAATTGATAAAGTGCCAGTCACAGGGCTGAACGAAGCCAAGTTTTCAACTGTTTTTGGGTTGAGCAAGGTCAAACCCGAGCTACAAAGAGGTTATTTTGCTGTATGTCCCTTACGGAGTTAAGCAATTCCTAACAGACTCGCCAAAAGTGCTTTTTGAGCATGGAGGCGATTCTCAGCTTCATCCCATACCCGGGAGTGTGACCCTTCGATAACCTCATTCGTAATTTCCTCGCCTCTGTGAGCAGGTAAACAATGCAGCACAATTGCCTTAGAGTCGGCATGGCTCAGTAACACATCATTAACTTGATAGGGTTGAAAAATAGGAATACGGGATGCTGCCAGGTCTTCCTGCCCCATACTGGCCCAAACATCGGTGTAAACGGCATGGGCACCCTTGATGGCAGCGATCGGGTCTTCTGTGACGGTCACTTCGATCTTGTCTCCCCCCAGGGCTTTCGCCTGCTCCACAATTTCTGGAAGGGGGCGATAGTCAGGGGGCGTTGCGACTCGCACGTTCATGCCTACCAAGGCACATCCCAATAGCAGCGAGTGGGCGACGTTGTTGCCATCTCCCAGATAAGTCAGCGTTAATCCCGCGAGAGACCCAAAGTTTTCTTGAATGGTAAGAAGATCTGCCAAAACCTGACAGGGATGTTCCAGATCACTCAGGGCATTAATCACGGGAATGCGGGCATACTGGGCAAACCGTTCCAAATCCCGTTGTTCAAAGGTACGAATGGCCATGATATCTACATAGCGATCGAGCACACGAGCGGTATCTTCCAGGGGTTCCCCACGCCCCACCTGGGTGACATTGGGGTTCAGGTCAATCACCTTCCCTCCCAACTGATACATCGCGACAGAGAAGCTGACTCTGGTGCGAGTCGAAGCTTTGTAAAACAGAAGTCCCAAAACTTTACTGCACTGGGGCTGTACTTTGCCTGCTTTCATCTGAGCCGCCAGATCTAGGAGGTTCCGCACCTCTTCAGCCGTCAAATCTGCCAAACTCAAAACATCCCGCCCGTACAATGCTCCCATGACAACTCCCCATCTCCGGAAGCCTTCATTTTATCTTGCTTGAGGGGATTCCTCAAATCATTGCCAGGGATTCCTCACACTCGGACTGGGCTTCCCAGTCCTCTGCAATAAAGTCCTGGTGCAGTCGATCAAGGGTACGATCGATCAACTCCAACCCCTGACTCACGTTCTCAATCAAGCAAAGTTTCCCCCGCAGATCCGCTGCCCCCGGAAATCCTTTGGCATACCAGGTCATGTGCTTCCGGGCCTGTCGCACCCCCCGATCGCCCTTATATTCCCAGAGCGCTTGCAGATGATCCCGAGCGCATTGCAGCCGTTCGATCGCTGTTGGCTTGGGCCGCACTTCCCCTGTCTTCAAAAAGTGATCGATTTCCCCGACCAGGAAGGGATACCCCAGCGTTCCCCGTGAGCACATTACGCCATCGGCCCCGGTCATCTCCAGGCACTTCACAGCCGCTTCGACCGAAAACATATCCCCATTCGCAATCACAGGAATGGAGAGAATTTCTTTCACTCGACCGATCCATTCCCATCGAGCAGGACCGTTGTAGCCCTGGGCACGGGTGCGACCATGCACCGTAATCATCTGTGCCCCAGCCTCTTCCATCCGTCGGGCAAACTCTAAAATGTTGATTTCCTTGTCACTCCACCCGATGCGAGTTTTGACAGTGACAGGAACGTTCACGGCATTGACCACCGATCGCACAATTTCCCCTGCTAATTCCGGTTGGCGGAGAAGGGAAGACCCCCCACCGTTTTTCGTGATTTTATTTACGGGACATCCCATATTGATGTCCACCGTATCAGCCCCCTCTGATACGGCTTTCTGAGCCGCCTCCGCCAGGAAATCGGGACGGCAATCGAATAGCTGGATGCTGATGGGCCGCTCATTTCGATCCACCTCCATGATCTTGGGCAGTTCCTTCACGTAATGTAGCCCCGTTGCATTCACCATCTCGGTGTACAGCATGGAGTCAGGGGCATACCGACGCACCAACCGCCGAAACACCAAATCCGTTACCCCAGATAGGGGCGATTGAAGTACCCGACTTTTGACTTCCAGGGAACCAATTTTTAGAGGGGTGGCAAGACGAGCTTGTAATTCAGGCGATAGCGTGACCATATGGAAGCGATCGTAGGGACCAACTTTCTATTCTATCGCTGCTTGCAATGGATGAATGTGTCTACCTCCTCCATCCATCTCCCTACTTCCCATCTAACCAATCCTGAATCTGCTGAGCCAGCCAGACACACTCATCTTCTGTCAACGATCCCCCTAACCAATAGGTTTGGCGATCGGCCCGCACCGAGACTTCATAGGCCGACCCCGATCGATTCAGAAATACCCCAGTAATGTGGGAAGTCCAGCCGCGTTGGTAGTTCAGAACAAAGAAAAGGATACGACGCTTGATTTCAAAAGAATCCTGACTGAAGTTGACTTCAATGCGTTCCAGGCTCAAGACGCTATAAACAGGCAAGAGCACTAAAACCGCCAGGACAACCACCCAGTTGAACATCAAAGACAGTAGACATCCCCGCGAACTGAACAACCCAAGCTTTTGAAAGCGTCGAACTAACCCACCCCCCGAAAACCGAATTTCCATGCGATCGGGCTTCTTCCAGATAAAAATTGAGTTAGATTCGGGTTCTACTTGCCGTCGCATTCGCAGCGAAGCGTTAGATGAAACCATTTTCGAATGGAGAGCATCCAGCGCTTGACGAGCATTACTGAACCGCTTTTCTACAGCCGATTCTGTCATTTTCTCCAGCCATTGCACCAATTGGGGATCAACACTGACCCGATCGCTAAACTGAATCCGAGAATCGCGATGGGGCAGATCCGCTGGGGCAACGCCTGTCAGCAAGTGAATGAGGGTTGCGCCCATTGCATAGAGGTCTGAAGCCGCCACCGCCCGTCCCCAAAACTGTTCCAGGGGAGCATAGCCGCTCGTTCCAACGACAGTAAAGGTCACACCCGTAACCGCTGCCTGCGCTTGCACCGCCCCAAAGTCCACCAAATAGATATGCCGATCTGGACCGAGAATCAGGTTGCTGGGTTTGATATCTCGGTGGAGAACCGGAGGACTGAGTTCGTGCAGATAGATGAGAATTTCCAGAATTTCCTGGGCGATCGTTCGGACTTGAATTTCTGAAAACCGCTGCCCCTGTTCCAGCAACTCCTGTAGAGAGTTTCCGGGAATATAGTCTTGCAGCAAGGCAAACCAGGGTAAACCACCGCCTGTCTCCGCTTCCAGGGAAAAGTAATCCCGGTAGCAGGGAATGCAGGGATGATCAAGATTTTGCAGCACACGCGCTTCCCGCTCGAACAGTTCCAATTCCTGCCACTGCATCTGAGGACTAAAGGCCAGTAATTTGATGATCAGGGGTTCCCCAGTAGTCAAATCCTGAGATAGCCAGGTTTGCCGCCCCGCTGCGGTTCGTCCCAACTGGCGTTGTAGTTGATAACGGCCTTGCAAGACTTGTTCGGGTTGCAGCATCAGCGACACTCTCCGATTGTGGTGCTTCGTGAGTTATTGGGCATCCCATCCATTCCCACTTCGGCAAACACCCCTTCCGGGATACGGTTCGCCGGAATCCCCCTTTGAAGGAAGCGACGTAAAGTAAAGACATGGAAAGACGCAAGTGTTGTTCAAACCTACACTTCTAGCATCCTTGATTTAGAATTTGCGATTCCTAAACTTGCTTCATTCTAAAAGCTCAAATTCTAAAGATTCAGATTTCTAATTTCTAAGGTCCAGGTCTTTTACCCTGACCGTTGTTTTGACCCACATTCCTTGTGTTTTGAGGTGAACTGATGAGAACTCTCGTTCATTGGCCTGTACGAGACTTGACGATCGCGGGCCTTCCCCTGAATCAACGACTGCACACCCTTCATCCTGAGAATCTGGACAGAGCCTCTGAACAAGCAACGGCCTGGGTTCCAGCGATCGAAGTTCACCATACGGATACCCAGGTGGTGTTGAAAGTAGAAGTGCCGGGTGTGGCTGCGAAAGATTTGGATGTGCAGGTGAGCCGTGAAGCCGTGACGATCGCCGGAGCATTACGACCCACCTGGGAAGGAACGGACAGACGGGTACGCTCAGAGTTTCGCTATGGCAAGTTTCAGCGGGTCATTCCCTTGCGGATTCCCGTACAACTGGATGGAGTCGTAGCTGACCTGACGGATGGCGTTCTCACCCTGACTTTACTGAAGGTTGTGGCTCCCAAGGTAGTGAAGCTGTCTGTCCAAACTCCGTCCAAAGTCGCGACTGAATTTGATTCTAGTGTTTCTGTTGAACCACAACCTCCAATTGCCAACGTTTCTGCTCCCGTTGTGGATACAGACTTGACGGAGGATGTTTGGGCAACCGAACCAGCGATCGTTTCGTAACCGTCCTTCTGCGGTTCGGTAAATACCCCTTCATGGATGGGGCAGGGGTAAGCAGTATAGAGATCAGGTTTCCTGTCAAAAGTGGGCTTGGGGTGCCATAGCGTGGTCAAGTGGACCGAGTACAGGAGATCGAGTGAGGTGTTTCTGACGGTTTGGATACCGCCATTCATGGAACCCAGTTCAGTTCTTACCCCCCGCCCCTACTGATCTGACAGAGCTTTTCTGAGAAAGCTTTTCTGGCAGAGCAACCCTAGTTATTTGTATTGAGATTGTGTAACGTCGGAGTACCCTATGGCAAAAGTTGTTGGAATTGATTTGGGCACAACGAACTCAGTTGTTGCTGTGATGGAAGGCGGTAAACCCACCGTCATCGCGAATGCAGAAGGCTTTCGGACTACGCCTTCGGTGGTTGCCTTTGCGAAGAATGGCGATCGGTTAGTCGGGCAGATTGCAAAACGCCAGTCTGTGATGAACCCTGAAAATACCTTCTACTCCGTGAAGCGCTTCATCGGCCGCAAGTTTGATGAAGTGACCCACGAAGCGACAGAAGTGTCCTACAAAGTCCTGAATGTGAATGGCAATGTAAAAATCAACTGCCCGACTGCCAATAAGCAGTTTGCTCCTGAGGAGATTTCTGCTCAGGTCTTGCGGAAGTTGATTGACGATGCCAGCAAGTACATCGGTGAGCAAGTTACCCAGGCGGTGATTACGGTTCCGGCCTACTTCAACGACTCCCAACGGCAAGCGACCAAAGATGCAGGTCGGATTGCTGGGGTAGAAGTGCTGCGGATCATCAACGAACCGACGGCTGCGGCCCTCGCTTACGGTCTGGAAAACAAAGAAAATCAAACCATTCTGGTATTTGACCTTGGGGGGGGGAACCTTCGACGTGTCGATTCTGGAAGTGGATGATGGTTTCTTTGAAGTGAAGTCCACCAGTGGAGACACTCACCTCGGTGGAGACGACTTCGATAAGAAGATTGTGGACTTCCTGGCGGAAGAGTTCAGAAAGTCTGAAGGCATTGACCTGCGAAAGGACAAGCAAGCTCTCCAACGGCTGACAGAAGCAGCAGAAAAGGCCAAGATTGAGTTGTCCAGCGTGACCCAGGCAGAAATCAACCTGCCCTTCATCACCGCCACTCAGGAGGGGCCTAAGCACCTGGAAACCACCCTGACCCGTGCCAAGTTTGAGGAACTTTGCTCTGACTTGATCGATCGCTGCCGGATTCCTGTTGAGAATGCGATGCGCGATGCAGCGCTGACTAAGAACGACATTGATGAGGTAGTTTTGGTAGGTGGTTCTACCCGGATTCCCGCCGTCCAGGAGTTGGTGAAGCGCATCATGGGGAAAGACCCCAACCAAAGCGTAAACCCTGATGAAGTGGTGGCGGTGGGTGCTGCGATTCAAGCTGGGGTACTCGCGGGTGAAGTGAAGGACATTCTCCTGTTGGATGTCACTCCTCTGTCCCTGGGGGTTGAAACCCTGGGGGGGGTGATGACCAAGATCATTCCTCGCAACACCACTGTTCCTACGAAGAAGTCGGAAGTCTTCTCCACCGCCGTTGATGGACAAACCAACGTTGAAATCCACGTTCTACAAGGGGAACGGGAAATGGCTTCTGACAACAAGAGCCTTGGAACCTTCCGTCTGGATGGGATTCCCCCCGCTCCTCGTGGTGTTCCCCAAATTGAAGTGACCTTTGACATTGATGCCAACGGGATTCTCAATGTCCGGGCACGGGATAAGGGAACTGGCAAGGAACAATCCATCAGCATCACTGGAGCTTCTACCCTGCCTAAGGATGATGTGGAACGGATGGTTCGCGAAGCAGAAGCCAACGCGAACGCTGACCGGGAGCGTCGTGAAAGGGTTGATCTGAAGAACCAGGCTGAGTCCCTCGCTTACCAGGCTGAAAAGCAAATGGGTGAGTTAGGGGATAAAGTGCCCGCAGCAGACAAAACTAAGGTTGATGGTCTGATTACGGATCTCAAAGATGCCCTCAGCAAGGAAGACTACGATCGCATCAAAACTCTGACAACCGAGTTACAACAAGCTCTGTACTCGATCGGCAGCAACATCTATCAACAAGCAGGTGGCGCAGCTCCTGGTGATGGGGGTGGCGCAGGTCCGGAACCGGGTGCCACCAAGACGGGTGGGGATGATGATGTGATTGACGCAGAGTTCTCAGAAACGAAGTAAGGGTTCCTCTGGGTAAGAGCAATTTCTAGAGTGGTAAGGGATGGGGTTAATTACCCTGTCCCTTTTTTTGGGAAGCTGGAATCCCGAACTATCCTGAATTCGCAGTGGATAGGGCAGTCACGATCGCTGTAACTGCGGGGCTGAGGCTGGAAAGGACAACAACGGAAGCGGTCGCAATAATAATGGTTGTCGCCATTTTGACCATCCCACCCGTTCCTTTTTGATAAGTATCAAACTTGTAATCTAAGCGTCCCAGATCATCTCGCAACTGGCTCACTTCGCCTCGCAACTGGTTTACGGCGTTTCCCAGTTGAATCAAAGCTTCTCGAATATCGTTATTGTCTGGATTAACTGGAATTTGCATGGTCACCCTTCTCTTAGAAAATCTTTTCTTAGAATACTGGGAATTTGTAGTGCAAATGTACGAAGGAAGTCTGGATTTTCTTCATCAAAAGTCGCAAATTCAAATAAAGTTACCAACGGGTAAAAGGGTGTTTCATCAGATTGGAATTGTAGTAACGAGGATCATGGGAAACCTCCTTCCCAACCCATTCAGGGAAGCGAATGGACTGCTTTTCGTGAGTGAGTTCGACCTCTGCCATCACTAACCCCTTATTTTCCCCTTCAAACTCATCCACTTCCCAGGTCAACCCCTCCCAGGGAATTTTGTAGCGAGTTTTCTCAATGAGAGGACGTTCACACAGACTATGGAGCATCTGACGGGCATCGTCTAAAGGAATGGGGTATTCAAATTCACTCCGCGATCGGCCAATCGTCGGCCCTTTAATCGTCAAAAACGCCTGATTCCCTGCAATTCTCACCCGAACGGTGCGGCCAATTCCCGCAGCAATATATCCTTGGCGATAAGGAGTGCCGACTCCTAACGATCGCCACCCATCCCCAATGACCAGAAATTTTCGTTCAATTTCGATCGCCATCAGATCGGATTTCCTGCCAGAAACGCTTCAACTGCTGCTGCTGTTGGTTGGGCGGCAATTGCCCCTGGATTGAGAGTTGTTAGGGCACCAACTGCACTGGCGTATGCAGCTACTTGACGGGCTACCGCAGGATCGGATAAAGCCCGAATCCCCTGCTGGCAAAATTGGTGTAGAACCCCTGCCACAAAGCTATCTCCTGCCCCAGTGGTATCGACTGTTGTGACCGAAAATGCAGGCAAGCGTCCTTCATTTTCGCCCAGACAGTAAGCACATCCCTCCCCTCCCGCAGTAACCAACACTCCTTCTAAATTGCCTAAGCGATGGGTAATGGCACCTGGATCAGCAGTCCCGAATAACCAATCGGCTTCCTCATCCGATAGTTTTAGAAAATCCACTTGTTTGAGCAGCCAGTGAACTAAATCTTGGGCAGCCTCTAAATCAGGCCAAAACATCGATCGCCAGTTTACATCTACCAGAATCTTGACGTAATTCTGTTCTGCCAGAGCCAAACTCCGTTCTATTGCCGCCCGGCTATCTGGGTAAGCCAGTTCTAGCGTTCCCAACACCAAAAAATCAGCCTTCTCAAAAAGACCGGGAGATAACTGACTGGCCTGCAAAAATGTATCGGCAAACTCGGTTGTCTGACAATCCTTAAACCCAGCGAACGTGCGTTCCCCAGATTGCGATCGTGTCACCAGCACCGTTCGAGTCGGAGCCGTTGGATGGGTTTGAATCCCAGTAATGTCCACTCCCAGCGTTTCCAGCAGCGTTTTTAGCTCTGTCCCCGCCACATCCTGCCCTACGCATCCAATAAACCCAGACGAGGTGCCCAGTTTCGCCAGCCCGCAAGCAACGTTAGCGGGAGCGCCACCGGGATAAGCAGTCCAGGATTCAACTTGATCAGGCGTTCTTTCGGGCTGGTCCGCCAGCGCATCAAACAAGACCTCACCCAGGCAAAGAACACGAGGCGGAGTCATGGGGGCATTTGGTAAGGTTTATAGGCATCTAGCTTATCATTTTCCTCTCTCAGACTGCCTGTTAAGTTTTTTAACTCGCTTCCTGAAGCTGTGCTGCAACCCGTTCTCCAAATTCCGGGTCTGTATTTGCTAACCCCAAGAGTTGCAGATACTCTTGCCGAGTTAAACCATGAGTTTCAAGAATGTCAAAAGCTTCTGTTTCAATATCCCGTTCAATCCTACGAGATTCTGATTGACTCTCTGCCGCCTGAAGTTCTCCCTCCCGTCGCTCAATCAGAGCAACAACCTGGGAATAGGCTTGAATAAATTGGCTAATTTTTTCAGAAGAGATGCTGCTTGCATCTAAGGGAATCCGCAGAGGTACTGGCTCAGGACTCAATTCAACCGTTGAAGGGTCGATCGAAGCGGTGTCAGCCAAAGCTACAGGTTGCCCGGACCCAATCACAAGCCAAAGACAAATGATCAGAACCCTCAGGAATCCCCTGAAAAGTTGGTGATGCAAAAACCTCAAAAGCGTCTGAGCAAGCTTCATGGAACTGCTAGAACGAACCTGAAAGAGCTTGAAGCCCTTCTTGATAGGAAAGGTACGTTCATTATAGTTCCTTGTCAAATAGGTATTCAGCAGTTCACGCAATCCTGTTGAAGCACCGCTTCTAGAGTATCGTCTTCTAAAGTACCCCCAGAAGTTTGAGCCACTTTCTGAAGCAGGTGCAATCGCCTGGGACTGGGACTCAAAGAATAAGCAAGACACAACTCGATCCAATGAATGACTTGTTCAAGCACAACTTCAAAAGAACCGGTGGTTTGAATCCGGATCACCTGCCTGTTTCCGTAAGCTTCGATTAAGAGACGATCGTTGGCCAGGGTGACAACCTTGACAGGCTGATCACTATAAATGGAATGGATGACTTGTAAAAGCAGTTGATTGTGGGGCAGGACAGTCGCATCCATACCGGGTCGGAAAAAACAAACGAAACTACCTTTTCAGAATAGAGATCTACGGAGGTAACAAAAAGTTACGATGATCACAAATTCAAAGTTCTTCAAAGATTATTTACAAAGCTTATTTTGCTTGCAATTCATGATAAGCCTACCCGTTGCCTAATTAACCTTCTCTAGATGGGAGGAAACGAAACTGAGCCGTCGCTTTTTCCAAGAACCCTCTAGAATTAAAGAAGGGATAAGTATATATACTATGTACGGGGACAATTAATATTATGTCTGGGAGCGAGATTCAGAGCCAGGGAACGGGAATCCTTTCCGATCGAGAGTTACAGGTCATTGAGTTAGTGGCTGCTGGCTTAACCAATCAAGAAATTGCTGAAAACCTCGCAATCAGTAAACGAACGGTTGACAACCATATTAGTAATATCCTCGATAAAACAGGAACTGATAACCGAGTTTCCCTGGTTCGTTGGGCTTTGAAGTGGGGGAAGGTGTGCCTGAACGAGGTAAATTGTTGTGCGTTACCCCAACGCAACGAGGATGGAAGCCCCCAAGCGCTATGACAGTTGAGTTCACCCTACAAATTGCCAACCCTAACCTGACCCGGTTTCAAATTGAATGCCCTGGCCTTCCCCTTGCCGTTTATCGGGAAGTTGTGGCTCATCTCCGTCAAGTTGAGGCCGTTGATGCCGGGCTGTTGACCCAACAATCCAAAGAGTTTGACTATTTCCAGAGTCAGGCTGGAGGGCTTTGGGTTCAGTTCTCTGAAGCATCTGATGCCCTGAGTCGGGAAAGGGTCGATCGCATTCTAAGGTATTATGGCGATCGGCATGGAGCGTGGCGTTCCCTTCCCTAACGTTCGCCCAGTAATGTTCGCTCAGTTGCTAAATTCCCTCCGGTTCATCTTCTAATCTGGTTCATCTTCTAATCTATTTTCATTACTCGCTTAACGTTTCATGGGCACGATTCAAGCACTCCGAGGCACCAAAGACATTCTGCCTGAGATGGTGCATTACTGGCAGCGCATCGAGTCGATCGCGCGAGATGTTCTATCGAAAGCAACCTACCGCGAAATCCGTACGCCCATCTTTGAGCAGACTTCCCTGTTTGAAAGGGGGATTGGCGAAGCAACGGATGTGGTGGGCAAGGAAATGTACACCTTCCACGATCGGGATACCCCTCCCCGCTCCCTCACCCTGCGTCCGGAGGGAACAGCGGGAGTCGTCCGCTCCTTTATTGAACACAGTCTGCATGCTCAAGGTGGGGTTCAGCGGCTCTGGTACACGGGGCCAATGTTCCGGTACGAAAAACCCCAGGCGGGGCGGCAACGGCAGTTTCACCAGTTGGGATTAGAGTTGTTGGGGAGCGCAGATCCCCGTGCGGATGCAGAAGTCATAGCGATCGCTACAGATATTTTGCGGGCCGTTGGGGTTCGGGATCTGCGATTGAGCTTGAATTCTGTAGGCAACCCAGAGGATCGCCAGCGTTACCGGGAAGCGCTGATTCAATACTTGACTCCCTATCAAGAGGAGTTGGATGCGGATTCTCAAAACCGTCTTACCCGCAATCCCCTCAGAATTTTGGATAGTAAGGACGAGCGAACTCAAAAGATTACTCAGGACGCTCCGAGCATCCTGGAGTATCTGGGTGCTGACTCCCAACAACACTTTGAACAAGTGCGCCAGCTACTTACGGATTTGGGCATTACTTACGAACTAAATCCCCGTCTGGTAAGAGGGTTGGACTACTATACCCATACTGCTTTTGAAATGCAATCGGACGATCTGGGTGCCCAATCTACGGTGTGTGGTGGGGGGCGGTATGACGGGCTGGTGACAGAATTGGGAGGTCCGGCAACCCCAGCGGTGGGCTGGGCAATGGGACTGGAGCGATTGATCCTGCTGCTGCAACAAGCGGAACCTCTGTCAACGACCTCCCTGGATTTCTACCTGGCTTCCCGAGGCGATCGGGCTGAAGCTCAAGCCCTTGCATTGGCTCAGAAGTTGCGGCACCAGGGCTTTTCAGTGGAACTGGATTTAAGCAGGAGTCCCTTTGGCAAGCAACTGAAGCGGGCCGATCGCAGTGGAGCCGGAGTCTGCCTGATCCTGGGAGATTCAGAAGCGGAAACTGAAACTGTTCAAATCAAATGGCTGCGATCGGGCGAACAAGCGGCCCTTCCCCAATCCGACCTGCTGACTCAGGACGAGGTTTGGCGGCAAAAACTCCAGGCAGCGCGGGAAAATTAGTCCACGCTAGCCCGCGAACACTTATTACAACGTGCGAATAGGGACACAGAAATACTGTGTCCCTATTCGCTTTCAATTCATCAGGTTATTCCAGATTTTATGTTCTAAATTGACGAGTAAAATTCTTTAATGAATCTAAATTTCTGTATCCCAGAATACTATATGAAATCTATTTAAAGAAGTTTAGGATTCGTAAAGAGTTAACGAGATCTTGGGGTTTGCTTAATCTCAACTCCCTACTATCACCTGTGTAAATACTGAGACTGTTAAACGTTGATTCAACGTTTGTAAAAGTAATGGGCGGTTCCCCTGAAATTGGGTTATTCCGTCGTGCTTTTGCATGGCTAACAGTCCGGCTGCTGCATTGTTGAGATAGGACCTTAGCAAGTATGTTTAATGTAATTAAGCTGGCACTTCTAACCACCATTGCTACAATGGCACTTCCGATCGGGTCAACTTTAGCAGCAACGCTCACGGGCACCCCTCCCATCGTCATTGGGCACCGGGGAGCCAGTGGATACCGCCCTGAGCATACCCTGGCAGCTTACGAATTGGCGATCGACATGGGAGCCGACTACATTGAGCCAGACTTGGTGATTACCAAGGATGGTGTTTTGGTGGCCCGCCATGAGCCGATGCTGGCGGTTTTGAATGCAAACGGAACGCTGAACACCACAGATACCAGCACAAACGTCTATGAGATTCCCCAATTTGCTGATCGCGTTCGCACCAAGGTACTGGACGGCGTTTCGGTGCGGGGTTGGTTTGTGGAAGACTTTACGCTGGCAGAATTGAAAACCCTGCGAGCGATCGAGCGGATTCCTGCTCTTCGGCCCCAAAATACAGCTTTCGATCGCCAGTTTGAAGTTCCCACTCTTCAGGAAGTGATTGACCTGGCAAAACGGAAGAGTGCAGAAACGGGACGCACGATCGGCATTTACCCTGAGACAAAACACCCCACTTATTTTGATAATTTGGGCCTCTCAATGGAGGAAAAGCTGGTCGAAATTCTCACTGCCAATGGCTATACCAGTGCGAATTCACCTGTCTTTATTCAGTCTTTTGAAGTCAGTAACTTGAAAGACTTGAAAACTCTGACAAACCTGCCGTTGGTTCAGCTCATTAGCGCCTCTGGCAGACCCTATGATTTTGTGGTCTCCGGTGACTCCCGCACCTATGCAGATCTGGCAACGAAAACGGGGTTAGCGGAAATTGCCACCTATGCCTCTGGGGTTGGGGTAAATAAAAACTTACTGATTCCTAGAGATGCGTCTGGTAGACTCCTTAGCCCAACAACCGTGGTTCAAGATGCCCATGCGAATAACTTGATTGTGCATGGCTGGACATTTCGCAATGAAAATACCTTCCTGCCTTTAGATTTCCGAATTGGCACAAACCCCGCTGCTCAGGGCAATGCAGAGGCAGAATATGAAACCTTCTTTGCATTGGGCATTGATGGATTGTTTAGCGATAATCCGGATACTGCGGTAGCAGTTCGCAATCGGATTGCGTCTGTTCCCGAACCCAGTGCAGCCCTGGCTTTAGGAGCCTTCTCCCTGATTGCTTGGGGACAACGGAAGCGAATTCAGAAAGCCTAAGGTTCAGGTTTCCATCAGTCTATTTCCTTTCTTCAGGCGGCAACAGGGTGTTCTAAA
>JANRKG010000127.1:0-8034 GCA_033763635.1 Leptolyngbyaceae cyanobacterium bins.59
TTCCCAAGACGATAGAAGCCTAGCAACGTTAATAGGGCTGCCAGGGACATACCACCCGCTGTCATCAGCAATAAATTTTTCAGCAGCCGTTGAAAGCCAGTTTGCTGCTTAGGGGGGTAGTCTGGCAAACGATACTGGTGCATAAAATTCTAAATAGACACCTCAGAAGTGCCTTT
Source organism: Leptolyngbyaceae cyanobacterium bins.59 (assembly GCA_033763635.1). Lineage (GTDB taxonomy): Bacteria > Cyanobacteriota > Cyanobacteriia > JANRKG01. The sequence continues at coordinate 177 of JANRKG010000127.1, forward strand.
CTTCTGATTCTACTCGTCCCTTCTGGTGTTGGGTGGTTTTAACCTCCGCACAATCACGTTACGAAGGTTTGCGAAAGAAATTCCTGAAGGCAAAGGCTTTAAGCTGAAAACTGAAGTTGGTGCAGCTTCCCACGCGGGAGCAGAGGCAACAACCACAGCCTTTTTGTGGGGTAAAATAAGATACCTTATCGAATGCTATTCATGTTTCACAGATTAGGTCGGGGGTTATGAGTACAGTTCTGGTAGTGGACGACAGCCCCATGCTCCGCGAGATGGTTTCAGACCTGCTGAAAAAAAGCGGACTCACTGTTAATCAAGCCAGCGATGGGGTTGATGCAATGGAAAAGATCCAGGCAAATCCCCCTGATCTGGTGGTGATGGACATTGTGATGCCCCGGATGAATGGCTACGAGCTTTGCCGCTGGATCAAGAGCAATCCCAAGACTCAGAATATCCCGGTCATAATGTGTACGACCAAAAATGAAGAGTTCGATCGCTACTGGGGGATGAAACAGGGCGGTGATGCGTACATCACAAAACCCTTTCACCCAGAGGATATGATTCGGGCTGTAATGCAGTTGCTTCAAAAGTAAGAAGATTTCGAGAAAATAATTTTCCTGTAGGGAGATCAGGAATCACACGGCTCCTGATCTCCGGCTCCGGTACTCTAAGGCAGCGTTGTATTACACTTTGCTTTTTCCATTGCTTCCAGCACTTGGGGTGTGAGAGTTGGGATGTTTTGCATGGCGTAGATAGGGTAAAGGGCTGCACCTCCCCGATCGCGGGCGGCCAAAATGTGTTCTTGATCGACCCAGTAAAAGCCTGCTGTTCCCCCGTAGCGCATTTCCTTATTCAGGGCTGTCCCTACGTAAAAGTCCTGTACCCCGCCTGACTCAGCGACGACACAGGCACGACCCCGTTGCGCCGAGGGATAGACATAGAAGGCACGTTCTCCGGTGTACCAGGCTCCCAGAAAACGGGCGATCGGGGGATTTTCCTTTTGCCACTGATTGCGGTAAGCCTGCCGTGCTTTCCGAGTCGCAGGGGTGAGACGGACCCCCGTTCCCGGTTCTTTTTTCGCCAAAATTGTGCGTAAGGTGCGATCGAAGGTATTGAAATCGGCATTGGAGGGGTAGGCATTCACTTCCACCCCTTGGAGTGAAGGAGCGGGTCGATTCGACGAACCAGAGGGTGTAGAACCGCTTGCCGTTCCTACTACTGGAATCGCGGGCTTTCCAGCCCCTCCCGGACGACAGGAGGGATTATAGTTGAATACTTCTTTCCAGCGAGTCACGGTTCCCTCGCCAATGTCGTATTGATAGGCTGACCCCTTCGTGAAGGTAATCCGGGCACGAACATTCCCTGGTTTAGCGCTCGAAAGCATTGCCGCTTGTTCCGGCTTAACGGTGTAAACGCTACGGGCCATATACCAGAGGGCGCGGTAATTCTGCTTTTGACCAGTATGGTAGTACTCGTATCGATAGGGGCCCGCAATCCAGGAACGACCCTCTAATTTTTGGGGAACCAGCGTTAGAACCTGTTGATAGCCGACGGCAATCTGGACATCTCTGGGCACTAAATAGGGCAGGGCCGTATCCAGACTGATTTCTCCCAAACTGGGAGAGGGCGCGTACTGCACCAGCATATCCATATAGCAACCATCAGTTTTACTGCTCCAGGCAGTGATCACCACCGTTGAAACGGGTTTGATTTGACCGAGGGGATTTTTAATGAAGTATCCATCGATCGGCTCGACCTGACCATCGCGATCGAGCACCGCTCTGCCAACCATTCCTCCCCCAAACATCTCGATCCCAACAACCGTGTTATAGGGCCAACTGGGTGCCCCCCAGGGCTTACCATCAACGGTATCCAGATAATCTTGTTGCAGGAGTGGGGTTTGGGCGATCGCCTTGGGCATGAGGGGAGTCAGGGGCAGAGCCGCCAACGCCCACAAAACAATCGGCAGACGCGACAGAGATTTCAACATTGCAAGACCCTTTAATATCTAACTTGGACAAACTTATAGACAAAACTTATTCACATCGGCTTCCAGAGCAACCTTCAGGTTGGGGATCTGGAGGGGGATCATAGACAGGTTCCGGGGCTGAGGGAACTGGGGGAGTATAAACAGGTTCTGCAACTGGGACCGGGGCTGGGGGAATATAAGCGGGCGCAACAGGCGCAGTCGTTTCCGTGGGATTGGCGGGAGATGGAGGATTCACCGTCCCATTGGAAACTGCGATGCCGGGATCGTAAACCGAAGCTGGTGTTGTTTCAGAGTTTGCCGGGACAGAAGGGATCTCAACTTGAGCCGTCGATTCTGCCAGACGGGCTTGGGCTGTTGTGATGAGTGCTGCCGTTTTCTTCTCCCAAAACGGAATTTTGCTGATTTGGGAAGTTTCCGTGAGAACCTTCTGCCACTCCCCTGCTTTCTGCGCTGTCTGGGCCGCTTTCCAGCGATCGTGGTCTGTCTTCCAGGCTTTCTGCCACTCCGTCAGGCGGGTCTGTGCGGTTTGGGCGATCGTTGTGCTTGCTGGAATGGCTTTTACAAGGGCCGTTGCTTCCTTCATTCTTCCCTGCTGGTAGTTCTCGGTCGCTTGCTTCAGGAGTTGTTCGGCCCACTGGTTCAGGGACTTTTTAACTTCAGGAGCCAGGGAGCTTTGATCCGGAATCTGGGTTGCCAGGGTCATTGCCTCTGAAAGTTGGCCCGTTTTTGCCAGGGTTTGGGCAAGCCCAAAACGGCATTTCATCAAGAGATGTTGGACCTCCCCACTAGCCGAGGATAAGGGGGCGATCGGGTTCAGGCGATCGAGACAAGCCTGATACTGGGCAGATTGCTGCAATGTCTGGGCTTCTGCAAGGGCTGCCTGGGCTTGTTGTTGATTGTGCCAACGCTGGTAAAGGCTGTACCCTCCTCCCAACAGCCCGACTGCCCCGATAACCAATCCAGTTCTCAGGGCAAGCTTGACCTGAGGAACCTGAGAGAACCAGGCCGTTTTCTCGTGAACCTTTTCAGTAGGTAAATCGCTCAGAGAAGGCGGTTGGGTTGTTGGATAGGGGGACGGCGGCAACATTTCAGACTGGGCCGAGGCGATCGTGGAGGGAGATTTTTCAGAAGGAGCCTGAACAGAGAAGCCGATGGTGGAGGCACATTGGGGAATGGTTGCCAGGGCTTGCATCACCTGATCCACCGTTTGATACCGTTGTCGGAAGTCGTACCGGATCATGCGATCGAGAATCGCTGCCACATCGGGGCTGACCTGGGCCTGTTCTCGCCAGATCAGCTCTCCCGTTTCTGGATCTTCGGGAAGCTTGGTCGGCACAATTCCCGTCAGGGCTTGAATTGCAATCATCCCCACTGCATAGATGTCGCTACAAAAGCGGGGTTTGCCGCTGTACTGTTCGTTGGGCATGTACCCCGGTGAACCGATCGCCACCGTCAAGCTGGTTTGTCCCGTAGGCAGCCCTGTCTGGGTGCTGATTTGCTTGACCGCCCCAAAATCAATCATGAAGATCTGGCGATCGAGGTGGCGGCGGATCAGGTTCGAGGGTTTGAGGTCTCGGTGAATGACATCCTGATCATGCACATATTTCAAAACAGCGAAAATATCACTCAGTAGGGTCAAAACCTGGGATTGGCTGAAAATCTTACCGGGCAATAACTCTTGGCTCAAATCCTGCCCGTCAATATATTCTTGAACGAGATAAAACTCATGATTCTCTTCAAAGTGGGCAAAGAGTCGGGGAATTTGAGGATGATCGCCGAGCTGATGCAACACTCTGGCTTCCCGGTTGAAGAGGGTCCGGGCAATTTCCAGTGCGTCAGGATGATTGTTCTGGGGCTTGAGTTGTTTGACCACACACCGTTGCCGATCGGGCAGATGCAGATCCTCCGCCAAAAACGTCTGCCCGAACCCTCCAGAACCGAGGTGTCGGGTAATCTGGTAGCGACCGCTCAGAACCTTATCTAGCATGGGCGTTTCAGAATGGCTGCGATCGTGACGACTCGAAATCAGGTGTATTCAGGAAATACACTCACTAAATTAACAGAATACGGGGTTTCTCAAAACTAAGGCCGTGATTCTACGCACAAACAACCAAAGATAGAAAAAGGGAGCGACCTTCGCAGGTGCTCCCTCGCATGTTCACACTTGTCAGGGGGTGTAAGGAGACGATCGCCCTACACCTTCGCTTCCCGCACCAACTGATCCCACCCTAAATCTTTCAGGGAAGTGTTACGTCGCAGGGGACGGGTCACGAGTTCCAGAATGTCACGGGCATTGGTAAATCCATGAATCTGAGCAAAGGTAAATTCCACAGACCACTTGGTATTAATCCCTCGTGCTTCCAGGGGATTGGCATGGGCCATTCCAGTAATCACCAGATCGGGTTGTAGCTCTTTAATGCGCTGAATCTGGTTGTAGTTATCCGGCTTTTCCACGATGCGGGGCAGGGGGACACCCATTTCTTGACAGGTCTTCTCTAGCAACTCTAGTTCTGCCGCCTGATAGCGCTTATCCATATAAGGGATGCCGATTTCGGGGCAGGTCATGCCGCACCGAATCAGGAAACGGGCCAGGGAGATTTCTAGCAGGTTGTCCCCCATAAAGAAGATGGACTTCCCTCGGATCAGCTTGAGGTAATCCTCCAGAGTTTCCCAAATCTGGGCCTCCCGTTCTGCCAATCCTTTCGGTTCAATATTGAATACAGAGCAGATTTTCTCAATCCAGGCGCGGGTACCATCGGGACCGATCGGGAAGGGTGCCCCAATCAATTTGCACTTGCGCCGACGCATCAGAGTTGTGGCAGTGCGGCTCAAGAAGGGATTCACTCCCGCCACATAATACCCTTCTTCTAACACAGGCAATTCTGTATAGCGTTTTGCGGGAAGCCATCCCGCCACCTTGACCCCGTGTTTCTTTAACTCCAGCGTTAACTGAGTGACCACTGGATCGGGCAGGGAACCGAACAACACGAGAGGGGGGTGATCGGCGTATTCGGATTCTTCTGCTTCAATATCCTCTTTCTTTCGTCCAAAAGTCAGCAGTTTTTGAATTGCATTCCGTTCATGCTTCTCAGCTTCCATCACAGGAGCCTTATCGGGGCAACGCTGGGCCATTGCTGCCAGCACCGTATCTTCTCCCTGGGTGAAGGCATAATCCAGCCCATTTGCCCGCGCTACCACAATGGGAATCCCGATTTCCCCTTCTAGTTTGGGAGCCATGCCCTCCAAATCCATCTTGATGATTTCGGTGGTGCAGGTGCCAATCCAGACGATCACACTGGGGTTCCGATCGCGCTTAATTTGCACACACAGCCGTTTTAGTTCCTCATAGTCATTCAGTTGGGCGGAGATGTCCCCTTCCTCCAGTTCCGCCATTGCATAGCGTGGCTCTGCGAAGATCATCACCCCCATTGCGTTTTGCAGGAAGTACCCACAGGTTTTTGTGCCAATGACCAGGAAAAAACTATCTTCAATCTTCTGGTACAACCAGGCTACACAGCTAATGGGACAGAAGGTGTGATAGTTGCCCGTCTCGCAATCAAACTGAAGGGCTTGAGGTTGAGCGTCCGCGATCGTCATGGTCTTAGTTCCCTTGTCATCAAAAGTTTGTGATTGAGTTTTGAGGGATGGCGTTTGAGGGCATTCCCCCAAAACCCAATCTCAAAACTGTTATGAATCAGCACGGGTGCCTCGACAGGCTTCATCCGTAAGGAGCGTCCGGGTCTTTTCTGCCGCTGGTTCGGGGAGTTCGATCGGCTCCGTTCCACTCGGCAACAACCGCACCGTACCCTCAGCCATCGTTTTCTTTCGAGTGCTTTCCAGAGATTTCATCGCCTCGTCCGGGTTGAAGTTCAATCCCAGGGCTTCAATCACGCGATCGGGGCTGTTGCTAAACTCCACGATCAGCGGTAGAACCTGGGTTAACTCCGGTTCCAGCACCGACAAAGTTGCCAGAATGAAACTAGAGGAAGGGCGGCGTTGTCCCTTGTGGGTGACCCAGATGCCGATGCGCGTCACCCAGGCCCGGTTCTCCCGGTAGTAAGTCAGCCACTTTAGCTTTAAGGACTGACGAAGTTCATCAACGTTCACGGTTCACCTTGAGGATTGAGTTAAAAGTTACAGTTTGGATGACCGTCAATACTCATAACTCAAAAGGGCTTCCTCAAAGCAAAACAATTTCTAAACCATCATCAGATCCAACTCTGCTTCCTCATTCCGGACCTGGGGTTTCGTGGGATTGAGGTAGAAATCAGACAGCAAGGAGAACAGGTCGCGATCGGGGGAATCCTTGGGCACGACCCCTTCCGGTCTTGCCAGAATTTGATCGGCAATGTTCAGGTAGTAATCACAGACATAATTCAGGGATGGATCGCTCTCGGCCATCTCGAACAGAGTCTTTCCCTTCACTCGCGACACCCGGATATCTTCAATCAAGGGCAGCACTTCTAGAACAGGCATGGGGACTGCTTCAATATATTTTTCGATCAGGTCTCGCTTGACCGTGCGGTTGCCAATTAATCCCGCTAAACGCAGGGGATGGGTGCGGGCTTTCTCCCGAACAGAGGCTGCAATGCGATTTGCCGCAAACAGGGCATCAAATCCGTTATCTGTCACGATCAAACAGTAATCGGCATAGTTGAGGGGAGCCGCAAATCCGCCACAAACTACATCTCCCAACACATCGAACAAAATCACATCATACTCATCAAAGGCATTGAGTTCCTTTAAAAGTTTGACCGTTTCGCCGACGACATATCCCCCGCATCCTGCTCCCGCTGGCGGACCCCCCGCTTCCACGCAATCGACCCCACCATAGCCCTTGTAAATCACATCTTCGGGCCAGACATCTTCATAGTGGTAGTCTTTGGCTTGGAGCGTATCAATAATCGTGGGAATCAGAAAGCCAGTCAGCGTAAAGGTACTGTCATGCTTTGGATCGCAACCGATTTGCAAAACTTTCTTGCCACGACGAGCCAGGGCAACCGAGATGTTGCAACTTGTCGTTGATTTGCCAATGCCACCTTTCCCATAAACTGCAAGTTTCACGCCAGTCGCTCCTATCGGGTTATATCAAATGGGTCTCAGGATGAATCCGCAGGTTGGCCAACCGAGAATGGGTTTCACGCTGTATGACAAGCATTATGGTCAACTTGCCCGGAAAAGAAAAGGGCTATCAGCAATAAATAGGATAGATAAAAGAATTAAAAAAGATTCTGAGATTCATCGAGAATCTAAAACGGACTAGATTAACTCTCAAGCAATTTTTTGATGTTTTTAATGTTTTTAAGTTCTTACTTTTATAAAAAACAGAACAATAAACAAAAATAAATTTCGCTTCCCATTCGATCGCCCTTCCCTCCCACACTTGCTTCAGGAACCCAATGCAGTCCTTTTCAGCCCGATCGCCCTCCCCAATCCGTCCTTTCTTAGGGCAGAAACGGTCCCTCTAGGATTGCGATGGGGAAAATTCAGATTTTTTGATAAGAATTACAACAGTTCAGCGATCGAGCCGATGAAGAGGAGGGGCCGAGCGCAGAATCTTAGGCTGATCTCAATGCAGTAGGTAAGTTAGCTTATGAATAGGAAAAATCGCCACTAGTGTTCCGTCAGGAAAATTTTGACGGGTCGAAGACCCGCAAAATTTAACCCCAATCATTAACCTGAATTTTGGCTACCCATCAATCATTGATTGACTGAACACTAGCAACTAACCGTAGCTTTGGTTTGCCAGCAAAGCTCCGTAGGGGGTTTCGTGCAAGTGAGCCTTATTGACCGAGCCAAAGAGCCGGAGTTTCTCTGCAATGACTTCCTGCATGGCCTCGATCGCCTCCCCTGCCACCTCTAACAAAT
>JANRKG010000128.1:0-11089 GCA_033763635.1 Leptolyngbyaceae cyanobacterium bins.59
CCTTTTCCTGTTTCATCTAATCTGATTCGTGTAGAACCATGAATTTTTATTCCTTTTCAAAGTCCTATTTATCATCAGAGCGGTTTTCAAATAAAACCTTCGCGGAACAACCCACTGGAGAATCGATGCCTTCCTCCACCCCAGGGAGAGAAGGAATGGGAGATGTCAGTTTAATTCTGATTCCTCTGGGATTTCTTGTGACGCTTATATTTATTATTCTCAAGGCTTCATCGGTCCAAAAAAACGTTCAGGACACGATTACTCCCTTCAACTGCTCCCAGAAGGTTCCCTGTCGCAACTGCCGATTTTTTAACCAAAACTTTTACCTGAAGTGTGCGGTTCATCCCACAATGGTTTTGACAGAAGAAGCAAAACAATGCTCAGATTTTGACCCAGTGGCTCTGGTGAAGAAATAAGAGAACTGGATGGGATGGGGGAATTGATTAGGCTTTACTGGCTAAATAGTTGACCTCTCCCTCGCTTGAAAGACGAGGGATTCTAAGCGGATGTTGCTACGTGGGCTGAAGCCGCACTTCGCAACGCTTGCGATATGATTTCTTCAAGCTCTTGAATAGGTCATACCGATGTGGCAGGGTCAAAGCTGCCCTAACGGACTCGGCTAGAGCTAACCCTAGCTGTGCCGCTACTTTTCTAAGGATGTTGGCTGCTCCATTGCAATCTGCGTTAATCAGATTGCCGTCAGCCGTTTTGTACCGACCTCGCCCAATCCTTCGACCTGATGGTTTCCAGCTTGCGGGTTTCTCACCGCCATAGGTTGGCAGGAAATCATCGTCCAAGAAGGATGTTTTCGAGGTGTACGATTCTTCCGTTTCCGTAAACTGAATCCCTTGTTCTTCGCACAGTTGCCGGATGCGTTCCTTCAACCGAGCAGTGGGAATCTGCACGAATGCCTGATTGTTCTTCTTGCCCAGGTCGATGCCATCTTTGTTGCCCTCATTCCAGCCGAATACAATATGACCAATACGATGCTGCAAGCAGTGATTTATCACTAACCTAGCGGCTTTATTAATCGCATCCCTCACCTGACGATTGCGCTTTTCAGTGATGCGAGCTAACTCGAAATCCCAGTATTTGTCAGGTTTGCCAGTTTTGAGAATGGCTACCCGTCGATTGTAGTTCTGGTTGATAGACTTGAGCTTGCGACCATCGACAATAAAGCTCTTGCCCCTGGTTGAGACGCAGGTGAGCCAGTTATCCAAACCAGGGTCAATGGAGAGAGCATGAGTGGGATCAAGACCCAAGTGGCAGGTTGGCCCTTCGTTGCCGTACTTGTACACGTACTCGGCGTAGAACTCGTTATTCCTGGGCAGAATTCGCACTTCCACAATTTGTTCTGGTCGAATTCCCCAGGCACCCGGAATCCACAGCTCTGTTATCCCAAACTGCTCTCGCACTGCTGTGGCATTTTCTAAAGAAATCGGCAGACGGCACTCTCCAGTCTCCAGGTTGAACTGCACAGCCTGGGCCGGAAAGGTAATGGGTGCTAATCCCCCTGGCTTGCGATAGCCAGGCATCCTGGGCTTGTCCCCTTCGCCCTGGAAGTACTGTTGCAGCAATCTGTTAAAACTTCTGAAGGATTCAACTACGCTTTGCAGCGTTTGTTGAGCGCACTGCCCACCTAATACCTTGTAATGCGGATTGTCCTTCATGACTCGGCATAGGTCAGCATAGGATGCTTTGACGGGTTTGGACTTGAACCCGGAGCGATAGAATCCATCCGCATCAAAGAACTCAAAACGGGGGCAGGTATCAAAGTGAGCTTGTCTGACCTCGAACTGAGTGCAGTTGATCAAGCTGTTGGAATGACAACATTGATGCACCCAATAATCCTGCAAATTCTCGCCTAGCCTAATTTGAGTTGTACCGTACAAATGAACCACCTCCTGTTATAACTATAATTGAAACAACAGTATTTATCAACAAATGGTTGTGGCTAAGTTATCGCCTCAAGACCACGAATATCGTCGGACAGAAGGCTCTGTTTCGTCCATCAATTACCACTTCATCTTTGTACCGAAGCGTCGTAAAGCGGTTTTGGTCAATGATGTTGCCAGACGGCTACAAGAAATCATCTTTGAACTGTGCAAAGAACATGATTGGCGATTAGTGGCGTTGGAGATCATGCCTGACCATGTGCATTTGCTGATAAATGCACCCACTCACGAATCTCCTGCTGAAATTGCCAGATGGATTAAAGGGAGAGCATCCCGGTACTTGCGCGAAGAGTTTCCAGAACTGAAGAAACTGCCTTCCCTCTGGAGTCCCAGTTATTTTGTAGCGACAACGGGGCAAGTAAGTACTGATACTGTCAAGAAATACATTGAGAGCCAAAGGGGAAAATGACACACGAGAGGCTAAAGCCTCTCCCAGGTTTTCATCCCCCGGTTGAAACACGGGGGCTCTCAACCTTGAGTTAGGTAGGGTTTGCATTCGCAAAGATGGCAACATGCAACCGATCGCGCAAATTCAGGCGATTCAGGATGTTGGTGATATGGTTCTTCACCGTTTTCTCGGAGATATACAGGGCTTCTGCGATCTCCCGGTTACTGGCTCCTTTCGCGATCAGCCGCACGATGTCCTGTTCGCGAGGGGTGAGTTTTTCCCATTCCGCCGTTGGGTTGATGCTGGGGTCGGGGATTTGTTCGATCAACTTGCGACCCACCCCCGGTCCCAAATGGGTATAACCTTTGTGAATGGCCTGAATTGCCTGAGTTAACTCTTCGGGAGGCGTGTTCTTCAGCAAATAGCCCGCTGCCCCATAGCGCAGCGCCTGAGCAATGTTCTCATCATCATCGTCAATACTGAGCACCAGAATTTTGACGGCTGGGAAGCGTTGGGTAATTTCCCGTGTGGCTTCGACCCCATCCATTCCTGGCATCAGGATATCCATCAACACCACATCCGGGAGCAGTGCCTCTACCTGGGCGATCGCCGCTGTACCGCTGTCTGCTTCGCCCACCAGTTCCAGCGAACTCTCATCGGTCATGAGTAATTTCAGCGCACGGCGAATCAAAGACTGATCATCAACAACAAGAACACGAATGGTCATGGATGGGATGGAAGAATAATCCGTTCCCATAACCGTAACTGGTTTAACCAGGGTCCGGCAAGCGTCCGTTGTCCTATTTCATACTAGGACTATAGTCCTATCTAAAATGGGGACTCCCGCCTCATGGAGAAGCCAGGTCGCCACTCTTAGGATGAACTCACTGTTAAGCGAGAAAACGAACCATGAGTTCCGTTCTAGTGGTGGATGATAGCCAAACTCTACGGTTTATGATGACTGAGTTGTTACGAGCCAACGCCTTTAAAGTAACTGCCGTTCGGGATGGAGAAGAGGCTTTACAACAGATCGAGGAGGACTGCCCCGATGTGGTTGTTCTGGACATTGTGATGCCCCGTCTGAATGGCTATGAAGTGTGTCGGCGGTTGAAGTCTAATCCTGCGACTCAAAATGTTTCTGTGATTCTCTGTTCTTCGAATGCAACGGATGTCGATCGCTACTGGGGATTAAAGCAGGGAGCCGATGCTTATCTCTGTAAACCCTTCAGGCCCGAAGAACTAATTGATACCGTGAAACAAGTTTTGCAAGGGACAATCAGCCATCGGTAAAGGGATTGGGATGGGCATGTTCATCGAAGTGAGAACTCACTGAACCCGATGGTCATGCTCTCTTGAAAAAAAGCAGGTCATTCCACTCAAGACAATGAGCAGGGGAGTGAGCCAGTCTCCCCATTGCACATAGAGGGTACGGGTCTGTCGCCGATCGATCGTGGCTTCGTGCAACTCATAGGTATTCAGTTGGGATTTCCAGAGCGTATGACCGTGGGGGTCCACAACTGCCGAGTATCCCGTGTTCACCGCCCGAACGGCCCAGCGATCGGTTTCAATCGCCCGCATCACATCCTGGGCATGGTGCTGGGCAGGCATCGTGGCACTGTAGTGGGCATCATTTGAGGGACTGAGGATAAATTGACCGCCCGCCGCCGCCTGACGACGAAACAAATCCGCAAAAGCCGATTCATAACAAATTGCGACGATCGCCCGTCCCCAGGGGGTCTCAAACGTCTGATCCAGAGAACCGGGGGCTAATTGGGCATCCAATGGGGAAAGGCGATCGATGAATCTCCCCAGGATCGATTCAAAGGGAATATATTCGCCCAGGGGCACCAGTTTGGCTTTGTCATAACGGCTCAAGAGTTTGCCATCCCCGGTCATGGTAAAAAGGCTGTTCGTGTAACGATCGTCCCGTTTTCCCAGTGCCCCCACCCAGGCTGTCACCCCCCGATCCATCACCGCCTGGTAAAAAGTGGGAGCTTGCGATCGTTCCTGAGAACCCCATTCCTGCCAGAGAAAGGGAAGGGCGGTTTCTGGAGTCAGTACCGCATCCACTCCCCGCATTGCCAGCACTTCATACCCTGCTGTGTACCCTTCGATCGCCCGTCGCCATCCCTCCGGATAGAGTTTGATGGTGTTCGGGACATTCCCCTGAATGATGCCAATTCGGAGGGTGGTTTCTGGGGAGGATAGGAGGGGTTGACGGTAGAGCGAGAACCCCAACAGATGGAACCCCAACAGAAGACCGATCGCCCCGATTCCATATCCGCGCCGAAGGCCACCCCAGGTTTTAGCCCGGTGTTCGCCGTGCCCCTGCAACCATCCCTCGGCTAGCACCCCGTTCACTGCTACCAGGGCCGCCGTGACGGTTGACGGTCCCGCTAAACGACCGAGATGCAGAATGATCAGGTTATTGGGACTTTGGGTATAGGAAAGGGAAGTCCACCACAAAGCCCCCTGATTCCACAGGGATTCCAACCCACACCATAGGGCTATCCCCAGAAGCACCCGAATCAGCGATCGGAGAGACGCAAACTTTCGTGTCTCCGGGGATTGGGAGTTAGAAGATGGGGTGAGAAACAATCGATGCAAAACCACCATTCCCCAGGCCCAACCACCTACCAGGATTGCCCCCCACATCGTAATAAAGGCCCAGCAGAATAGGGCGATTGCTAAACTCGCCAGCCAGGGCACTCCCATCCACGTCATCGGATGAACCCCCGTAATCCAGGCCAACGCGAGACCGTGATACCCAATGCCCCACGTTGCCCCCAACCAAACTGCCCACATCGTGCGAAATTTTGTATTTTCAGAAGAAATAGGAGATAAAATCACTACCCAGAGAGGAACCAGCGCGATCCATGCCAGGGGCCACAGGTGAGTAGGGGCAGGGGTGAGACCCATCAATATCCCACCGATCAGGACCGGGACAAAGGGAGTCGATCGCAGAATCTTCAATAGGGACATAGAAATAATGGGCCTACCTGAAATCGCCATTCAAGTTTAATATGTCAGTCTTCCCTTCTTCTGGTCTGGAGGGGTTTAAAGATGTGGTCTTCTACAGCCCCTACGTGAGGATATTTGTATGAATCGATGGTTTCGCCATTTACTGGTTTGCCTTGCGATCGTTCTACTGGCCCTCGTCCCCCTGTTCCTACTGTTTGCCGCCCTGGCCCTCTCAAATCTTCTCAACTGTGAAATCCCAACTCCTGCATCGGCAAAGCCTTGCCCTCTCTGGGGAAACGATATTAGCAACACACTCGCTGTGATGTTCTTGAGTCCCTGGTATTTGTTTTATACCCTGCCATTGGGGGGGCTTGGCTTAATCGTTTATATCCTGCTTGCGGTGATGACAGACTTATTGAAAACTCGCAATTCTTCCAGACGCAGATGAATCGTTATGGCACAGGCTGATCTACGTGGGTTTCCTGGGCATACAAGGGGAGGGCAACGGTAAAGGTGGTTCCTACACCTATTTCACTCTGCACCCGGATGGTGCCTTGATGAAGGTCAACCGATCGCTTCACGATCGCCAACCCCAGGCCAGTGCCGGAAATTTTGCCCACATTACTGCCCCGCTGAAACGAATCAAACAAGTGCCTTTGATCACTTTCAGGAATCCCAATTCCACGATCCTGAATCTGAAAGATCGCAACGGAATTAGAAGACGAGTGAGCAGACAAAAGATGGGATGAAGCAGGTTCACAGGTCAATTCAAAAACAACCGTGTCACTATTGGGTGAGTATTTGATGCTATTCGAGAGCAGGTTAATTAGAATGTGACGCAAGAGCAATTCATCCATACAAGCCGGAAGCATGTCCGTTGTTCGCAAGAAGCGAATGGTATGTTGGCTTCCCGTAATGAGTTGCACTTCCTCCACGACATTGCGGCAAAACTCCACCAGATCCAGCGGAGAGGGCTTAAATTCCTGCTTATCTGCTTCTGTTTTCCCTAAAAACAGCACGTCATCTAGTAACTGAGTCATGCGTTTACTTGCCGATCGAATGCGTTCCAGGTACTGTTGTTTTCTATCTTCACTTGCAACATTACTGAACCGTTCTAACAAGCCAATACACATCCCAATCACACTTAATGGGGTGCGAAACTCATGGGAGACCATTGAAACAAAACTAGATTTCAGGTCGTGCAGTTCCTTTTCCCGTTGAAGTGCCTTACGGATCTCCTCAGCCTGTTTACGATCGCCAATATCACGGGCATTCACAACAATTCTGGCGATGCCATCCAGTTCGACAAATCGCTGCCCCACTGCTTCTAGAGTCCGCCAGGAGCCATCATGATGTTTCAGGCGAAATTCGATCGTAATACGCTGGGAACTGTCTCGCATCGCTGATTCAAAAGCTGCACGGGCCGTTTGGGTTTCTTCTGGATGAATAAAATCAAACGCATTCTGCCCGATCGATCGACTGGGATTGTACCCTAGTAACCGCTCAATGGAAGGACTCACATAATTGAGAGTTCCATCCGGGTTGACCACTGCAATGATATCGAGGGCATTTTCGATTAGGGTGCGGAAGCGTTCTTCACTGCTCCGGAGCGACTGTTCTGCCTGACGACGCTGGCGGCGTTCCTCCGCTTCCCGTAACTCCCGTTCCACCGCAGGAAGTAAGCGCGCTAAATTATCTTTCATCAGATAATCATGGGCACCCGCCTTCATCAGGGCAACTGCCGTGTCTTCCCCAATACTGCCGGAAACCACAATGAAGGGAATATCTAACCCCCGCTCCTGTAAAAGCTTCAACGCCGCAGGGGCACTGAAGCTGGGCATATTATAGTCTGCAATGACAATATCCCAGCTTTCCTGATCCAGGGCTGCCTTCATTTCAGCAGCGGTTGTGACTTGTCTGGGATCGGGGCTGTAGCCACCGCGTTGAAGTTCCAGGAGAATTAGCAGCGCATCATCTTCAGAATCCTCAACGATGATGATGTGTAGAGGACGAGCCATTGGAGAATTAGCCTCTGATTGGAGGAGGTTCGTTCATCAGTAACCAGTACATCCCTAACTGCCGGACTGCTTCAGCAAATTGAACGAAGTCTACAGGCTTACGAACGTAACTATTGCATCCCAGGCTATAGCTGTTGATGAGATCTTGTTCTTCGCGAGAAGTGGTCAGAACCACCACGGGTAATAACCGAGTTCGCTCGTCCGTTCGCAAACGACGTAGCACTTCGATGCCATCCACTCTGGGTAGCTTTAAGTCTAGCAGAATAACCGCAGGCTGAATCCCCATATCCCGGTTCGCATAAGAGCCTGTTCCAAAGAGAAAATCTAATGCTTCAACCCCATCCCTGGCTACAACCACCTCATTGGTGATGTTACTGCGCTGAAGAGCACGAAGGGCAAGGGCTTCATCATCGGGATTGTCTTCTACCAAAAGAATTATCTTTTCAAAGATGCGATTGAATGTCATTAAATCCCCAACCCTTTAAGAAGTTTACCCGCGAAAATTCTTAACATATTTAGAGCATGAAGTAAAATTACAGTATGAAGTAAAAAATAGCACCTTGATCAACGGCCCCTTCCGCCCATACCTTTCCCCCATGACGGTGGACAATGCGTTGAACAGTTGCCAAGCCAATCCCAGTTCCCGGAAACTCATGAACTCCATGCAAGCGCTGGAAAGCGCCAAATAACTTGTTGATATAGGCCATATCAAAGCCCGCCCCATCATCTTTTACAAAGTATAATTTATTACCTTCCTGTTCGATACTGCCAAACTCGATTGTGGCCTGAGGATGTTTAGACGTAAACTTCCAGGCGTTATCGAGCAAGTTGAATAACAGAACTCGCAACAAGCGAGAATCTCCATTGACGATGATCTCGTCTTGAATCTTGAATTCCACCGATCGAGTGGGTGCAGATTGTCGTAACTCAGTGGCAATCGATCGCGCAATCAGGCTCAGATCAACAGCTTCCCAACGCATCTCATTACGCATCACCCTGGATAGATTAAGCAAATCATCAATGAGTTCACCCATGCGCTGAGTTGCATTGCGAATACGGTTTAGATAGTTCTGTCCAGTGGCATCGAGTCGATCGGGGTAGTCTTCTAACAATGCCTGACTGAAGCCGTCAATACTCCGGAGCGGGGCACGCAAATCATGGGACACGGAATAGGAAAAAGCTTCTAACTCTTGATTCGTTGCTTCTAACTCTGCATTCTGCTTTGCTAAATCCTGGTTGAGGCGTTCTAGTTCCCGGTTTAGCTCCCGGATGACCGTTTCGGCCTGCTGCCGCTCCATCACTTCCTGTTGTAGTTTGGCAACCAGTTCTGATTGATTTAGGGCAATTCCCATCTGCATGCCAATTTCCATCAGCAAATCCACCTCAGTCAGTTGCCAAAAGCGGGGCCCCCCGTTTTGGTAAGCTGCGAGGAGTCCCCAAAGTTGCTCTTTCACAAAAACGGGGACGATCGCATACGCCTGGGCCTGAAATTGCTCCAGAAGCTCGACATGGCAGGGAAAGAGTCCGGCAGTATAGATATTTTCAACGGTCATGGTCCCGTGATTGCGATAACGGCCTCCCTGATGTTCTTGAAGATAAGTGTCGGCCCACACTTGATGAACGTCATCCCCAACCAGTGGCTGCCATCCAGGGGCAACGGATTCTGCAATAAATTCCCCGCTCCAATCGGGATTGAAGCGATAAACGGCAACCCGATCGACCCTGAGTAACTGACGGACTTCTTCGGTCGTGGCAGTCAGAACGACTTCTAAATCCAAAGGACGACGGATTTTGTCCGCTACGTTGGCAATCACCCGCCGTTGTTCTGCCTGAAGTTGGCTCTCCTGAATCGACTCGGATATTTGAATCGCTCCACCCATCTGAGACCCGACTTGCATCATCAGGTTAATTTCTATTCTTTCCCAGAGGCGGGGTTGAGCATTTTGGTAAGCCGCCAGCAAGCCCCAGAGCCGATCGCCCGTAAAGATCGGAACCGTAATATAAGCCCGGACTTGAAAGCGTTGCAGCATCTCTAAATAGCAGTCCGAGAAGCCCGCCTGATAAATATCATTGGCAACACAAAAGGGTTGGGACTGAAACTCACCTCCCTGAGTGCTCTGTAAATAGGTGTCTGAGGTGAGACGCTGTAAGCCGCAATGACTGATGTTTTGGCGGAACAGGGGGGTGTTTGCTTGCTCCTCAATCAGGGACATCCACCCAGGAGCAACAGACTCCACAACAAATTCACCGCTCCAGTCCAAATTAAATCGGTAGACGGTAACGCGATCGGCCTTTAACCAGACCCGGACCTCATGCAGAGCGGCTTGTAACGTATCGTCAAACTCTGAGGGTTGTCGAATCTGGTTCAGGAGCGATCGGCCCAACTGATTCATTAATCGCAATAGACTTTGCTCCCGGTCCTCACCTCCCAATGGCTGAGGTTGGGGACTGGGTAAAGTTGGAGTTGGAGCTTTTTCCTCCACCGTCAAGATCTGTTTGAGCTGCTCAAAAGCAGCCTGATCTCGGCAATACTCTTGTAACGCTGCCAACTGTTCAGGAGTCATAAAACCACTTTCTGTCAGAAAGCCTTTGTTGTACTTTGTAT
Organism: Leptolyngbyaceae cyanobacterium bins.59; assembly: GCA_033763635.1. GTDB lineage: Bacteria > Cyanobacteriota > Cyanobacteriia > JANRKG01. Next base: position 9,928 of record JANRKG010000128.1, read on the forward strand.
AACTTAATTGAGTTTAATAAATAAACATAACCTAAAACAAAATTTAATAGATGAGGGTAATTGCAAATTCATAGAAATTTCTTTTTCAAGACAAGGTTTTTCCTGAAATAAGGATTAATAAAATTTTGTTCCTGGAAGAAGATAAAATACAAAACGGATTAAAAGATAGTTTACAACGATTAGAGAGTGTCTGAAAGTTAGGTTCTGGCAGATTGAAAAACGGATGGAATAGATAGAATTCCAACTCAGTTATGCCAATTATCAGATATTTCCTGGTAACTCAATACAACCCTTCAGGTTCATGATGGCTGAAAATTTTTTTCAAGTAATCTTTCAAAGTTCTTTGATAAGTGCAAAAACAAGTCTTTTATATAGGGTTCTTCTCTACCCCTTTGTCGCCTTAAAGCAAAGTATTCAGTTTGTCTACGAATTCCTTCTTTTAATGGTTCGGAACCGAATGAAGGGCAGACGATATGATGACGGAGTATTTGGGATTCTCATTTTTCTTTTTCTGGCAATCATTGCCACGCTAACCTTTCTTTTTGTGAAGTATGATCAGCTATTCTTTATTGTCTTTCTGATAATTTGGGCAATTGATTTATTTTTTGCTTCCTATCAGTATAAAAACAAGTTGCAAAAAGTTTTCATCTCACTTAAAAAGAGAAAAAATGATTTATTGTATACCCGTATTCAGAATCATGAAAAGAAGTATCAAGAGATACCTTTTACTTTTCGAGATATCATTCAACTTTCAATTCAATCCTCTGAAATTTTAGGAGGAGCTTTTCAGAGTAGGGTGGCGACAATCTGGCAACTCATTTTAGAGGTTCGAGGCATAGAGCGTCTCATTTTATTTGAGAACAAGAATATCGATCGGGTCTTTCAAGAAGCTCAATCTTTGACCAGGATTTTAGAGAATGTTCCGATACGATTTATTTATAGTGAGGGTTGTACTGTCTATGCACAACAACCGATCGATTTAAGAGAAGGAATTACTTGTTGGAAGAAATGCTTTCATACGATTAAAATTCATAGGAGAATCTTCAGTAAGAATCAGAATCAAACGACAGAATGGTTGATTACGGCAGACTGGAATTTTGTTAGTTTTTGGAGGAGTCTTATAAAAATCTTTGATTCCCTCATGTCGGCTTTGGGAGTCATC
>JANRKG010000129.1:0-8278 GCA_033763635.1 Leptolyngbyaceae cyanobacterium bins.59
CACCAGTTCGTCTCGCCCCCCCACTCCCTCGTCTCCTCCTTTTCGCCCCCTGATCTCCAAAATGCCCCAGAGTCGGGATTGGGCCTGTGTTCATACTTTTGTCGGGCATCCTTCCTGGGTTAATTGCGTGGTCATCAGCCCGGATCAGTCCCTTATGGCAAGCGGCAGCTTAGATGACACGGTAAAGATCTGGAGTCTTCAGACGGGGGACTTGATTCATACCCTGCGAGGTCACTCACGAGGCATCAATTGTCTGGCCTTTAGCCCTCGCGGACGAACGCTGGTGAGTGGTAGTGATGACGATACGATCCGGATCTGGAACTACGAAACTGGAGAACTGATCCGCACCCTGACCGATCACTCGCGGGACATTAATTCAGTCGCGATCAGCCTGGATGCTCAAATTCTGGCGAGTGGGAGTGAAGATCGAACGGTTCGCCTCTGGAACTTGCATACTGGAGAACTCACCCGCACCCTATTTGGCCCCGGTGCAATGATTAAAACCGTTGCCATCAGTCCTGACGGGCAGACTGTTGCCAGTGGCGGGCTAGACAACAAAATCAAACTCTGGAGCATGAAAACCGGGGAATTGATTCGCACCTTTTCCGGCCATTACAACTCAGTGATGGCGATCGTGATCAGTGCCAATGGTAAAACCCTGATCAGTGCCAGCAAAGACAAAACCATTCGCATCTGGAATCTGGAATCTGGGGAGATCGTCAATACCCTCTCTGGTCACTCGGATATCGTCAACTCCGTTGCCATCAGCCCGGATGGAAAAACAATCGTCAGCAGCAGCAGCGACAAAACCATTCGGATTTGGGATTGGAAAACCGGGGAAAACCTGCATACCCTGATGGGACACGCTGATGCAGTGAATTCGATCGCCATCAGTGCCGATGGTCAATCTCTGGTCAGCGGTAGCAAGGACAAAACGATCAAAATCTGGCAAACCGCCAGTTAATGCCTATTCCACCCTTACGCCCCCTTCAAAGAAGCCGATCGCGCCACAAATCCCGCCTGACTGAGGGCTTGGACGACTCCTTCCGAGTTTTCCACCCGAAACTGGCTTCCCAGGCGCACACACTGGCGTTTGTGAGCGGATGCAACGATGGCGACGATCGGCACTTTGGCCCTGGCTTCTTCGCCCCGATGGGCCTTGAGAATCTCCCGCAGCCGATTTTGATACTCCAGATCCCCCGCGATTTGCGGTTCTAGTTCCACCATGACCATGTGAACTTGCTCGACGGGTTCCACATCATTCACCAGGAGTTGCGCCTGATCGTCGCGGCGATCGACCTTTCCCCAAACCATGAGTTGGGCATCCACGACCAGGTGTTCACTCACTTGTTCATAGACTTTGGGAAAAATCACCGCCTCTGCCTGTCCGGTCAAGTCTTCTACTTGCAGAATAGCCATCCGATCGCCCTTTTTGGTCACAACAGGCTTGATGCTCGTAATCATGATAATGGCGCTGACACTGGCTTCATCGGGTTGGCTACCCAGGTCACTTAAGTTAATGGGGGCGAGAATCCGGGCGGACTGCTGCACCCGTTTGAGGGGATGATCGGAAATGTAGAAGCCTAAAAGTTCTTTTTCCAGTTGCAGTTTTTTCTGGGGTTCATAGTCGGGTACGATCGTCGCTTTCGGTTCCATATCAAAAGAGGGACCGCTGCTGCCATCCCCTCCAGACAGCAGATCGAGCAGGTTCCCCTGGCCGATCGCTAGATCCCTGGCTCTAGACTGGGCCCAGTCTAAAATTAGGGGCAGGTCTTCCATTAATTGGCGACGGTTGGGTTCCAGTTTGTCAAAGGCTCCACAACCGATCAGGGCTTCCAGGGCGCGACGGTTCACCGCTCGGCTATCCACACGGGTACATAGATCCCCCAGGGACTTGAAGGGTTTCCCGCCGTCTCGCGCCACCAGGATCGCCTCAACCGCTCCTTCCCCGACATTCCGCACAGCCCCTAATCCAAACAGAATGCTTTCCGATAAGGGGGTAAAGTCGATGCGCGATCGGTTAATATCCGGTGGGTCCACCCGAATCCCTAATCGCTGGCAGGAGTTAATGTACAACTGCACCTTGTCCTGGTCGCCACTGTTGGAGGTGAGCAGAGCCGCCATGTACTCGACGGGATAGTTAGCCTTTAAGTAGGCCGTTTGATAGGTAACGTATCCATAGGCGGTGGAGTGGGACTTGTTAAAGCAATACTCAGCAAATTTAACCATCTGCTCAAACAAATCGGCGGCAATCTTGGGGTCTACCTTATTCTTTTTCGCCCCTTCCACGAAGATGCTTTGATGCTTTTCCATCTCCTCTTTCTTCTTTTTCCCCATTGCCCGCCGCAACAGGTCCGCTTGCCCCAGGGAATAACCACCCATGTCCTGGGCGATTTTCATGATCTGCTCCTGGTAGACCATGATGCCGTAGGTTTCATTCAGGATGGGCTTTAAAAGCTCATGGTCATATTCAATTTTTTCAATCCCGTGTTTGCGGTTGATGAACTTGGGGATCAGCCCTGCGTCTAGGGGACCGGGACGATACAGTGCCAGCACAGAGGAAATATCCTCTAATCCAGAGGGCTTGAGATCCCGGACAATCTGCCGCATCCCCGATGATTCCAACTGAAAGATGCCTTCTAAATCTCCTCGGGCCAAAAGTTTGTAGGCTTCTGGATCATCAAGGGGGAGGCGATCGAGGTCAATTTCGAACTTACGAGAGGTTTTGATCAGATCCAGGGTTTTCTGAATCATGGTCAGGTTCCTCAGCCCCAGAAAGTCCATCTTCAGCAGCCCCAGCGCTTCGATGTCTTCCATATAGTATTGGGTGATGACGGAACCATCGTTGTTGCGCTGGAGGGGTACCACTTCGTCCAAAGGGTCGGCGGAGATGACCACGCCAGCCGCATGCATTCCAAAAGTTTTGTTGGTGCCTTCAATCCGCATCGCCATATCGAGCCAGCGACGCACCTTGGGGTCATTTTCGTATTTTTCTTTGAACTCTGGAGCAGGGGTTTCTTCCGAGATCATCACCTTGAGCTTGGTGGGTTTCCCCCGCATGACGGGGATCATCTTTGCCATGCGATCAGCTTCCCCGTAGGGAATATCCAGCACACGGGCCACATCTTTCAACACGGCCTTGGAGGTCATGCGGTTGAAGGTAATAATCTGGGCAACCCGATCTTCTCCGTACTTTTGGGTGACGTACTGGATTACCTCGTCCCGCCGTTCAATACAGAAGTCCGTGTCAATATCGGGCATGGACTTTCGTTCTGGATTCAGGAATCGCTCAAACAAGAGACCGTGATGCACAGGGTCAATGTTTGTGATTCCCATTGCATAGGCCACCAGCGATCCCGCTGCCGATCCCCGTCCGGGACCGACCGGGATACTGTGATCCCGTGCGTATTTGATGTAATCCCACACGACCAGAAAGTAGGTGGCAAACCCCATTTTTTGCATCATCTTCAGTTCGTAGTCCAACCGCTCCTGGTACGCAGAAGACAAGTCAGAATAGGACTGAAGTTCAAATCGGGCCTGTAACCCTTCCCGGGCTACCTTTTCTAAATAGCTATCGGCAGTATAACCGTCTGGGATCGGATAGTCGGGGATGCGGGGCTCCCCCAGAATGCCGTAGTTCTCATCGACTTTGGAAGCCACTTCCAGCGTGTTGGCGATCGCTTCCTGAATCACGTCATCAGGCAGGTGATCGCGGAATAACTGGGCCATTTCCTCCGCCGATTTCAGATACTCGGTGCCGCTGTAGCGTAGACGTTTTTCTTCTGAGATCAGCTTCCCCGTTTGGATGCAGAGCAACGCATCGTGGGCCTCTACATCCTTACAGGAAACGTAGTGGGAATCGTTGGTAGCAATGAGTTTAATGCCCAACTCACGGGCAATCTGGACAATCTCAACATTCACGATCCGGTCTTCCATCGACCCGTGATCCTGCAACTCCAGATAATAGTCGTCTCCAAAGATGTCTTTGTACCACTGGGCCACCCGACGGGCAATCTCTGGCTTCTTCTGAAGAATGGCCTGGGGCACTTCCCCCCCCAAACAGGCACTCGTGACAATCAAGCCCTCCCGATATTGGGTCAAGAGGTCTTTATTGATACAGGGACGGGAGAAGATGCCCTTTCCCTGAACTCCCTTCAGGTGGGAAAGGGTGGTCAACTTGACTAAGTTCTTATAGCCCTGTTTGTTTTTCGCCAGAACGACTTGATGATAACGGGGACGACGTTCCTGCTTCTCAATGTCCCCATTGATCACATACATTTCATTGCCGATGATCGGCTTAATCCCTTTGCCCTTGCAGACCTTCAACAGTTCGATCGCCCCATACATGACTCCGTGATCTGTCAGGGCGATCGCAGGCATCCCCAATTCCAGGGCTCGATCGATTAGATCGGGTAGTTGGCTGGCTCCATCCAGCAAACTATAGTCACTATGAATATGAAGACCCACAAAGGACATAGGCGTATCCAGGATTGCAAAGACGGAAAGAACTGCACAAGAAAGCTGCACAAGAAAGTTGCACAAGAAATATACAACAGTTGCCCTTAGCCTACAGGATTCAAGCCTCTATATCTAGTGTCTCATCAAATATTTGTCAAAATTAAGGTCTATTACTAGCGGTTTGAAAGTAAGGATTTTATATAGAACATTTGTATTTTATCACTATTCCATTTCTTGGATAGAGGCTGTTATCCAGGTTGAGACAGGTTGACAGGTTAAACGCCCGATTGTGAGTCTTTCCCTTCTGCCCTCCGCCTTCTGCCTCTTCTTAAAATGGCTTAAATTGTTAAAAGTTATGAGTTGTAAAGTTATTTGTTAGATCCGAAGAGTGAAGGGGAATATTGACTCTGAGGGACAGATTTGAGATAGGAAGATAGCCTGGGTTTCACCTCTGGAACATTGAAGTAAACAATCTCTTTCCGGCACGGGCTGTGGAAGGGTTGTAAATGTCAGGAGAGTTTTGAATCTCAGAAGTCTGGAAAATAGCTGGAAAACAGTTTGCTTTTAAGGCTGCATCTTTCAAGGATTCACAAGTCATGACTTTAAAATGTGAATTGGAAAAAATGTGAATTGGAAGCAACTGTGACTTGAAAGGGGCAGTCTGAGATCAGATTGAGAACTGTTAAAGCCTATCCTCAAGTGTCTTGATAAAAATAAAAATTAAGTCAGTGCATCATCCGATCCGAAAGCTGCTTTTGCTGTCCTTTAGAACTTGATCCGTTTACGATCTTTTCATCCCAGAATTTGCCAGGAATACGCTATGGTAACTACCGCCGCTAATGCCCATTCTGCCCATAAAAAGTATCCCAAAAAACATAACCACTACGGATTTCGAGATTTCTTCCAATTTGACCAGGACACGGGCAAAATTCTAGATTGGAATGACAGCCAGAACGTTCTCACCAGCGAAGATTTTATCATTGGGCTGGTGGAAGGTCTGGAAGAGGAAGTGGGCGATGCCTCTGCTGCCATCATGTACACGATCGGCTGTGAATGGGGCCAGAAAGACGCTTTCTTCTTTGATAAGTGGTTTGAAAAGGAATTCGATCGCAGCCCCCGCCAAACCAACCTCCTGTTTTTGCTGGAAACCTGGTGGTGGCCTTACACCTCTCAGGGCTGGGGCCGTTGGGAAGTGGATATGGGCGATCGTAAGCAAGGCTTCATGTTCATCAACCTGTTTGACTCAGCCGTTGCCCGATCTTTGGGAGATGTCGGCAAGCCTGTGTGTTATCTCTATGCAGGTCTCTTCGCTGGGTTCTTCACAGAGATGGTCAAAAAACAACTCAGTTGTATTGAGATTCAGTGCTACTCAATGGGGGAAACCTATTGCAAATTCCTATTGGGGGGGCAGGAGCGCATTGATGCAGCCGGATTCTGGTTGCAAGAAGGGGCGACGGCTCGCGACATCGAGAAGCGGTTGCGTACAGGAGATCGGCTGAAATGAGTCCCATGATGCTGCAAACCAATGGTAATGCGAAAGCGGCTCAGGCCCGTCAGTGGCTCCAGGCATCGGTCAAGGAGTTTTTCTCAGGGGTTAATTGGGACGATCAACCCCTGGAAGTTCAAGTTCTGAAACAGAACAACTTGGCAGCAACGGAGGGGCCATTGAGTCTCACGCTGACGGTTGGGCAATTTTTTGGAGCGATTCCCTGGGAGGGTGGCCCTTCCCTGCCAAAAACAGCCGCAATTGACATGCCCCTAGTCGATCAAACGAAAGCGGATGACTTCACCCTGGATGACTTTTCCAGTCTCTTTTAGTCTGATTTCTCGTTGGGCACTACCAGTTCTGTTCAACTCTTAAACCCAGGTAAGCACTATGCATAAACAGATAGAAGAACTGTTTGACGAAGCCGAAAATCGTTATCTGAAAACAGAAGAACTCAATGTCTTGAGTCAGTATGTTAGTTCTCTTCCCGAACGTTTGGAAACCTATCGCCTGATTCGCGATCAGGAGTTGGACATTATGCAACAGGTGGTGGACCAACTTCAGAAACAAATGCCTGATGAGCCGATCGCCAATCTGGAACGCAGCATTAAGAATGCACTGCTTGTTGTGCGCCATTGTGCGATGGGGATGTTACTGAATGATGAAAACTATATACAGGATCGCGCTTTGAATTGGTTAAGCCGCACGGCTCAAGTTTATAACACACAGACGATCGATACGGTCCTCTATCGTTTGCTGACCCAGCGCCTCAGCCAGGTTCTCACGCCTCAGCAACTCGGTCTGTTTAATCCTTTCCTCCAATTGGTTCAGCAACGTTTACTCGTTAGCGCTTCCTAGCCCATTCGTGAGTACCCAGGTGGGCAGGTTACTCAACCTGAACCCTTTTCCCTTCAATCTCTACGTTAAGTCCCTGAGTGTCCTATGATTTCCGTCGCCGATCTTTTAACTGATAATCGCATTCCAGGTAACTACTTTGCGACCGATGCTTACGTTCGAGGGGATCTGGAATTGGGCTTACTGGAAAATCGCCAGGGCGGTCGTCTGATTGCCCTGCCAGAAGTCCTCATCCAGGCCATTTTTTCCGGGTTGGACAAAGAAACAGGTCAGGCGACTCGCTTGGTTCTCCTCAATTGCGGTCGCTGGTGGGGGAGAAACTTTTACAGTCGCTTTAGTGAAGAACTTACGGATTACTACGGTACTGCTCTTTCCGATATGGGCATGGCGGAGTTTCTGGAATGTCTGCAACAGTGCTGGATTACCCACGGATGGGGTAAGATTGACTTGGATCAAACCCATCAACAACGGGGTTTTCTGGTTGTTAAGACCTGGAACTCTCCCTTTGCGTCCCATGCTCCTAAAGGGAAGCTACCTGTTTGTTACCTGGAAACGGGGATCTTTATTTCCTTCTTCAGCCAACTGACGGGTAAAGACCTGTCCTGTGTTCAGACAGCTTGTGAATCTCAGGGTGCAGACTGTAATCTCTTTGTTCTAGGGTTAGAAAAGCGTCTGGCTCCTGTAGAGGCGATGCTGGAAGCTGGGACAGGCCATGAAGCAATTATGCAAAAGTTATGTTCATGAACTTGGTAATGGGTAATGGGTAATGGGTAATGGGTAATTTAGTGATTGGGGCCAACCTGCTAATTCACTAGCCTCTAGCTTCTTATCCCGATTTCCTGATCCCCATTACCCATTACCCATTACCTGATAAGAGAAGTGGCGATCGAGTTAAAACGTTCCAAATACCGCCTACTGGGGTTAGTGGGTCAGGGACAGTTTGGTCGGGTTTTTTGTGCAGTTCACCGAAAAACAGGGCATCTGGTTGCCTTAAAAGATTTAGATCAAAAGCGTTTTCCCACCCACAAGTTTTTGCGAGAACTGCGGTTTCTCCTCAGTTTGCGCCATCGCAATATTGTGAATTGCCAAGCTCTAGAACATACTCGGACGGGCCGCTATCTGGTGATGGACTACTGCGAAGGGGGCACCCTGCGCGGGCTGATGGAAGGGGAGGGTTGCGTGGATGTTGCCCAAAGTTTGAAGCTGACTGGAGATATTCTGGCAGGGTTGGCCCATGCCCATAGTCGGGGCATTGTTCACTGCGACATCAAACCTGAAAACATTCTACTCAGCTTTCAAGAACAGCAGTGGGTGGGGCAAATTTCTGATTTTGGCATTGCCCGATTGAGTCAGGAGATGGCAGAGGATGCCGGAAATACAGGATCTCCAGCCTACATGGCCCCGGAGCGCTTCTATGGTCAGTATTCCCCCGCTTCCGATCTCTATGCGGTCGGGGTGATGTTGTTTGAACTGCTCGTG
>JANRKG010000130.1:0-23663 GCA_033763635.1 Leptolyngbyaceae cyanobacterium bins.59
AAGGGCAGCCAGATGATAGGTCGGATACGGCATCTGAAACTCACTCAAACCAATGGGGGCGAAAGACTTCAGGCAGAGTCTACTACATCTCGGGCTGTTCGTGTCAACTTTATTTGAGATTTCGCCCGTTCAGCCTTTAAACTAGAGCAGGTTCTGGTTGGGTGAGGTGGGGATACAGTGGGAAGCGGGAACAGAGACCTGCGACCCGATCGCGACAACTCCGAGCTACTGCCTCATCTTCTGGGTTGAGCAGACGATCGGCAATGATATTGGCAATTTCCGCAAATTCCGCTGTACCCATGCCCCGTGTCGTCATCGCTGGAGATCCCAAACGAAGACCACTGGTGACAAAGGGAGATTCTGGGTCAAAAGGAACCGTGTTCTTATTTGCCGTAATATTCACCCCACTCACCAACTGATCGGCGACTTTGCCTGTCATCTGGATACAGCGCAGATCCACCAACATCAGGTGATTTTCGGTGCCACCAGAAACAATTTTGAAACCCCGGTTTTGTAGCTGGGTTGCCATCGCCTGAGCATTGGCGATTACTTGCTCAGAGTAAACCTTGAAGCCAGGTTGTAACGCTTCCCCAAACGCCACCGCCTTTGCAGCGATCACATGCTCCAGTGGCCCCCCCTGAGTTCCCGGAAAAACCGCCTTGTCCAGTTTCTTACCCAACTCAGGATCACGAGTGAGAATCAAACCGCCCCGGGGACCTCTCAGGGTTTTGTGGGTGGTCGTAGTGACGACATCGCAATAGGGGAGAGGCGTTGGGTGATGCCCGGTTGCAACTAACCCAGCAATGTGAGCGATATCTGCAAGGAGGTAAGCTCCGACTTCATCGGCGATCGCCCGGAACTTCTCAAAATCAATAATTCGAGGGTAGGCCGAATAGCCACAGATCAAGAGCTTGGGACGGTGCTGGAGGGCCAATTCTCGAATTTGGTCATAATCGAGGCATTCCGTTTCCTGACTGACCCCGTAATGGCAGACCTTGAACCACTTCCCAGACACATTCACAGGCGAACCGTGGGTCAGGTGCCCACCGTGGGACAGGTCCATCCCCATGATGGTATCACCGGGTTCTAGAAGAGAGAGGAACACGGCAAAGTTAGCCTGTGCCCCGGAGTGGGGTTGTACGTTGGCGTGGGCTGCTCCAAAGAGTTGCTTTGCCCGATCGATCGCCAATTGCTCCACCCCATCTACGAATTCGCGGCCCCCGTAGTAGCGTTTTTGGGGTAACCCTTCCGCATATTTATTCGTCAACACTGATCCCTGAGCCGCCAGGACCGCTGGGGAAGTAAAGTTTTCGCTGGCAATCAGTTCAAGGTGGTCCCTCTGCCGTTCCAGTTCCCGCTGGAGGAGAGATGCGATCGCTGGATCAGTTTTGAACAGAAAGTCTAAGTTACTCAGTGTCACGGGACGAACCTCTCGGAAAAATACAAACAGGAGCCAGCTTCAGTTTTACGAGTCAGAAACAGGCCCAGTAAAGCCTCTGGCCCAATGATCATAACCCCAAACTTCTAGAGTTAGCTAGTTCAATACAAAAACCAATTACATAGATTTAAAAACAATCTCAGAAGCCTTAGTTTTCGCGCAAGTCTGTGTCTGGATTCACCTTATAATCTTCATTAAGAATCCACTTTGGAGGCATTTATGAGCTTCGTTGCTTCGATTTGGCGCAGTGCAAAATTAGGTATCCTGGCGAGCATCCTGGTTGTTGTGAGCTTTTTCACCGTGACCATGCCCGCCTCTGCTGATACTTACACCGTGAAGTTAGGGGCAGATAACAGCATGCTGGCTTTTGAACCCGCCAAACTGACCATCAAAAAAGGCGATACGGTGAAGTGGGTGAATAACAAAGTTCCTCCCCACAACGTTGTATTTGACCCTCAAAAGGTTCCTGCTGGGGTTGATGCATCTAAATTTACCCACCAATCCTTGCTGATGAGTCCCGGTCAGTCTGTCGAGTCTACCTTCGATACGGCTGGTACTTACACCTACTTCTGCGCTCCTCACCGGGGGGCAGGCATGGTGGGTCAAATCATTGTTGAAGACTAATTTTCCAACAACCTAAAGGATTTGACCTTTTTAGGGAGTGGGTCATGGGTCATGGGTCATGGGTCATCAGATCCGAAATCTGCTACCGATTACCCAGTCCCTATGACTCATTCCCGATTACCTGAAAGACTTTTAGGAAAGAAATTGTGTTTAAAACCCTTTTACGGACTGTAATACTGGCAATCGTCTGCTGGTCTCTCAGTCTTATTTTTATTCCCTTTAGTCAGCCTGTGCTGGCAACTGTAGGGACTCCTAATGTGGCAGCAGGGGCCAAAATCTTTAGCGCGAACTGTGCGGCCTGCCATCTGGGGGGCAATAACGTCATTATGGGGGACAAAACTTTGAAAAAGGCAGCGCTAGAGAAATACCTGCCCGACTTTCAAGCCCAACCCCTGGAGACCATCATTTATCAAGTCAAGAATGGCAAAAATGCGATGCCCGCTTTTTCGGGTCGTTTGAGTGACGATCAGATTGCAGATGTAGCGGCTTATGTTTTAGGTCAAGCGGAGAAAGGTTGGTAGGTTGCGATCGTTGGTCATCCTTCCTGACAAGCCGTTTCAATTCAGTGGTTTTAATCTTTGCAATCCTATCTTTGGATGCGGCAAGCCCCAGTCGATCACTGGGGTTTTGTTTTAGGGTTGCTTTTTGTCCTGCAAAGAAATCTATCTCTTGGCAAAGTTATTGACGGAAAAAACAGCATACGATACAGCAAACCTCTCACTCAGGAAAAACGGCTGTGGTTCCCCTCAGTGACAACAACCCGACTCGGCTCACTCCTTACGTGACCTACGTTCTGATTATTGCCAACGTTCTGATATTTCTCTACGAATTAAGCCTTTCCCCGCCTCAATTAGAACGTTTTCTCCAGACCTGGGCTGTCATTCCCAAAGAACTAACTTATACCTTTGGGGGTGGAACAGTTTCTGCGGGTCCCCCAGAGTGGATTACCCTATTTTCCTCCCAGTTCTTGCATGGAGGATTCCTGCACGTTGCCGGGAATATGTTGTTCCTGTGGATTTTTGGCAATAACGTAGAAGATCAGCTGGGCCACGTTCGGTATCTCATTTTCTATCTGGCCTGTGGTGCGCTGGCTGCCCTCGCTCAGTGGTTTTTCTCCTCCGGTTCTTCTATTCCTTCCCTGGGAGCAAGTGGAGCGATCGCCGGAGTTATGGGAGCTTACATTCTGCGGTTTCCCCGTGCTGAAGTTCTGACCCTGATTCCGCTCGGTATTATCTTCACCACCCTGCGGGTTCCTGCCGTGTTCTTTCTGGGTTTCTGGTTCCTTCAACAAGCCTTTTATGGAGTTGCCAGTCTGCAAGCCCCGATGAATATTGGGATGGAAAGCGGAGGCATCGCCTACTGGGCACACGCAGGCGGGTTTGTGTTTGGTGCCCTGCTTGGCCCCCTGCTCGGCCTCTTTTCCAATCAAGGGCCTGGGGACCCTGGCGATCCCTACGAGAGTCCTAGAAATCCTGTAGGAGCCAGAAGCCGCTATAAGTAACACCTGAATCATCCGGTTGTACGAGTAGGAAATGTAGCCCTTGGGCCGCTTGCTTGCGTTGTTCATATAACTGGGCAGCGGTCCTTACTTCAGAGTCGTCATAAGTAGCAACGACCCAGCGATCGATCAGCCCCGCTTCCAGAATTAGCCCGTCGGGCGCACCTGGAATGGAGTGGATGGAAACGGGGTGAACCTGGGCTAGCCAACGAGCCAACCGCATCGCCTGACGACCGCCATCAATAACAATTCCGGGTACCTTCATCGTAGAAGCAATCCCCAGGTTAACCGGGAGTCGGGATTCCGGCATCTCCAGAATGGGAATGGGTCGGCCTCGAAATCCCGATTCAATTTCAGGGGCAGGTAAACTGGCAAAACGCCACCGATCGCCCCAAAGTTGTTCGGGCAGAGGCATGGGTGGGGGCCGATCCAGTTGAAACGGCTGATAGGGTTGCTGGGTAAATTCGGGCAAGGTTGGATAAATATTCACCCGTTCCTCCAGCCATTGCTTGAGGGCACTGGTCTGACGGGTGGGTTCTACAGTGATTCCCAGCGGTTGACAGGCCGTTTCCAGCAAGCCCAGCGATTGGGGGCGAAACACCTGGATGCGATCGGGCAAGCGATCCCCAGCGGCAGCCTGGATCTGACTGGTTAGCCAATCGGCATTGGCTTTCGATTGAGGGCACCAGACAACCCATTCAAAGGTGCGATCGGGCGTACAGAGAAGCAGTTCCCAGAGGGGTTGTTGGGTTGCATCTTGCAGGGGACGACGGTAGAAATCGGCTTGCCAGAGAATCATGGGTGGGCAGAGGGGATTATCGATACCCTACACCAAATTTGTGCCTGTTTTGACGGTTTCCAGCCTACTGCTACAACTTCCAGTCTTCTGCTAAAGACGGATTAAATGGTGGGACAGCAGCGGCTCAAAATGGTGGTAGAAGTTTGCAAAAAAGCCTTCTGGAGCCAGCCATTTTTCCCAAAGCCGACGGCATTCTATTTGTAAATTCGTAAATTCTTGGGGAGAGAGGGAATTGTGAAACTCCAAAATTTTTTCTGGTAAGCGATGCAGTTCCTTTTCTTCGACCCAAACGGCATGGTTTCGCCAATCGATTTGTGAGTCAAAGGGAAGCACACAATCTGTGTTAATCAATACGGGAATACGTCCCATACAGAGCGTTTCATAGAATCGAAAGGAGAAATTTCCCGAACCGCGACAGCAGAGAATATAGTCGCTGCTCCGCAGATTCTGGACGTACTCGTTCCGATGCTTCTCGCGAGATTCATCATCCGCCCGTCCTAGAAAAACACTTTCCTGTCTAAGGATGAAATTTGTTTCAATTCCCTGGTGTTGTTGAAGGGTGGCTAAAGCCTTTGTGCGGAGAATTTCGCCCTTATAGGGGGACGCATCCAACCTCCCCTGAGTTGCCAGCATCAGCGCTTGATACGCTCCTAAACCCGCCAACTGTTTCAATTTCCACGTTCCCACCAAACCACAAAAACCAACGGTTGGCTTCGGCTGCTTGGGCCGGATGTTAGTGTGCTGGGAAGACCATTGGGGAGCAATATCTTCCGAAAACGCTGGTAATGCAAAATCATGGGCCGATCGCCGGGATTGGTACAGCCCCTCGCGAAAGACGATCGCTTCTTTTAAGGGAATCGATTCATGGGAACGATCGCCCCGAAAAAAAACAGCGACGGGTTTCTGGTACTCCCTGGCTTTGTAATAAAGCTGGGTGTTAATCCGTTTTACTTCCTTCGCGACTGGAGAGTTTACTGGATACTTCCAGTGGGGGCCCCTCACCCAATACCAGTCATAGGGAAGAATGACCAGATCGCACTCTTCTAAGCAGGAGAAGGTAAAAGGGGAAGAGGGAGCGTGCCAGTAGCGATCGTAACGTAAAGCATCTAAATTCCGTTTATTTACATTCGTAATTCTTTCCTTAAAGAAGGGATGAACCATTGGCTCAAGCGGAATATTTTTCAGCGCAGCGCTGGTATTATCTTCGGTGTAAACCTTCAGTTTGTGCATCTCTTCACCCTCAGATTGCAATATTTAGCTGCAACATTATTGATAAAGCTCAATAGTGAATTGCAATAATTAGCTAACCAGACAGATTAATAAACAAACTTATTAATAAACAAACGTAGGAGATTTCCAGAAAAGAGTTTATCTGGGGGTTGCCTTTCGACTCCACTTAGGGCGCGAGGGCTGGTTGAGCGAAGTCGAAACCAGCAGGTAGATTGTTTTTTAGAAATCTCCTTAGGGATTTTCAGGAATTGCTATCCCTAATCCAGGTTTCTTGCAATAAAAGGTTTAAAAAGCGAGTTGGTAGAGACAAGCTTTGTTACAAACATTTACGAAGGTAGTCCTTAAAAATTTAAGGCTAGAAAAATCTAATTACTTACGTCTAAAGACTGATTTTTTAAATTTCAAGTAATACTTTCTCTTGAAAAAAGAAAAACTTTGCTATGGTTTTCAGGTGCTTAATTAAACAGTTTTCAAGATTTTGGTTTTAGGTTCAATTTGCAAAACTATTTAGGGGATCACCTATAAATCAAGGGTTGGAACCACCTTCGTATTCTGTAATGGAACAATCAATTTTACGAAGTTCTTACGATTGGAAGTTCGTTTGAATTGCTCAAAATGGACATGCAGCAAAATAACATAATCTGAGGATCGGGTTTCGACTTCGCCCAATCCGCAAACAATTGAGGGCTAAGCGAAGCCCGGTGACAGGTACTTGATTAATTTGCAAATCCCTTAAGAGATTTCCAGGAAAGAGTTTACTTGGGGGTTGCCCTTCGACTCCGCTCAGGGCGCGGGTGCTGGTTGAGCGAAGCCGAAACCAGCAGGTAGATTGTTTTTCAGAAATCTCCTAAATCTTTGAAACACGCAGTAATTCTTGAACTCTTTGATAAAGTTCCGCATCGGATTCCTGCTCTAGAATTTTGTCCTTCAACTCCATCAGCCCAGGAGTGAGTTGAGTTGCCTGTTCGCAATAGGCGCTATGGGCAGCCAGGAGATCGGTAAAAACCTGGGTTTCGATCGCCGATCGCGGTGGCGGCCACGGACCAGGAAACACAATGGGCGTTTCATATTCGGTGCCTTTCACTTCGTAACGCAGTCGAAAGACTAAAGCCTCTGTAAGTTGTTTCAGTTGACTTTCCAACTCCCGTAGGTTTAAGTTCAAACGGTTAAAGCCCACCTGTCCCTGAATTCGAAGTTCTACCAGAGCGTCTCGGAATTGGCCCGATTGATTCTTCGCTTGTATATGGGTCAGCGCTGCCTGAATCAGATCCTCCTCCGTCTGGTCTTTGTGCGCTTCCAGACTCAGACGAAAGATAGGGCGTTGGTAATAATCTTGCTTCAAATCAGCCTGAATTTCCCCCGGAGATAACTCGACCAAATAGACCCCTCGCGGTGTTTGCTGCTGATTTTCAGCAATGCTGTTTGCCTCAACAGATCCCGCATTAAAGACCCATCCTTCCACTGCATAGTTTTTGTGAATATGGCCCAACGCCAGATAATCAACGCCCGCCTGTCGCAACGGCAGGAGATCTTTATAGTCCAAAGCTCCGGTATAGCGGGCGATCTGGTCCTTTAAACCGTGATGAAACATCATCACCGTGTAGGGCGGATCTGGGGGTAAGTGCCGAATTCCAACCGCTAACCGCTCGATCGCCCGGGGCGCTGCTGGCCCATACCAACGAGATCCCAGCACTCGCACCCCACAGTCCAGATCAATGTAGCCACCTCGGCGAGTTTCAGGAGTCCAAGGTTCATAAATCAAGGTCTCGTCGCGAGCATCTTCCTGTGGCTCCAACAGAATCAGGTAGCCCCACTCCGCCAGATACCGCAGCCAACTTGTTTCGGTTCCGTAGGGATGATTATCGTGGTTCCCCTCGATCGCCAGGACCGGAATCCCTGCTTCTTGCAGCATCTGTAAACATACCTGGGCTTGATTCAGGGTTGGCGGAAGCAGATTTCTATCGTCAAACAAATCCCCAACAATCAAGACAAAATCAACCGCCGCATCGATCGCGTACTTTTTCAGGGCATCTTTAAACGCCTCAAAAAAATCACGGGTGCGCTCCGGACTGCCATAGCGATCCAAACCCAGGTGAACATCAGAGAGGTGGAGGAAGCGGGGCATGGAATAGTACGCAATAACTGATTACAGTATAGAAGATGGGGGATGGGTGTTAGAACGATACCCATTTTCCATTCCCTATCTTGCTGCTGCTGGAGGAAGTCCATCTGTAGCGATCAGAGCTTCCATGACAGCTTTCACAATCGGGGCGGCAACGGTGGAACCAAAAGCGTTATCTCCCTTGGGTTCGTCAATGACAGCCATGACAACGTAGCGAGGTTCTTCGACAGGCAGAATTGCAACAAAGCTTGTGATTTTAGCGTGGCTGTAATATCCCCCATTGGGATCGGCTTTCTGAGCCGTCCCTGTTTTGCCTGCGATCCGGTATCCGGGAATTTGGGCCACTTTCCCCGTTCCCTTTGAAACCACATCTTCCATCATTTGTACAACTGTACGGGCAGTGCGGGGCGAGAAAATGCGACGTGGCGCGGGCAGAGTGGGTTGCCACTGTAACTGATTGTTGCTATCCAGCAGTCCTTGAACGACATGGGGAGTGACTAATTGACCTCCATTTGCTAAGGCAGCATGCATCTGTACCAGTTGGATCGGAGTTAAGGAAAACCCCTGCCCGAAGGAAGTGGTTGCAGGTTCGATCGCCGCCTGCACAAATTTTTCCTTATCCTTCAACTGACTTTTACTTTCAAACGGCAAATCGATTTCCGATTTTTTCCCTAAGCCCAATCGCTCTAGCCAGCCATAGTAAGCATCGCGCTGCATTTGTTGCACAATATGCACCATTCCCACATTGCTGGAATGCTGAAGAATTTCGCTGACAGAAAGGCGGCCCCGCCCTCCGGTGGTACTGAAGTCATAATCCTCAATCGGCCAGCCATTGACGTAAATGCGCCCTTCATCATTAAAAATATCGTCTGGCTTGATGGCTTTCGCTTCCAGGGCGATCGCCGTGTTTAAGGGTTTGAAGGTTGAGCCTGGTTCATACAAATCCGTCACGGCCCAGTTCTTAAACAGTTCAATATTGGCAGTGGAATAGGCATTGGGATCATAAGAGGGTTCTGCAACCAGGGAGAGGATCGCGCCATCTCGTGCATCCATGACGATCACAGATCCCCGTTTCGCCCGATAAGCCTGGACTTGCTTTGCCAGGACACTGCGAACTACACGCTGTAGGGGCAAGTCAAGGGTCAGTTGCAAGCGCAAGTCGTCTGCCCGAATGCTCGTGGCGGCTTCTCGATCGGGGATCAGAGTTCCCGTACCTGTCCGATTAAAGCGAAGCACTTGCACCGTTCGTTCTAGAAGCTTTTGCTGGCTATACTCCACGCCTGCCTGTCCCTGGCGATCCAGGTTGACATACCCCACCACATCAGCAGCCAGGTTCCCCTGAGGATAAACCCGCTTCTGGTGGCGTTGTAACTCCACTCCATCCAGACCTAAATTCTCAATTTGGTCTGCAACTGTTTCGGCGATAGCGTACTCCAACTGCACCCCTGTTTCCTGCTGGCGAAAGCGATTGAGCAGAAAAGCCGGAGCACGGCCCAGGAAGGGAGAGAGTTTATTCGCAATCTCCTGCTCAGGTTCTTTAAAGAGCTTGGGATGGACATAGAGGGTATAAACGGGTTCGTCGATCGCCAGCACATCTCCTCGACGATCGATAATGGAACGCCGGGGCACAAAGGGCCGCAGGTAAACGATTTGTTGTTGTCGGGCCTTTTCGCTTAACTCAGTGGTTCGGCTTACCTGCAAATGAAATAGATTCGCTACCAACCCAAACCCAGTCAAGATCAGAAATCCCCAGACGAGTAACAACCGAATGACGGTTGTTTCACCCGAAGGAGCAGGGGTTCCTCCTTCTGCCGTGTTTTCCCACCGTCCTTGGGAGGAACGACGAGAACGGGCCGAACTGCGACGGGAAGTAGAAGGAGCCATATCAGATGGAGGATGGGCTAGGAGAGCCTTAATAGCCGAGCGGGATGTATGGAGAGGATGAACTCTCTTCAACGGGAGAGGGAACGCCAGATTGGGGAGCGGGTCGCGGGGGGGCAGGGGTGAGAAAGATGGTTTTGCTGGGATTGGGATAGACTAGCCCCATTTCCGGTCGCTCTGCTTCACGGGCCAGTTGATCTTTCAACCCCTGAATTGCTCCTACCAGTTGGCGTTCATGACGCTGCAATTTCAGTAGGGCATGGTATTGCTGGTTCCAATGCTTCTGGGAGAAAACCATCTGACTGTAAGCAGCCAGCGTCGTGACTCCCAACACAACTGCTAAGATGGAGGCGCTTTTCTGGGCAATCAGGAGCGATCGCAGCCAGAGGGGAATTGGCTGAGGTTGGGGGAGAACACGGATTTCAGAAGGGGCCGATCGTTCTTCCTGAGGATTTGTCGCCAGGGCACCGATGGTAGAAAACCCACCGGGCAGGTAAGAAATGGAAGCGCGGCGGGAACGGGAGGGTTGGGGATCAATTTGAAATTTTAAGCCTGCGGACATACAACGCTCCAATTCCTACACACTGCACAACCAAACAACATACAGCCAAACAACATACAGCCAAACAACATAACTGAAGCCAATTAAAACGTAGCCACAATTTTCTTGAAACTGCCAATTTTACCCATAGAGTCTACTACGGAAGCTGGGTTTGTCCAGTAAATTCCCAAAGTTTTTGATAGAAAAGAATCAAATTTTTTTTCAATTCGGGCAAAAGAGTTTTTCAATGGCATTTTATTAGAAATGCAGTGGTTATTATCACATAGGAAAAACGATGGCCCCAGAAAAATCCCCTAAAGATCAGGAACATCCCCTCTGGAGCCGCGATCGACAGGTGGTAAACACGCTTTTAGCAGGGGAGCCGACGGATTACAACCTGGCAGAATTGGGACGGCTCCGAATTCGTTATCAGGGATTTCCCGGAGCCAGAGATATCCAGGCGGATTTAGATCGAGTATTAGAACAGTGGGATCTTACAGAAGAAGAATTATTTGCGAGAACCCGTGAAATTCATGCAAAGGGGCAAGTCTACCGGGGAGCCACAACACAACGGGAAGATTGGAGCTAGAAAATATGACACGACACACCCTAACGCTTCGTTCCCTCCTATTCCTGCTACCAGTTCTCTTTTTTATCAAAGTCTGCTCATCCCAGTCGGCGATTGCCCAGTCGATTGTTCCGGCAGCAGATGGGACGGGGACGATCGTCACTCCGACGGGAAATCAATTTGACATCCAGGGAGGACAGCTTTCCGGGGATGGAGCCAATCTTTTCCATAGTCTGTTTCGCTTTGGGTTGAATCCAAGTGAAGTTGCAAACTTCATGTCTAATCCAGGGATTCAAAATATTTTGACACGGGTGACTGGGGGGGATGCCTCGGTTATCAATGGCCTGATTCAGGTGACGGGTGGGTACTCCAACCTCTATCTCATGAATCCGGCAGGAATTCTGTTGGGACCCACTGCCAGCCTGAATGTTCCGGCAGCTTTCACTGCCACCACTGCCACTGGAATTGGCTTTGGGTCTGGTTGGTTTAATGCGAGTGGGAGCAACAACTATGCGGCTTTGGTCGGGACTCCTACTGATTTTGCGTTTACAAATCAACCGGGTAGTTTAATCAACGCAGCCACTTTGGTTTCTGAACCAGAGCAAAGTATTACCCTCCTTGGTGGCATTGTCATCAATACAGGCAACCTTTCCACTCCCAATGGCAAGGTGACGATCGCCGCGATTCCCAATGAAAAATTAGTCCGCATTTCTCAAGAGGGAAGTCTCCTCAGCCTTGACCTGCCCACAGAGAGTGGAATCGGGACTCGTGCCATCACCCCAATCTCCCTGCCCGAACTCTTGACGGGTGGTGATCCCAGTGGTGCGACTGGTTTGGGAGTGGAGAATCAGGTCGTTACCCTGCGATCGTCAGGAACGGAAATTCCACAGGTATCGGGAACGGCGATCGTCTCTGGAATTGTCAATACGGCAGGTCAGGTCGTGGGCGCGTTCCTATCGGGCGGCGAAATTACGGTTGTGGGCGATCGGGTTGGGGTAGTTCGGGCGACTCTCAATGCTTCCGGCTTGAGTGGAGGGGGAACCATCCGGGTTGGGGGGGATTATCAGGGCATGGGGCCGATTCCCAATGCCACCCTCACCTATGTCAGTCCAGATTCCATCTTTCAGGCCGATAGCTTGGGAACGGGGAATGGGGGACGGGTGATTGTGTGGTCCGATCGCACCACCCTGTTCAATGGCTCCATCAGCGCACAGGGGGGAGTGAACGGGGGCGATGGGGGCTTTGTGGAGGTTTCTGGTAAAGAAAATCTGGGCTTTAACGGAACGGTAGATACCCAGGCTCCGTTAGGCCAAACGGGAACTTTGCTCCTGGACCCTCAAAATATTGATATTGTTGCAACGGGAGGAGCAGAAGACTCCTTACTGCCACAGGTTCTACAGGGGCAGGGGCCAGCAACCACGGCGATCTCAGCGGCGGCCCTGAGTGCCGTGAGTGGCAATACCAACATTTTGCTAGAGGCTACAGATAGTATTCGATTCAGCACTAGTGTGACCTTTGCCACCGGAACGGGATCGATTCTCTTTCAGGCAGATGCCGATCGTAATGGAACGGGAGCAATTACCATCCCAGGTTCAATTGCGCTCAATACAGGGGGACGAGCAATTACCCTATCGGGCGCAACTCTCTCCGTCAGTGGTGGATTTGGCACAACAGGCATTACGACGGGAGGGGGAAATGTCACCCTCTCAGAAACCTCTCCTGGTACCAGTGGCCCTACAATTTCGGTTATTGGCGGAATCACCACTGGGAGTCCGGCTATCAATAGTGGGGGTGGCACGGTCAC
Organism: Leptolyngbyaceae cyanobacterium bins.59; assembly: GCA_033763635.1. GTDB lineage: Bacteria > Cyanobacteriota > Cyanobacteriia > JANRKG01. The sequence continues at coordinate 12,506 of JANRKG010000130.1, forward strand.
GGTGACTGGAACCAGGGTGGCGGTTTCTGCGGGATCGGTTTCTGCGGGCTTCTCGTCCTCAGGAATTTTGAGTGGCGGTGGAACGGTTTCAGTCACCGGAACTGAAACCGCGACTATCACGGGCACTGATAGTGCAGCCATTAACAGCAACGGTGGAACTGTCACAGTGACGGGAGGCACAGTGACATTTGCTTCTGGAGCATTTCCTGTGATTTCCCCTGCCCCAGGAATTATAGCGGGGAGCGGGGCGGTGACGGTAGCAGGGGACACAGTGAATGTGACGGCAACGGTTCCCCCTATTAGTGGAACGGGTTCCCTAACCCTACAGCCCAGCACTCCAAATCGAAATATTGCCCTATTTAATACCAGCCCGATCGACAATGCTTTAAATCTGACCAGTAGTACCCTGAGTTCGATTATCGATCCCTCTATCAATCCCTCTTTCAGTGCCATCACGATCGGCAGTCCCAGTTCCACTGGAACCACAACCCTCAATGCTGCCTCCCCCTCTATTCCCTCCAGTGTCGGGAGTTTCACAGTCTATGGGGGGGCAATCACCACAGTAGGGACGGGTCCGATTGATGTCACGGTTCCGGCCTTTAACCTGACTGCAAATACGGGGAATGTCACCCTCAACAATCCCATTTCTGTTGGAGGCGGGGGGATTTTAAGTGTCACCAGCCAACTGGGATCGATTGTCTCCACAGCGTTGTTGAGAACAAATCCCCTGCCTTCCAATAGCGGAGGTATTAACCTGACGGCTGCTCAAGCAATTACAACCAGTGGCTTGACGACGGGAGTTACTGATCTCGCATCCAACGCCAATGGGGGAAATTTGACGGTGACAGCGGGGGGCAACATTACCATTACCGGGAATGTGCTCGCAGGGAACCAAAGTTCTGGAGGCGGAATTGCGACCATTGGGAATGGGGGCAACGTTAGTTTTACCAGTACGGGAGGCGCGATCGATACTTCAGCGGGAGTGGTTGCGTCAGGCATTGCTCCAGGAACCACGGGAATTTCTTCTGGCGCAGGAAACGGTGGCAATATTACCTATCAGGCGCAGGGAAACATTACAACGGGAGATATCAGTTCTGGCCTGAGTACAAGTTCTGCCTCTGGTACGGGGGGAAGTATTCGCCTGACCAGTAACACAGGCTCAATTCAAAGCGGGGTGTTACTGTCGGGTAGCCTCAATGCCGTCGGCGGCAGTTCTTCCGGAAGAGGGGGAGATATCACTGCTACTGCTAACAGTGGAACCTTTACGGCGTTAGCCCTTGCATCGGGGAGTGGTCCTGCATTTTCATCACTGGGGGCCGGAAACATTGTGGTCACTGCAAACCAGGGTATTAGCATCACGGGGGGCGTTGTCACCACTGCTAGCGCCAATGCTGGCACCGTTACCTTAAGCAGTGCCAATGGCCCCGTCAGGGCGGATGTCATCAATACTCAGAGCGTCACTGGAAGGGGAGGGGATGTCACAGTCACAACAGGGACTCAATTCCAATCGACGAGTAACCTGAATACATTTCTACCCCTCATTCCCGGTCCCACTTTACGATCGCAAGTGCAAGCCTATCTCAATGCTTTGACTCCCCTGGCAACCGATCGCACCTCCAGTATCGTCACTCGTGGGTTGACAGGCGGCAATCTGACAGTAACGGCTGGAGATACGGCTACAATTGGGGACATTTTTACCCGTGGCTCTTCTGGGCAAGGGGGGAATGTGACGGTAATCGCCACAAACAGCATGGCTCTGGGGGCGATCGATACAGGTTCAACCTTTAACAATGCTGGAAATGTCACCCTGGACCCGATCGGGGATATTCAGGTGAGCTACATCAATGCTCAGGGTGGTTCCTCGATTTCTTCTACGACCAGTACCATTCCTGGAGGTCGGGGAGGAGATGTTAATATCACGACGGGAAGCAACTTCCGGGCCACTGGAGTGATTCCTACGGCTCCCAGTTTTAGTATTTTAACCAGCGGAGGCACAGGAGCCGGAGATATCACCATCCGGCATGGGGGAAATGGGGTCACTCCTTTTGTGGTGGGAGATGCCAGTCGCAATGGCACGGCAGGAGCAATCACGACCGGGGTTGAGACGATCGCCACTGGCAATTCTTACCTCTTTACCTATACTCAGGGAACGGCAGGTCAGGGCCAGATCGGAGTTATCAGTGTTCCCCAGACAACCCAGACAACCCAAACTCAGACAACCCAAAACCAGACGGAACCCGTTCCGGAACGCTTTTACAACCCACCCCAGCAACCAGGAGAAGGAAGTTTGGATATCAAACCCTCCTGTGGCCTTTCCGGAGCCGGAGCCGGATTTCAATCGCTGGAGCAGGCATTTACCAGCCAGTACGAACGGTATCTGGGCACGGGATCGGGGGGGAGTGCCAGTGCGGATAGTGCGTGCAATAGCCTTGCCAACGTCGATCGGGCGACGGGCGTTCGACCCGCCCTGATCTATGCCAGTTTTGTGCCCGCTGGCGTACTCAAAACACCCTCTCAGTCTTTGAAGCAACTTCCATCAGCCCCTCCCAAGTCCCCAGGGTCTCTTGCCCAAACAGGTTCAGACCCAGTTCGACCCCAGCCTACGGATGAATTGGAATTATTAGTCGTCACCGCCAATGGTGGAATCATTCGGAAGCGAATTCCCGGTGCAACACGGGCAGAGGTGCTACGGCTTGCCCAGGAGTTTCGAGCGGGCGTAACCGATCCCCGCTCGGATGATTATCTGATTCCCTCCCAACAACTCTATCAATGGCTTGTGGCTCCTGTTGAATCAGACCTCAAGACCCAAAAAGTAACCAATCTGGCTTTTATTATGGATGTGGGATTGCGGTCACTGCCAATCGCAGCACTGCATGATGGGAAGGGTTTCCTGGTGGAACGTTACAGCCTTGGGTTGATGCCCAGCATTAGTCTGACCGATACCCGCTATCGTAATATCCGGAATGCTCCCGTATTAGGGATGGGGGCGGCTGTTTTTCGCAATCAGAATCCTCTTCCGGCGGTTCCCGTTGAGTTACAGGTGGTGACTCAGAAGCTCCGAAGCGGTAAGCAATATCTCAATGAGGCGTTTACTGTCAGCAACCTCAAGGCAGAGCGGAGTCGCAATCCCGTTGCGATCGTCCACCTGGCGACTCATGGCGAATTTCGTCCCGGATCGATCGAGAATTCCTACATTCAATTCTGGGACCAACGTCTGCGTCTAAACGAGATCCGAGGATTGGGGCTGAATAACCCTCCTGTAGAGTTGCTGGTGTTAAGTGCCTGTCGTACTGCGCTGGGTAATGAGGAAGCTGAGTTGGGGTTTGGCGGACTCGCAGTGCAGTCGGGGGCAAAAACTGCCCTGGCAAGCCTCTGGTATGTTAGTGATGAGGGAACGCTAGGCTTGATGACTGAGTTTTATGATCACCTCAGTCAGGCCCCAATTAAAGCTGAAGCCCTGCGTCAGGCCCAAATGGCGATGTTGAAGGGTAAGGTTCGGATCGAGGATGGCAAGTTGAGGCTGTCGGATGCCCGGATTGATGCCATTTCTTTACCGCCTGAACTGAGCAATGTACAAAACAATAATTTAGCCCATCCTTACTACTGGTCAGGGTTTACGATGATTGGAAATCCCTGGTAAAGATACACCCCCGTCTCTTGATTCCAGCACACCTGACGAATCCTCTCCTGGGAGGGGTGGCCGTAGGTCGGGGTGGGTTAGGGGAGCAAGCACAAGCTGACCCAGGATCTCTTGCAAAAGCGAAACCCACCCCTGCCCCTCCTAGTAGGGGATTAACAAGAATCTACGTACATCGTGGCTCCTCAGAAGGGGATGAATCATTTACCTTCCTGTTCCCGCTTGATATGGGTCGTCCATTCAGGATGCTCTGGAGGGGGATTTAATTTCTCGGTGTCCAGGGCTTTCGGCACCGCAGCGGCATTCGTGGTATCCTCGATCGCCAAATTGGTTGGCAGTGTTTTTCCAGGCGAGAGGGTCTGGGCAACCTGGATTTGATCCTGGAGCTGTTGAGTGGACGACACCAAATCACTCAACCCATTCACTAAATTTCGGAGGTTATTCCGAAAGGCTGGATCGCCTGTCAGTTCATCGAGATCAGAGGTGATTTTTTGTGTGTTCTCGAAGGTGACTCGTGCCGAATCTAAGGTTCGCTGCAATTGCACGATCGTCGTCGGATCATTGAGCGACTTGGAGACATCTCGCAAATTTGCAGAAGCCTGAAGAGCGTTCGCTGAAAGCTGCTCCAGATTGCGAATCAGTTCTCCCTGGCCCAACCGATTGATGCTGGGGCCCAGGCTGCGGGTTGCGGTTAAAACTTCAGTGCTGGTGAGGGCGAGATTGTCGAGGATGCCAACCAACTGGGAGCGGTTTTCGACCAGTAGGCCATTGATTTGATTCGCGGTCAGACCAAACTCATCGGCAGCACGGGAAATCGATCGCGTTGTTATCTGGGCCGATCGGGAGAGAACGACTGCTTCCTGCCGCACGGACTGGGTTAGCCCACCCAATTGGTTGGAGAGGCGGGCGATGCTGGCGGTCGCTGCTGCCGTGTTTCGAGTCGCAGCTTTGATATTTTCGACGAAGGATGGATCGCTAAATTGATTGGTAAAGCGAATCGAAGTTCGAATCAGTTCATCCACACTGGGACCCGATCGCCCCGCCAAACGAGTTCCATTGCAGACGATCAGAGACTCATTACAGTTGCGATCGAGGGGACCTGTCGTGACATCGGTTGGTACTTCTCGTTGGGGCAGGATGTCAATAAACGTTTCCCCGATTAACCCCGTTTGGCCCGCTTCTACAACCACGTCCTTGGGAATGATCAGATCCGCCGAGGCAATCTGAATTTCCACATCGACCCCATTGGAACTGGGAGAAATGCGAGAAATTTTTCCCACATCGACCCCCCGGTAACGCACCACAGTTCCTACCTGGATGCCTCGTGCACTCGCAAAGGTTACGACTGCCTTATAAGAGCGGTTGGAGGGGTTAAACCCTCGTAACCAGAGGCCCAGCGCTCCGAACAGAGCAATGCCTAACAGAATTAATAGCCCTGTCGATCCTTCCCGTACTGTCCGCGTTCGCATGTACTCTCCTGTTTCAGCAAGACCGACTTGAGTAAAAAGGCGTGGTCTGAGTCGGGTTGAAGTCTGAAGTTATTCACAGAACGATACGCCTCCAGCCCATAGTTTAAGGCTTGTGACGGTCCTAGCCAACCACCTGAATGGGACCTTCTACACTCCCGCTGAAAAATTGTCGAATGAGGGGATGATCGGAGCGATCGACATCCTCAACCCTGCCTTCCCACTGCACCCGTCCTTGATGCAAAAAGATAATGCGATCGGCAGTCCGGCGAATGGTGCTGTCCTGGTGAGTCACAATGACGTAACTCCCACATCCCCCCTCGTGGCACTGCAACTGCCGAATCAAGTCTTCAATGATGGTGGAGGCGATGGGGTCTAACCCTGCGGTCGGTTCATCGTACAGGAGGACTTCAGGCGTATCTTTAGGGCTTTCGGGATTTGCCATAATCGCTCGCGCAAAGCTGACCCGTTTACGCATCCCTCCCGAAAGTTCGGATGGATACAGGGGGCCTGAACCTGCCAGCCCGACCATTTCCAGGCGATGATTCACGAGATCACGAATCTTTGTGGGAGAAAGATGAGAATGCTCGTACAGTAAGAACCCTACATTTTCTTCTACTGTAAGAGAGTCGAACAGGGCAGCCTGTTGAAACACCATCCCAATCCCGATGGGGTCTTCTGCGTCTTCGATTAATCCTTTTCTCCGTTGCCCCTGGATATATACTTCCCCCTCATCCGGTGCCAGAAGACCCGCGATAATGCGGAGAATCGTCGATTTACCTGTCCCAGAGGGACCGATCACCGCCAGGGCTTCCCCTCGATAGACGGTCAGGTCCGCCCCGTCCAAAACGACCTTGTCCCCGAAGGTTTTTCGGACTCCCTTGAGTTCAATTAACGGTTCAGTCATAGCTTATGGGTATTCATTGTGAACTAAGACTTGAGAGTCACCCACCCGAAACCTGAAGGGGGTGTTTTGAGTCAATCGGTAGGAGCCTAACACGCTCCCAGCAGCAGCAATTTCAAAATATTGATTTCAAAATTACAGAGACAAATTCCATATATAGCTGAATTGACAGAACTAAGTCTGTAAGACTTAACTTATAGGATGCATGCTGAGTTAGAAGTAGGGATTTAAACAGTCTGAATCAGGAGCATGAATTTAGCCTAGATTCAGTAACCCAGATCAACAGTCTAAATAAATACGGGTGGAAATATTTGGTGGGTAAGGGACAAGGGTTAACTTTTTCTGAACGACTCTGTAGTAGTGTGTCATTGGCCCATATCGGGTCGATTCTACCAAAAGGGTTGATCTGTGACCGTGTTCCCTATCGATCCAATCGTTCACTATCCAGCCTACTGTCCTTTTTTACCCATTTGCAATGGCTATCGGTTTACTAAAACAAGCCCTGACCGCTTTTACCGAATCTCGGCCCCGCATGACCTACCGGGCCGTTCGCCGATCGTCCTCCCCTCAACGACGCTGGGATCGGCGACATCCCCAATGGTTCAAGTGGTTGGCCCCTGGCTTGTTGGTAAAACGTTGGCTTCTGATTAGTGCGGCTGGAGTCTTGCTTGTCTCTCTGGGGCTTGCCATTTGGGTCAAGCTCACTCCGGTTTTCTACCTCATTCAGTTTGTTGAAAGTGTCCTCGAAATCCTGACCCGTAACATTCCAAGCTATATCAGTGGTCCCCTCGCGGTAATTGGGGGAGTCCTGCTGATTCTCTGGGGCCAAACCCGAACGCTGGGATCGATTACAGAAGTCTTGATGCCGGAAGGGGATGGGGAATTGGTGGATGTTCTGCTGACTCACCGCCGTCTTCATCGAGGACCGAAACTTGTGGCGATCGGGGGCGGGACGGGGCTTTCTACCCTGCTGCGCGGCCTGAAAGACTACAGTGCCAATATTGTAGCGGTTGTTACTGTTGCCGATGATGGTGGCTCCTCTGGACGGCTGCGACGGGAGATTGGAGTCCTGCCCCCTGGGGATATTCGCAACTGTCTGGCAGCTTTGGCAGACGAAGAGAAGTTGGTGACTGAGTTGTTTCAGTATCGGTTCCGGGCGGGTGATGGCTTGATGGGCCATAGCTTCGGGAATCTGTTTCTGACGGCTATGAGTGAGGTGACGGGGGATCTGGAGCAGGCGATCGAGGCCAGTTCTAAGGTGCTGGCGATTCGGGGAAGTGTACTTCCGGCAACCCTGACCGATGTGCGGCTCTGGGCGGAACTGGAAGACGGGCGGGTGATCGAGGGAGAATCCAGTATTACGGCAGCACGAGGAAAAATTCACCGAATTGGTTGTCTTCCCCCCAACCCTCCTGCCGTTCCCAAGGCGATTCAGGCCATTCAGGAAGCAGACTATATTGTGATCGGCCCTGGGAGTCTCTATACCAGTGTGATTCCCAATCTGCTAGTACCTGAAATTGCGGATACGATCGCCCGTCGTCGGGTGCCCTGCATTTATGTCTGCAATATCATGACCCAACCCGGAGAAACAGACGGCTACACGGTGTCAGACCATATTCAGGCGATCGATGATGCCTGTGGTCGGCGGTTGTTCGATGCGGTGCTGGTGCCGAAGCGGACCCTCTCCGATCGGGTGATTGCCAAGTATGCCCAGGAAGATTCTTACCCCGTTTCGCTCGATCGGGAAACGGTCGTTGCGATGCGTTGCCGGATTGTGTTAGCCGACGTAATGGATGAGGATGAGGAGCAGGGCTTAGTGCGTCATGACCCCCAAAGATTAGCGCGAGTCTTACTCCGCTGGTATGGTCGCACCCAGGGCTTCCAACCTGCAACAGGTTCGGAAATGATGTTGCCTCGCTTACAGGAAGGAATGGGGCGGGGATGAAGGAAATTCTTGCGCTTCCCGATGCAGCGGCAACCCAGGCATTCGGGATCAGTCTGGGGCAACGGCTGCCTGTGGGAACGGTGCTCTTACTGGAAGGGGATTTAGGGAGTGGAAAAACAACCCTGGTGCAGGGAATCGGTCAGGGCTTAGGAATTTCAGAACCCATCGATAGCCCCACCTTTACCCTCATCAATGAGTACCTGAGTGGGCGAATTCCCCTCTATCACCTGGATTTGTACCGTCTGGAGCCTTCTGAAGTAGACTCCCTTTGTCCCGAAATGTACTGGGAAGGAATCGAAACTCCCCCCGGTCTGGTGGCGATCGAATGGGCTACTCGCCTTCTCTTTCGCCCCGATCAGTATTTGCAAATTACCTTAGCCCATCAACCGGATGGGAGCCGTCAGGCAGAATTGGGGGCGATCGGAGAGGTTGACCTTCCCGCTATCCTGTCGATAGACGGGGCACCCTTCAATCGCCCTCTGTGACTTGTCCTACTTGACAGAAACAGCATCCACATCAACGGTTGAATTCTGAGAAGGGGATGCGTCTGCGGTGGCGATCGGTGTTTCGTCCCCTTTCCGAGCGCGAAGCCGATCCGCCAGCAGGGAAGAAATTTCTGTCACCAGCAGAGTTAACAACACGACATCATCCACTTGCCCAATGATCGGGAGAAAGTCCGGTGCAATATCAAAGGGGCTAATGAGATAAAGAATCGTCCCTGCAATCACCCACCAGCGATACTTGGGATTCCGAATAATGCTGCGATACCAGTTGTAAACGGCCTGAATGGAAAAATTCATTGCCTTGCCCTCCTTGTGTCCTTTTATCATCTCAAGTTTGTCTCGGGAACTTCAGTGTAGATAACCCCCCGCTTTTATCCAGAAGTCTCTACTCCATAAACAGGCTGCTCCATGAGGACAGGTTTCGGTTGTCCCCCACAAACCCCCTGAGCATCCCACTGGAATTCTGCGACTCCTAACAAGCTCATCCCCATCACACCTCCCGTCACTGCCAGAGATGCACTCCCGACATAGGGTAATGCAACGATCGTGACTAGATGAAGCAGGGTGATGAGCCAGAAGGCCCGCGACTGCATCCCGATCGCTGTGAGCAAGTAGCCGATCGCACTTAATCCCAACCATAGGGGACAAAGATTGCCCAGGAACGGAGTCCAGACTAGAAAAACACTCAAGTCTGTGAGAACTAATCCCGCCCCCATGAGTCCGACCCAGCTATAGAGGAGCCATTCCAATTTCTCAGCCCGTACCCAATCGTGCGTTAACATCACCATGCCCATACAGGCGATCACGGTCAGGACAGAACTAAATAGGCACTGTTGTCGCCAATCAATGGGGAGTTGGGCAACCAAAAAAATTGCCATCGCAATCACCCCCCACAACAGGCATGCCTGATCATGTCGAGTGTAAAAGGTGGAGATTAATCGAATCTCCCCCACCTGCCAATGGAGTCGCCATAATCCTGGAACATCTCCAATTTCAAAAGCCGATCGCTTAAAAGAAAAAAACGAAAAAGTTTGCTTTAAAAAAGTTGTTTTTAACAAGTTCATTGTCAAAGACACAGGTTTTTGAGAACTGTTGATTATGCCCAGCGAACCTACTGTTCATCGTCTCATCCACCTTTGTCCCGGTAATCTACCGTTTGGGAAAGCTCTTTCGCAAAATTTACCCGTCTAAAGAGATAAATAATTGAATGAGAAATAAACTGATCTTAATTTTTAGTTCTCTCCCGATAAAATCCGTGATCACGATTACTAAATAATGTTTTCTTTATCGTCTTATCCAGATTGACTGACAAAATGTTGCCTATCAAAAAGGGTAGTGAAGTGGGTATTTGTATTGTTCAATCCATAAATCCGTAAATCTTGCGAATCAAGTGTATATAAAATTTCATTTCTATGAGAAATTACGGATTGTATGTAGCCAAAAAATGCTCTCCTAAACTTCAGTATCAAGACTTACAAAAGCTTGATATTAGGTTTATTAAAACCAGTAAAAAAACACAGGAAGTTTACCTGAAATCATAAATACCTTTAATAAAATACAAATGGGCACGGTGGTAGGGATCTCTGAATTAATACATCAGGGACATAAACGACCGGACGAACCACCAAACAAATAAACATTGTTAGGGCATTTTGCGGGCTAAACCACTAACTGAGAAACTTGAGGGAGAGTAAAGAATGTTACGAAGCATTAAGCGCATTGCGATCGGGACTTCCATGGCTTTGGGTGCTAGCGCGATCGCGGTTATTCCTGCGTTTGCTCAATCTTCGCTGACTGGTATCTCAATGGGTGGTAGTCAACCCGGAGACTATAAAGTTTATGATGCCAATGGTACAAATACTCTTCTGGTAACACCTTCCCTGTTGAATGTTCAGAAGGTGTTGGATGGGAATGCGACTAACCCAACAGGTAATGTTGAACTGGCTGGTTCCAGCGAACTGTCAACCTTTAACTTCTTAAAAAATACAACTTTGACGGGCACGATCGGAGGAAAGTCTTTAACCTTAAGCAGTTTGACCGCCCAGGATTGGTTTGGACCCACCTTGAATACAGCCTACGGTGCCGACACCCTGGCGACATCCTGGTTTAATAACTTCCTCACCAAAGCAGGAAAAGGCAGCCTGGTTGGTACGTCATCCGCTGCCAGTGCATTCAATTTGTTCGGACAACTGCGTGGATTTCAAAGAACCAGTGACCCCAATATCTCCTATGTCAATCAAGATGATAGTGGCTTGATTAGAATCGGGATGGCAGGCCACTTTGACTTGAAAGCTTTTTACAGTAATCCGACTTCTGGCTTTTCACCCTTTGCCTCCCTTCTACCTGATGGGTTCCAGGCGAGTGAAGTTGTCAAATACACTTACAACGGAAAGACTGATTACCTCTATGGCTTCTCCGCAACTCGCACTGGTTTAACGGAAGGGAGTGATGGTCAGTCCCATAGCGGTAACTACGAAGTGACGATTCAAGGCGTTGCTTCCACCCCGGTTCCTGAGCCTTCTGCCATGTTGGGTCTGGCAGCGATCGGCGGTCTGTTTGCGGCTGCAAAGCGCAAAGTGCTGAAGAAAGCTTAAGCAAGTTTGGCTGAATAGAACATGAATATAGCGCGGACAACTTGCCCGCGCTATGTCTTTTTAGGCATCGGGTCAGGACTCAAGCAAGATTGGGCGGGACTTGCTGAGA
>JANRKG010000131.1:0-6566 GCA_033763635.1 Leptolyngbyaceae cyanobacterium bins.59
GAACTTCAGGATGAAGAGTTGTGCCGTCAAATACAGCTTCTATGGCCTGAATCATTCGCGCTTATGCTTATGTGTTTCAAAAACTCCATTATACTTTGCTCAAACAGAAAGGTTAAAGAATCTGTTTTCAGATACTTGGACTTGTAAGAGATTAACCTCTTACAAGTCCAAGTAGCATACACAAAAAGCATTCAACTCACTGAATTAATTAAAAAAAAAATCAAGTTAATCAAAAAGTTTACTGCTTTAGTAAGGTTAATTATCTGAATTACTCCTTGAATCCAAGGATTATTTAAAAATTTATTCACCTTCTCGATTTTATCTTTAACTAAATCCTTATATTTTAAAATTGTATCTTGAATATTTTTTAATGACTTTAATATATTTAAGGATAACTGGAATATATTTAATAATAAATTTTTGTTTATATTAGGTGGCTTCAGAAAAGCTATTAAATTTTTCTTTGGCTCTTTCCTCTTCCTTAGCCTTATGTCCTTATCTCTATCCCAAAACTCGTTTCCTCTAACCCTTTTTCTTTTCCTCTTTGTCATAGTTGGCGCTCCTGCGATTTAATGTTTGAAGTCATAGTTGCCCCTCTTGTGAGTTGATATTTGAAATCCTAGTAACTCCCAGTAAATAACTTCATAGAAATAAATTTACTGGGAGCACTCTTTCGATTATACCTGATTACTAGTCATTTGTCAATTAGTAGTCGAAGTCACCGCCGCCCATGCCAGCGCCAGCGCCAGCGGGAGCGCCATCCTTGGGTTCGGGCTTGTCAACCACGATGCACTCGGTAGTCAGGACCATGCCCGCGATCGAAGCCGCGTTTTGCAGCGCGGAACGAGTCACTTTCGCAGGGTCAACGATTCCAGCCTCAAACATGTCTACGAACTCATCGGTGGCAGCGTTGTAACCCACGTTGAAGTCTTTTTCCTTCACACGCTCAGCAATCACTGCACCGTTCTGACCTGCGTTTTCAGCAATCCGCATCAGCGGAGAGGTCAGGGCACGAGCCACGATCAGCGCACCCGTCAGCCCTTCAGCCGTCAGGTTGGCATTAGCCCACGCTTCCAGTTGGGGAGCCAGGTGAGCCAGGGTTGTACCACCACCGGGGACGATCCCTTCTTCAACCGCTGCCTTGGTTGCGTTGATGGCATCTTCCAGGCGCAGTTTGCGGTCCTTCATTTCGGTTTCTGTTGCAGCACCGACTTTGATCACCGCAACGCCACCCGCCAGCTTCGCTAACCGCTCTTGCAGTTTTTCCTTGTCATAGGAAGAATCCGTTTCGTCCATTTGACGACGGATTTGTTCGCAACGGGCCTTCACAGCCTTCTCATTGCCTTCGGCAACGATCGTCGTATTGTCCTTAGTGAGGGTGATGCGACGAGCCTTACCGAGCATATCCAGCTTGGTGTTGTCCAACTTCAGCCCAGTGTCTTCGCTGATTACTTGACCACCCGTTAACACTGCGATGTCTTCCAGCATCGCCTTCCGACGATCGCCAAAGCCAGGAGCCTTCACAGCCGCTACGTTCAGCACACCGCGCAGACGATTGACTACCAGGGTCGCCAGGGCTTCTTTCTCGATGTCTTCCGCAATGATCACCAGGGGACGACCCGCACGAGCGACTTGCTCCAGCACGGGCACCAGATCCTGCACCAAAGCGATCTTCTTGTCGGTCAGCAGGATGTAGGGTTCATCCAGTACCGCTTCCATCCGCTCCGTGTCGGTTGCGAAGTAGGGAGAGATATAGCCCTTGTCGAAGCGCATCCCTTCGGTCACTTCCAGTTCGGTGGTCATGGAGCGGCCTTCTTCCAGGGAGATAACCCCTTCCTTACCGACCTTATCCATCGCTTCTGCGATCATTTGACCGACTTCATCGTCGTTTCCGGCAGAGATCGCACCGACCTGGGCGATCGCCTTGGAATCTTCAACGGGACGGGCATGCTCAGCGATCTTGTCTACCAGGAACGCAGCCGCCCGGTCGATCCCACGCTTCAGGGCGATGGGGTTTGCCCCCGCCGCCACGTTCCGCAGACCTTCTTTCACAATGGCATGGGCCAGAACGGTTGCGGTGGTGGTTCCGTCCCCAGCCGCATCGTTGGTTTTGGAAGCGGCCTGGCGGATCAGGGAAACACCCGTATTTTCAACGTGATCTTCCAGTTCGATTTCCTTAGCGATCGTTACCCCATCATTCACGATTTGGGGAGCGCCGAATTTCTTTTCCAGAACGACGTTACGACCCTTAGGACCGAGGGTGACCGCCACCGCTTCAGCCAGGATGTCCATACCGCGCTCTAGGGCGCGACGAGCATTTTCGTTGTACAGGATGCGCTTAGCCATAATTCTCTGTTAATTCTTGTGATGGGTCTAGAGTTTGGAAAATTGAGGATTGGGAATCAATCCGACAGGGCAGGCACAAGGGGCGGAGATTAAAGAGCCTCCGAACCAGCCTGGAACCTTAGACAACGACTGCCAGAATGTCCTTTTCAGACAACAGAACGTACTCTTCTGTACCGAGTTTGATGTCCGTCCCAGCGTACTTGGAGTAGAGAACCTTGTCGCCTACTTTGATTTCCAGTTCTTGCCGAGAGCCATCATCATTGCGCTTGCCGGGGCCGACCGCAGCGACTTCCCCAACCTGAGGCTTTTCCTTTGCGGTGTCAGGTAGAAGGATGCCACCAGCGGTTTTTTCTTCAGAGGCACTGACTTTTACAAAGACACGATCGCCTAGAGGCTTCACTGTGGAAACGCTCAGAGATACGGCTGCCATATAGAATTCTCCAGAATATAAATCAAGTCAAACAAACGGCTAAATCCGGGAAGAATGGGAGGCTCGATCGACTTCTCCAGAGGGTATAATCCCTTGATGGGCGATCGAAATCAGGCACATGAGGCAGTGTCCCTATTTGCGATTGACCCATTCCTGTTAGCTAGTTCCTGTTAGCTATTTGAGGCAATTGCTCGTGGGACTTGGGAATTAAATCTATCCTCAGATTTAATTCAGTTCCTACCCGATGCGAGATGATTAGCACTCTCACTTCCTGAGTGCTAATTTAGCGAAACGCGGTCACAACTGCAACTTTTTAGTGGGTACGGGTTCCCGAACTGTTTCAAAACTCAATCAAATCTTTAGCCTCTTCAGTCACGTAAATTCCCCGAAGTCTCTGGGCTAACAGGGTATACCGGGTCTGGGCCTTCATTTGATTGACCGCCATGCCGATCGCCTTCTGGGGGCCAACCAGGATGGCTAACTGGCGGGCACGGGTCAGGCCCGTATAGAGAAGATTGCGGGACAGCATCAGGTAATGCTGCATGTACAGGGGCAGGATAACGACCGGATATTCGCTGCCCTGAGATTTATGAATCGTAACAGCGAAGGCCAGGGTGATCTCGTTTAGGTCGGCGTAATCGTAACTGACCGTGCGATCCCCGAACTGAACCTCCACATCCTGACTTTCGGGATCGATCGCCAGAATTCGCCCCAAATCCCCGTTAAAGACTTCTCGATCGTAGTCATTCACCTGCTGAATCACCCGATCGCCGACCCGCAGGGTCATCCCTGCCCGCACCAACTCAGCCTTACCGGGATCAGGCGGATTGATCAACTGCTGCAATACCGTATTCAGATTACGGGTGCCCACTTCTCCCCGGGTCATGGGGCAGAGAATCTGCATTTCCCGCATGGGATCAAAATCGAGGGCTGGGATCAGGTCGGTCACGAGATCACGAATCGCCTGGACCCCCTGTTCCGGTTCGGCGGCTCCCAACCATAAACAATCGGATTGGGGCTGATTTGAAACACCTTCCAGCTTGGGAAATTTTCCCTGATTGATCAGGTGGGCATTGGTGACGATCGCACTGGCCTGAGCTTGCCGAAAGACCTGGGTGAGGCGGATCACGGGCACTTGCTCTGAGGCGATTGCATCCTGCAACACGGCTCCCGGTCCCACACTGGGAAGCTGGTCGATATCTCCCACCAGTAACAGTTGGGCATCCAGAGCCACTGCTTTCAGCAAGGAGTTTGCCAGAAACAGATCCAGCATCGACGCTTCATCCACCACGATCGCCTGGGCCGGGATCGGGTTCGTCTCGTCCCGCTTGAACTTCATGCCCTTGGGGTCAAACTCCAACACCCGATGGATAGTACGGGCTTCCTGTCCCGTCACCTCGCTCAACCGCTGGGCAGCCCGTCCGGTAGGAGAAGCCAGGGCGATGGATTTGCCCATTGCCCGCCATAGAGCAACGATCGTGCGAGTCGTGAAGGTTTTTCCCGTTCCCGGTCCTCCTGTGAGTACGAGGACTCGCTGGCAGGCTGCCATTTCCACCGCTTGCCGTTGTTCTGGCGAGAGGGGCATCCCTGTTTTCTCAATGAAGCGATCGATCCACCGTTGCACCCGTGAGATGTCCACTTCGAGGGGATGGCTGAGTAACTGCTTGAGGGTGGATGCGAGTTTGCGTTCAGTTCCGTAAAACGTGGGAATGTAATACCCAAATTGATCCAGTTTGGGAAGCACTTCTTCCGTTTTTACCAACTCGTGATCATTTACCATCTGCCGTATTAAAAACAATACCTGGTCTGCTTTAGGTAGATGATCTTTCAGGGCAAGACGTTTTACTGTGCGATCGATCAATTCAGCTTCCGGCAGGAAACAATGACCTTCCTCTGATGCTTCCCTCAACACATGGAGAATCCCGCATCGGTAGCGGAATTCAGAGCTTGGTGCAATTCCCAGGTTCCGGGCGATTGCATCCGCCGTAACGAACCCGATCCCGTACACATCCGTCGCCAACTGATAGGGATTTTCAGTAACAATCGCGATCGAATCATCCCCATATTGTTTGTAGATTTTGACGGCGTAAGTGGTCGAAACCCCATGCCCCTGGAGAAACAACATCACTTCTTTGATGGCTTTTTGAGCGCTCCAGGCGGATTGAATCATCTTCACCCGTTTCAGGGCAATCCCCGGTACCTCCACGAGGCGATGGATCTCATGCTCAATAATGTTCAGGGTTTCCAATCCAAAGTGAGCGACAATCCGTTTAGCAGTGATAGGCCCAACGCCTTTGATTAATCCACTTCCCAAATACTTTTCTATACCCGTCAGGGTGGCAGGTTTCGTTTCTCGGTATTGAGTCACCTGAAACTGAGGACCGTATTTAGGATGATCCCGCCAGATGCCTTGCAGTTGCAGGGTTTGCCCTGCCTGAATAGTGGCAAAATTCCCAACGATCGTCACTAACTCACTGGTGCGGGGCGCTTTCAGACGGGCGATCGTGTAACCCGACTCCTCCGAGTGGAACGTCAGCCGTTCCACCACTCCCTGGAGGGTTTCTTGGGGAGCCTGGGAACTGGTTTGATGCGTGGCTTTATCAGTACCAGAAGAGTTACCCACAACTAAAATTGCTCAGGGATCGATAGCTTCTAGTGTGACATTTTATTGAACTTGTGGTGTTAAAGACTCTTGGATTATCAGGAGCAATTCTCTAAGGCTGAGGGGTTTTGAGAGATAATGACTGGCCCCAGCAGCAAGGCACCGTTCGCAATCGCCTATCATTGCCAGGGCCGTGATGGCGATGATGGGGGTACTTTGTAAAGCAGGGTTGCGGCGAATCTGCTGCATCGCTTCCAGACCGTCTATCCCTGGCATTTGAATATCCATCAGAATGATATCAGGGAGTTCTGCCTGAGCCAGGTCGATTGCTTGCTGTCCATCTCTTGCCACCTGCACCCGACAACCTTTGGCAATTAAATAACTGGAAATCATATTGATATTCGCTTCATTGTCCTCAGCGAGCAGGACCAGCGGTGCTTTTTGCCAATGGGAGAAACTGGCATTACTGCCCTCCCCAAGCGGCTCCAGTCCCGAAAAGTCAGGAGTGAGAGCCTCACAGGGCAGATCGATCGTGAAGCAACTCCCGACTCCCACTTCGCTGGTGAGTCCGACCTGTCCTCCATGCAGTTCCACAATGCGTTTGACCAGCGCTAACCCCAGTCCAGTTCCCTCATATTGACGATTGAGGGCGGTATTAACCTGAATGAACGGTCTGAACAGTTGTTTGATATGGTGAGGTGCAATCCCAATCCCGGTGTCTGTTACTGCAATTCGCACAAATCCATTGCCCGTGGCGCTTGCCTCCAGGGTAATGTGGCCTCCTTCCGGTGTAAATTTCACTGCATTATTTAGCAAGTTAATCAAAACCTGGCGGATACGGCGCTCGTCCACTGAGATAACAGGCAACTGGGGGGAGAGTTGAATTTCTAGTTGAATGTTTTTTTTCAGGGCTTGTTGGGTCACAAAAGCCAAACTGTCCTGACAGAGGGGAGCGATCACCATCGGAACACACTCAAGCTTAGTCTGGCCCGATTCAATTTTGGCGACATCCAAAATATCGTTGATCAGTTCCAATAAATGGGCACCACTGCGATTGATGGTTTGTAAAGTTCTTTTTTGTCGCTCCGTGAGGCTGCCAAAGATCTCCTCTAATAACCCCTCTGTCATGCCCAAAATAGCGTTGAGAGGGGTACGTAGTTCATGGCTCATGTTTGCCAGGAATTCATC
>JANRKG010000132.1:0-16181 GCA_033763635.1 Leptolyngbyaceae cyanobacterium bins.59
GGAAACGTAATGATTAGAGATTTAACTTTTTCGGTCAATTAAACCGCCGAATTGATTGATTCCCAAAAAGTAAAGAACAAGAACCTCACTTTTAGTCTCTTCGTATGAAGCCTTTTCATGAATTGGTAGCACCCTAACACAAGTAGGCTAAAATTCAAGTGATCTGTTTTTCCTCATCGTTCCTGATAAGTAGAATCGACAGATTCAAGGCTAGAACCTATAAATGAAAGAGTGGGTTTAAAGGGTTTACCTTGATTGGCAGTATTGACCTGTAAGGATTGCCAGTAAAAATATCTTTAAGAGGATCTTTAAGAGCTTTATAGCGGTTACTGTTTTAACAAAAGAAATCGCGAGAAAACACGGTAGACGAAAAAATACTGAAATTTCTGTCGATTACTGATACTGATCTTGTTCATTCACTGATCTTGTTTGTTCATCTATCACATCCCAACCTATTTTTTTACCTCGAATTTTTTATCTCATATTTTTGATTTCGAATTATTTTTACCTCAAAGGGGGAAATTGGGGCAATGGAAGAACGACACCTGGAAGAGACTAGCCCACTGGCAAACAACGGTTTACCTCAGGTTTCTATTGATCCCACGTTAAGTGATTGGGGAGAGGTGCGGTCCCAAACCTTTCACCCCCCCAATGGCGGAATGGTATCTGCCTCAAATGCCCTCCTGAATCAATTACTGGATCGAGTTGCTCCTCCCCAACCCAACCTGGCTTCAGAAGCTTACGACGAAGAAGAATTTCCCAGTCATTTTGTGAATTCTGAATTGAATCAGACAGTGGATCGGCTTCCAGGGGCAGAGCAGGGCGATCAATGGTCTTATCGTTTGCCAGAGGGGTTGCCCGCCAGGGGAAGCCTACCCTTTCCGGACCCTTCAGGAGGCAGCATACAAACAGAAAATAGTACGCTTCAAACCCCTACCATGCCCTTACCCGATCCCCAGCCGATGCCTGTGACCGCCAACCCGACTCCTGCGGAAAGCCCAATGGCAACAGAGGCGGAAGAAACGGCAGTCTGGCAACGGTACTTGATTGTGGGAGGTAGCATTGCGGCTGTCCTATTTTTTGGGGCGTTGCTTCGTAACAGTAGTGTATTTCTGGGTTCAGGATCGCCCCCTGCTCCGATCGCCAGTCCTACCACAAAACCGGGAGCCTCCCGACCCATCAATCCCCCAGCCAGGGCGGGCAACCCAGCCAATCCCGCTCGGACAGGCTCCCAACCTGCCAATGGTGGGCAACCCGTTCCCCCGGCCCCCCTTTCCCAGGAGCAAATCAACCGAAATCTCCTGAATGAAGCGAAAGCCTCCATTCAAACCAATCAGGTGTCTCAGTTTCGTCAGGCGATCGAGCGGGCGAGCCGCATCCAACCAGACCAACCGCTCTACCCAGAAGCCCAGGAATCAATTCAGCGATGGAGCCTGATTATTCTAGATACAGCAGAGGGTCGAGCCAGTCAGGGAAGGTATACAGAAGCCATCCGGGCCGCTCAATTGATTCCCAAAACTCAGCCGGAACTTTATAACCGGGCACAACAGGCGATCGTCCTTTGGCGAACCGCCCCAACCTCTTCTCCGACCCCATCCCGCCCTGCTCCTGCCTCGGATCGGCTGACCCAGGCTAAACGGATCATTCGACCTGGGGAAGCATCTTCCTATAACAAGGCGATCAGCATTGCCCGCCGGATTCCAAGCTCTGCCCCTGAGTATCCAGAATCCCAACGTCTGCTGAAAGAGTGGAGCCAAACAATCCTGAATCTGGCGCAAAATCGGGCCAATCGAGATAACTACTCCCTGGCGATTCAAGCGGCCCTGTTGGTGCCCCCCGGAACTCCCGCCTATGCTCAAGCTCAGAAATCCGTCACCCAATGGAGCCAAGAACTTTTAGACCTGGCGAGACAACGGGCCAGCCAACGGAGATTCCGGACAGCGATTCGCACCGCCCAACTGATTCCCCAGGATAGCCCCCTTTATAACGAAGCTCAAGCGGCGATCGGACGGTGGGAACGACGAAGACTGTAGCACCGGATTCAGGGCTGGGAACGCTGGGCCAGCTTTACATCGAGCCGCTGTTCCGCCGCCAGTCGTTCTAAAACGTAATCATTGAGGTCTACAAACTGCATGGGAGCCACCAGAACAGGATGAACGGCTTCGATCTGCCGATACATTTCCTGAGCAATGGCCCGATAGGTAGGATGGCCCTGGCGCGCACTTCGTAACTCGATCAGGTGATACGCCTCCCGCAAGTTGAGCCTCATCCGCCAGCGAATTCGGTAGGCAAAGGGAACTGCATATTGGGACGCTTCTGGTAAGTCCTGGGCGATCGTTTCGATCGCGTCCGCCGCTGACTCCAAGGCAGTGCGATAAGGGGCTGCCAGCCCTGCGGCCTTCAGTTCTTCAGGAACGATGTAGCCATGCCGGACGGTGTACCGTTGCCGCTCCTGGGTCAGCACTCGATGACGATGGAGATCCCGGTAAGCTCCCAAATCTGCCAGCATATCAAAGGTATAGTAGGTCTCTTCAAAGGCCCGTCCCGGTCGATGAAACCGAGAAGCCCGATCGCCTACATACGCCTGAAGAATCTCCAACCGATCCGTTGCCGATAGCCCTGCGGCATACTCCCGCACCTGCTCGAACGGGAGGTCTGTTTGAGGATAGAGAATGGCTGCGATGACTTTCCCCTCTGCCTCTGGATCAAACTCCACCAGTTGTACCATTGTCAGCGAAGTAGGTTCCACCAGTCCCAAATGCTGTTGAGCCAGGATTTGAGTCTGGTGCTGATTGTTGGCAATGTATCGAGCGTATTCCGCTCCCCGTTCCGTTTTCGCTCGTTTAACAAATGATGGAATTAAACAATCCAACTCCTGCTGCATCGCCATCCCTAGCGATCGCACCTCTGGATGGGGAGAGGCAGCCAACTTCACCAGCAGGTATTCAAAAGCCCGCCCATTGCCAAATAGCCCCACATTCGTCAGGGTTGCCATCGGTAACAATCCCCGCAACAGGTCCAGGGTTTTTGCCCGTGTCGCACTGGCATAGGCTCGTTCAGAGGTTGCCGCATCGCGGGGTGTGCAGGACTGGACCCATGCCGAAAGGGGATCAATGAGGGTTGTGTAAGTTTCAAACAGAGAGTCTAGAGCCGTTTCGTACCGTTCCCGATGGGAGGAAGCCAGGATGGAAGGCTCCCGGTAGTAGCGGTAACGACCTTCCACCTTGCGATTAAAGGGGACATAACGGGTGGATTTCTCTAGAGGAGACAATCCCAAACGGCTGTCTTCTAAGGCTTTGGCTGCAATGTTGCTGATCCCCTCACAAGCCAGGTGAGCGCCTCCCAGTTCTGCTACGGAGTCATCCCCGTAACCAACCAGCACCCGATCGTAAAACGCCTCCGCCTGCTGGATTGCCACTAACTGATCGACATTGTTGGCCGCAGCCCCCCCGACGATGCGATCGAACCCCGCTTCTGGTGCCGTAATAAACTCGTCCAGCAAAATCCGCCGCAGACTTTTATCACTCCGGCTGTAGCGGGAGAAGAGGGCACCCTTCACCACCTCCGGCAAATTCCGAAGGCCGAAGATGGGCCGATCCAGATTTGTGACAAAAGGCTGGAGTAGGGCAGCTTCTTGTGGTGTAAAGGACTCTTGCGACTCACTCATGGGACGGCCCCGCCTCAGTGGAGGCAACCTCTACATAGGTCACACCCGTTGAACCAAACCCACCACTCCCCCGCTGCGAAGGAGCCAGTTCTTCCACTTCTTCAAAGCGACCCACCATCACGGGCGCGACAACGAGTTGGGCGATTTTCTGACCTTTGGCGATCGTAAACGGCTCCGGTCCCAAATTTAGTAACAGAACCTTGATCTCTCCCCGATAGCCCGCATCGACGGTTCCTGGTGTATTTAAAACCGTAATTCCATGTCGAAGGGCCAAGCCGCTACGGGGCCGGACCTGTAACTCAAACCCCAACGGAACTTCTGCTGCCAACCCGGTCGGTACAGCGCACCACTGCATCGGTTCCAGCGTGTGATCCAGCACAGAAACCAGATCGGCTCCTGCGTCTCCCGGATGTTCATACCGGGGTAACTTCGCCTCTGGAGTGAGGCGCTTGATTTTAACAATTACATCCCGATTGGGTGTCATGGAAGGTCTATGGAGGTGCCTGGATAGTGTAGTGCGATCGGCAGCTACAGGTCGGCCTATGATCATACCAATTAAGATTGCAACTTGGACAATTCAAGAACAGATGGCAAAGAAACAGAAATTCCCCTACTTAGTTGGTTCAAAATGGACCGCCCAACAAACAACGATGGGGTGGCGGCATTTTCAGGTGGTGAACCGGAAGAATGAGGGGCGTTGGGTCTTTGCCGAGATGGTTGCCTCCTGCGACCCAGAGGTGCGGTTCTGGATCAATGCCCGATCGTTGAAGGATCGATCGATGTGGCAGGCGGGTTGGCAATCGTTACAGGAGATGGCGGAGGAGGGGAATGGAGAATTGCCAGATCAGGCCAAGTTGAACAGTTAAGCGACCCGATCGCGTTCATAGGCCAGTTCTCCTGCCACATAGGTTGCCTGGACTGCGCGATCGTCTCCCAGTACGACGAGACTGAACACCTGATCCGCTAGGTCTTCCAGGGTTGTGGGCAGGGAATCAGGATTTCGAAAAGCCATGAGAGGGGTTGCTTTCAGGTCTAACACCACAAAATCAGCTTCTTTGCCGACCTCAAAATTGCCGATGCGATCGTCCAAACAGAGTGCTTTGGCTCCTCCTAAGGTTGCCAGGAACAAGGCACGGAAGGGCGAGAGGCTGTTTTGTTGAAGTTGGGCCACTTTATAGGCTTCACAGGCTGTTTGGAGCATGGAGAAGCTGGTGCCAGCCCCCACATCTGTTGCCAAACCGACCTTAACCGCGCATTCAACGGATTTTGCTTTCGGTAAATTAAACAGGCCACTGCCCACAAACAGGTTTGAGGTGGGACAGAAGGCGATCGCCGCCCCGGCTTGAGAGAGTCGTTCAAAAGCAGAGTCATCCAGATGGATGCAGTGGGCAAAGATCGATCGCTCCCGCAGTAACCCAGCCTTGTCGTAGACATCCAGGTAATCGAGGCGATCGGGGAAGAGTTCCGCCACCAAATTCACTTCATCCCGGTTTTCTGATAGATGGGTGTGCAGATAAACGTCAGGGAACTCATCCAGCAATTGTCCGGCTAGTTTCAGTTGGGCTTCGGTTGAGGTGATGGCGAATCGGGGGGTAACGGCATAGAGCAATCGGCCCTTTTTATGCCATTTCTGAATCAACTCCCGTGATTCCTCATAGGAAGACTCTGCCGTATCTAGCAGAAAATCGGGAGCCATCCGGTCCATCATGACCTTCCCGGCTACCATCCGCATGTTGCGCCGTTCCGCCTCGGCAAAGAAAGCATCGGCGGACTGGGGATGAACTGTTGCCAGAACCAGCGCTGTAGTGGTGCCGTTCCGGAGCAGTTCATCTAAAAATGCCCCTGCCACTCGATGGGCATGGTCCAGGTCACAAAATTTCCCCTCTGCCGGAAACGTGTACTTGTTGAGCCAACCTAGCAGTTGCTCCCCATAGGCCGCAATGATCCCCATTTGAGGATAGTGGGTGTGGATATCGATAAATCCCGGTAGAATCAGGCGATCGGAGTAGGTCGTAACTGGGACCGTTGCGTAGGTTTCCTGCATGGACAAATACGGCCCCAATGCTTTGACCCGTCCCCCTTCTAACACCAACAAGCCATCAGGAATATAACGAACACTTTGGGGATCAGGTACATAAAACGGGTCATCCAAAAAATCCAGGAATGAACCACGAATTGCAGTCAGGGTCATGCGGGCTTCCTTCCGATAGCATTGATAGTTTGCAATAAACGATCGCGTTTGGGTTGTAACAGGCGATCCAATTCAGGATTTGAGTCAGGGGACGGTAACAACTCAGGAAAAAGTTTTTCCATCACCCCATTTTCTATGACAACCATAAAATCTTGTGGGATAGGGCCGTCAATATGGCGGCTAATCGTTCCAAACCCCAACCTTTCCCGTCTCAGTTCGCGAAACACGCCACTCTGCTTGATCCACTGATTCAGATTGGGAGCCTGATTCATGCTATTTACCAGGATTTCGACCATTTCTGGAGCGGGAAGTTTTTGATCTCCCTGCGCCCAGGCCCGCTTCAGAAATTCCGAGCGACGATCGGGATTTGCCCAGGCCAGCAAGGCCCAGTCTCCAGGGGTGGGGATGGGGGTGCGATCTTTCTGCGGGTTCACGCCCCGGCCTTCTTCAGAAAGGGCTAAGACCCATCGACCCAGATCCAGACCATATTTTTCCCAGTCCTGACGGGCTGAGACGAGATCTCCCTGCCACCACCGTAGCCCGCCTCGGACCTGATGCAGGTAGTTTTTGAGGGCGTTGGATAAAGCAGGTTGTTTCAAGAATTCACTGTACTGGGTTTCGAGTTCAGTTAATACAAATGGGTAAAGGCGATTCAGGGGGGCCGATTGCCAGAGAGGACTAGTGAGAAAAAGGGGATCGCGCAGCACCTCCAGGGTGAGCGCCTGGATCGCAGGTTTTCCGGCTCCCTGAAGCAAGAGGCTTATGCCCAACCCATAGAACACCCCGCGTTTAGCCGGAACCAACCGAGCCGCTTGCTCAAATTCGGTCATGGCCCGATCTGGCTCCAGGCTCAGCAACAGCCACCCCAGATTCGATCGCCCAAATTCCTGATAGGGAGCCACCTGATTTCCCTGCTGAAACCAGGGGATCGCTAACTCCTGAAGCCGTTGGCGATCGGCAGGCTCTTCAATTCCCAAACCTAGATTGCCCAGATTCCAGCCTGACTGATAGGGATAGTAGGGTTCCCAGGGGGCAAGCTCATAGGCCCGCTCCAGGGATCGTGTAAAACCAGCTAGATCATTTTGCTTAAGAGCGCTAAAACCCTGACTGGAAAGGTTCCAGGCGAGATGGATGGGAAACAACCAGAGGCCAACGATCGCACTCAACCCCAATCCGGCTCCGGCCCAACCGATCGCCCATTTTCGGGGAAGGGGGGTGATTTCGTCCGAAGACCGTAACTCGGAGGCCAGCACCGCCAAGTAAATTACCAGAAGTCCGCTAATGCAAACATTATCGAGTTGATAATCCGTCAGACTGAACAGGCCATATCCCAGCAATCCGGCAAACAGCGGGCCGATCGGTATCTCATTCAGAAATAGAGACGAGGAATTTTGCATCTCTATCGGGATATCCTTTTCGGCGCTTGATCCTGCCCAATGCGATCGTCTCCATCGCCATGCCATCATCCCTAACAGCACCCCCAGTCCCAGCATTAGCAGGATTCCCCAGACTCCCAATTCCGCCAAAATTTGGGCCGGAGTGCTGTGTAATTGATAGGTCCATTCGGCTTCTCGTCCTGCCCAAAACGGTCGATCGCGCTGGAAGAGCAGGGGCACGCCGCCCAGACCGACTCCCAGCCAGGGCCGATCGCGGAACAGGTTAAAAGCTGTTGCGATCGTCACGGCTCGGTAGGTATCAGGTGCCTGTCCCCGAAACAGGGAGGCGAGGGCGATCCCCACTCGCTCATTCGTCACCAACCCAACCAGAAATAGCAAGACTGCGATCCCCGCACCTCCCCAAATGCGACGACTAACTTGGCGTTGCCAGAGGAGGCTAATCAGGCCAATGACACCGACGATCGCCAGAACCAGCCACCCCATCCGGGAACTCGTCGTGTACAGGTCTACGATCCCTAAAACCGTTCCCCCCCCCCATACCCACCGTCGCCATCCCGGTTGTATTCTTGCCAACCCAGCCAGCAGGGGCAGCAGTAATAGCAGATACCCAGCAACGTAGTTAGAATGACCCACAGGTGCCCAGTTACGAGCTTCCGGGGCAAAGAGCCAGGGAATTGATAGTCCCAGATTTCGCAATCCCTGAAGCCGGATTTGCTCAGGGATCAGGGTTTGCCCGATCCAGAGGCCCAGGCTGGTCAAGATAAAGGCCAATCCTAAATATCCCTGAGCGATTAAGAGCCACGATCGCCGCTCCCGTATTTGTAGCCAGGTATTTAGGGCATAAAGCGCCGCCAGAAAGCAGAGGGTAGCCCAGGTGTACCAGCGGGCCTGTTGGGGAAATTCAGCCGTGAGCGTAGACAGCAGCAATCCGGCAATCCCAACCACCATGAGCCAATCCAGATGATGCCCCAGACGGTGCCACTGTCGCTCAATCCCTATTTGCCAGAGTAACCACAACCCTGCACAAGCCAGCCCCCCTTGCCAAAGAAATACCCAGGGCCAGGACACCATCACCGTGTTACTGTCCGGTAGCAGGGTGAATAGAATGTAAAACAGGGCCGTCAGGATACCCAGGGGCGGCAAAGACTTCATCAATAGGCTCCCGGTCCAAACAACACAATGCGACAGGTTTCCACCAGAATGTCCAGGTCTAGATTAAGGGACCAGTGATCGATGTAATAGAGGTCCAGACGTACTACCTCACTAAAATCGTCAATGTCCGATCGCCCTGAAATCTGCCACAGGCCCGTGATCCCCGGCAAAACCTGATGGCGAATATGATGCCACTCTTCAAACCGCTGCACATCCCGCAGGGGCAAAGGTCGGGGACCCACCAGGCTCATTTGTCCCAGGAGAACATTGAACAGTTGGGGTAACTCATCCAGGCTCGTACGTCTCAGAAAACGTCCCACCCTGGTGATCCGGGGGTCTTGCTTCATCTTAAATAAAACGCCATCCCCTGATTGGTTTTGTTGTTCAAGAGTGAACTGGAGGGCTGGCGCATTCCAAACCATTGTCCGAAACTTCCAAATTTGAAAGATCCGTCCCTGCAACCCCACCCTTTCCTGGCGAAAGAAGATGGGACCGGGGGAGGTGAGTTTGATGGCAAGCGCAACTCCCACTAACACCGGAGCCAACATCAACAATCCCAGAGCCGAACCCAGAATATCAATTCCCCGTTTCAGGCGATAGTCCCACCCCGTGAGGAGGGTCGGGGGAGACGCAACCCGTACGGTTGGCATCCCAGCAAAGACCTCAGGAATACCACGACGATGCAGAATCTCCAGACTGGAGGGAATGAGGCGTAGGGTAATCCCGGCCCGTCGTAGTTGCCAGTACAGAGCCGAGGCTAGATCGGTGGAAGGTAAATGTTCTGCCAGGACTTCCCGCGCTCCAGAAGCCAGAATGGTTGGGAGCATGTCCGGCGAAGTCCAATTGCAGGCAGGGGCCACACCGACAATCCGGCACCCCGATCGCTGCTCCAGAACCGTCTGCAACCGCTCCAGGCGATCGGGAGGTGCCAGCAAAAATACGGGAATCCGAGGCTGGGCCTGTTCCAGTTGCCGAAAGATCAGGGCTGCACCTAACCGAAACCCAATCACCAGAGCTACACTCATCGACCAGGCGGTAAAGAACAGGGATCGGGGTGCGTCTAGTTTGGGATCGTAGAAATAGCTGATCACCAGGGACATTAGATAGACCAGGCTAATCAACTGACCCGAACGTACATAATCCCGCCATGCACGGGTAGGACTATAAAGACCGTGATAGGCAAATAGAAGCAACGTCAGAACCGCAAAGAGCCAGAAGGGGCTGGGCAGTCCGAACCAGACCCACCAGACCAGTTGGGGCGGCAAGGGCAGGTAAAAGCGATTCAGATGGCCCGCAATCGCCCAGGCCAGGGCCAGGGCAGCGAGATCGCCCAGTGGCAACATCCAGGTACGGTAACTCGATCGCCGCACCGTCGCCACCCAATTGACGCGACCCGGTGCCCGAATATCAGTCTTAGGAACTCCAGGGGATTCACGGAACAGATCGTCCATAGCTCCGGAAAAATACAGAACCACCCCTATTCTTCCCCCAATCTTGATTAAACCGGGCGGGTCGATTCAGTTTCTCGCAGGGTCGATCGCCACACTTCCGATCGATATCCTCGAATCGCCACCCCTGGAATCGGAGGTAGCAGGTATTTACGGATATAGCGGATCATGCTCTGGATATGTAGCCACGTATAGCGACTGAAAAATTTCTTGTCACTCACGGCCAAATGGTGATGGGTAATCGTGGCTGTTGGGACATAGTAAATCTCCCAACCCGCATCATGCATCCGCCGCGCCCAATCAATATCCTCAACGTAGAGAAAAAAGCCTTCATCCAAAGGCCCGACCTGTTCGACTACCTCCCGCCGCACAAACAGACAGGCTCCCAACAACCAATCCACAGGCCGGGGTTGGGAATGGTCCACATCTAGCATGAGATGTTGGCGGTTAAAGCGGGAATGCCGGAGGAACAATCGCAACGGGGTACGACGGATCAGGGTCGATCCGAACGTGGGAAAGCGTCTGGGAGAGGGTTGCACTGTACCATCTGGGAATTTAAGCTGCGCCCCACACATGCCGACTTCGGGATAGGTGTCCATAAAATCGATCAGGGTTTGCAAGGCTCCCGGATGTACTTCGGTGTCTGGATTGAGGAGTAAGAGGTATCGGCCCTGGGCGATCGCCATCCCCCGATTATTATTGACCGAAAACCCATGCCGACCCTGATTCACATGCAGATGAACGGTTGGATACCGACGAATAATTTCTGCACTCTCATCATCCGATCGATTGTCGATTAAAATGACTTCTCCCCCCACTCGATCGACCTCAGGCACCAATGCCTCTAAACAGCGTCCGATATAGGCTGCATGGTTGTGGGTGACAGTGATGACAGAAAGGGGGAGGGTCATAGGGCATTTGGACTGAACATCAGAAGATTTGTTCTAGTCTACCCCTAACCTCGAACTCCCAGATCTCGATAGACCTGTTCCGTCTGGGCCGCTAGACGTTCCCAACTATAGCGATCGTTCACTTTTTGTCGCCCTGCTGCCCCCATCGCCGCCGCCTGAGTAGGATTCTGGAGCAACTGACAGAGGCGATCGGCAATTTCAGCAGGGTCTTGGGCCACTAAATAGCCGTCCACTCCTTCTTCTACCACATCCCTGATCGCCGGAATCCGACCCCCAACGACGGGTTTTCCAAAACTCCAGGCTTCGGTGTAGACTCCTCCAAAACTTTCCTGCATTGAAGGCAAACACAACAGGGTACAGGCAGCAAGGGCATCCGTTTTTTCCTGCAAGTCAACGGCTCCCAGGCGATGAATGCGGCGATCGGGAAAGGCTGTAAAATCCCGTTCTGATTGCCGAACGGGGGGACCGATAAAAACAAACTGAGCTTCAGGCACTTGCTTCCAAACCAGGGGAGCCGCCTGTAAGACCTCCCGATATCCCTTATAGCGGTAGTGTTGCCCTAAAAACAGGACGATCGGTTCCGTCAGTTGGTGTTTCTGCAAGAATCGCTGGGGATCAGCCTGGGCCGCCAAGATCGGACCATGCCCCGTCACCTTCAATCGCTCTTCCCGGACTCCTAACTCCAACAAAATCTGCTTTTCGGCTTCCGTCAACACAATGACTGCATCAGCCGCTTGATAAAGGTCAATGTAGGCTCGGTAGCGCCAGCCCACCCATCGGGGATGGTGAACAGGGGTCAAAACGAAGGGAATCTCGTACTTTCGTGCAAGCCGATGGGAGATATAACTTAACCCTTCCCGCCCAATCCGAACATTGTGAATCAGGTCAGCCGTCTGGGCATAGGAACGCAGATGGGATTCTAGCGTGTCAGCGATCGTCGGTAGCACAACCCCCATCAATGGATAGTAGAGGGGAACGTAGGGAGCCAGACGGAGTTTTTCGGCACGGGAAAGCCCCAACCGATGAATGGGAATTCCTTCAAAGTCATAATCTCGATCGCAGGCTGGCGCACGAAGCGTTGTTCCCAATAACCAATCCGTTCGATTCTGGTCCCAATGGCTAATCACTTGAATCGAGTGACGTTTCTGCAACTGCTTTGCCAGTTGGTGCTGGTGCATTTGTGCCCCACCGATCGCAGGTAAATAAGCGGTTAGCGTGTAAAGTAGCTGCATTGTTGCTAAGGGGGATGGTTAATGAGCAATGGGTAATAGCACTTTTCATCATTTCTGTGATTATTGATGACCCATGACTCTTCTATTTCGTCACAGATCGCAACCAACTCAACCACCCTTCCCATCGCTCCTGTCGCCGTCGATCGCGTTCCAGCATTAAGCGATCGAACTCCCTAGCCGTTTTTTGTAAAATCTCACTCAGAGTAGGAAAGACGAGCGGTTGAGAGGCAAGCGTCTGTACCGTTAAGCCCTGTTGCATCACGAGGGCGATCGGGTGAATCAATTCACTGGCTTCTGGTCCTACCAGGTGTGCCCCTAGAATCTTGCCATTTCGATGCACCAATAATTTGCAGAAGCCTGTGGGGATGTTTCCCAGTTGGGCCTTATCTAAAGCTTTAAAGGAATGGCGCAACACCAAAACATCTTTGCCGTGATGGGAGTGGGCTTGCAGTTCGGTTAAGCCCACTCGTGCTAATCCGGGATCGGTAAAGGTTACCACCGGGCAGTGGCGATACTCTATCCGGGAGAAGGGCCAGGTGAGCGCATTTTTCACTGCAATACTGGCCTGGTACTGGGCAATATGAAGCATTCCATAGCCATCGATCGGTTGAGAACAGGTATAGATTCGGGAATTGGTGGTTTGCAGTCGGTGATTGACCACTAAGCCCCGTTCTCGACGGCGCACTCCCACAGCTTCCAAATTTAGGGATGGAAGGGCCATCTGGGTTCCTGCTGCCACAAAAATGGCATCAGCGGCTAAGGCCCGATCGCCTGCCTGGACCCAGATTTCTCCCTGAAGTTGGCGTATCTGGCTCACGGGAGTGTGGGTTAAGATTTGCACCCCTTCTGCTTCAAGTTGGGCCTGAATCAGAAAGGCCATCTCTCCATCTTCACGGGCCAGAATTTGTTCCCCTTTCACCACTACGGTGACACGAGTTCCCAATCGGTTCAGAGCCTGGGCAAGCGCAACCCCGGTCGGGTCTCCCCCCAGCACAATTAAATGGGAGGGGCGATCGGTTAACTTGCCGAGGGTTTCAGCCGTAAGATACTCCACCTGATCTAGCCCCGGAATTTCTGGGACGTAGGAGTGGTATCCCGTTGCCAGGAGATACGATCGGGACTGCACACGTCGATGTCCCGCCTGAAATGTAAGGGAAGGGGTCCGGATAAATTCCCCTCGATCGGCAATTACATCAATGCCCAGGGTCGCCAAAGCAGCGGGTTGTTCGGCATGACTGAGCAAGTCTACAACCCGCAAAGGCCATTGCATCAAATCAGACCAGTGAACCGAAGGCACAGAGTCCGCTTCCGTTCCCCAGTGCATCCCCCACAGGGGAGCCGAAGCTGCCTGTCGCAGCGTTTGACTCGCGAGTGCCAGTGCTTGAATTCTCAGGAAAGAGAGGCGCTCCTCTTGGGCTATCCCATTCTGAAGCACCAGGGCGACCCGTGCCCGCCGTTGGACCGCATCGATCGCCGCCTGAATTCCAGCCAAACTTCCCCCAATGACCGCTAAATTGTAATCAACTGCCATAGGCGACCTCCCCCAAGCTGTTTTGTAGGGCCGTCATCAACTGCTGATTTTCTAAGGAAGTTCGAATGGCGACGCGAAAGAACCGATCGCCCAATTCAGGAAAGCTGAGACAATCCCGAATCAAAATTCGATGGGATTGCAGGAGATCCTTTTGCAGAGACACCACAGACTTTTCTGATCTCACTAACAAATAATTTGCGGCTCCAGGGTGGGGATAGAGTCCAGGAAGGGCAGCTAAACCTGTTTGCAATTCCGGGCTGGCTTTTCGCAACCAGTCCCAGGTTTTTTGTTGAAATGCTGTGTCTGCCAGGACCGCCAGAGCCGCTGCGGCCGCCAGGGTATTTACAGGCCAGGGATCGCGTTGTTGTTGCCAGGTTCGCAACCGATCGGGATGAGCAACTGCGTACCCCAGGCGTAATCCGGGCAGACTGTAGAATTTGGTGAGCGATCGAAGCACCACCAGATTCGGAAATTCAGTCACGAACGGAATCAGACTTTGTTGGCGATCGGGGGGCAGGAAATCCATAAATGCCTCATCCACGACCACCAGGGCAAACTGCTCTAGATAGGGTTGCAGGGTTTCTCGGAGAAACAGGGAACCCGTAGGGTTATGGGGATTGTTGAGTAGGAGAGCGCTGGAGGCAGAACGGGCGATCGACAGAAAAAACTCCCCCATCTCCGTTGAGAGGGGGAGAAGTGATTCCGTGAGAGTTAAAGAAAGCGCAGTCGGGTTTGCCTTTGCCGATCGCAGTGCCCGGAAATAATCTGCAAAACCAGGAGTCAACACTCCAACGGTTTCCCATTGAGCTAAATCCCGCGCCGCCCAGGTTAGCAATTCTGCGGCTCCATTGCCAGGAAGAATCCAATCGGGGGCCAGAGAATGAATCTCCGCAATCGCCTGACGTAATTCCCAGTAATCAGGATCGGGGTAGTGGCGCAACGATGCTAGAGCCGATTGAATCGCATCGATCGCAGATGGGGGAGGACCAAGGGGATTGATGCTGGCAGAGAAATCCAGGATGTCATCTGGAGAACAGCCGACCAGATCCGCAGCCCAGCGCAAATTTCCCCCATGTATTGGTCGAGCCAATCCCTACTCCTCAGGAGCAACCTTTTCTCGAAATAGCTTTCCCGCCGAAAAAGCTGGAACTTTTGTCGCCGGAATCTGCATTTTATCACCCGTTTTCGGGTTACGCCCTTCCCGTGCTTTGCGTTCACGGGGTTCAAAAGAACCAAACCCCACGAGGGTTACTTTATCGCCCGCAGAAACAGCCTCGACGATCGCATCAAGTGCTGCGGTCAACACCGCATCTGCCTGTTTTTTCGTTACACTGGCCCGTTCTGCCACGGCATCCACTAATTCACCCTTATTCATCACCCATCTCCTTACAGAAATTAGACAAAAATTAGCTCATTTGCTTCCGAATTTGCTCCCCCTTTCCGGGAGAAGGCTCAAATCACAAATCACCCCCGTCTTTCGTAAAAACGGGGGCTGATCAACCCTTACCGAGAACCGCGTCCTCGCTCCAGCATCTCCCGCACATCCGGGCTGGGGGTATAGTTATACCCGGCCCCTGATTGCTGAGAATCATCCATGATTTGGGGCGTAATCATGACCACAACTTCACTGCGGCTATTCTCCCGACTGGTGCTACGGAAGAGGGCACCAATCAGGGGCAGATCACCGAGAATTGGGGTTTTGGTGGTGATGACCCGATCGCTCTCTTGAATTACACCCGTCAGGATGAGGGTCTGCCCATCTCGCAGACGAATGTTTCCGGTTTCCAGACGGCGACGATTTACCAACTGCTGCACAATCAGGTTGTTCCGGGAGGGGTCGGTAATCGACTGCCCCGGAGCACTCACTTCAGGGGCAACAGACAGGGTAATAAAGCCGTTGTCATCGATTTGATCCACAAAGATATTGAGAATCACCCCAACGTCGATCGGAGCACCGGGAAGAATGGACGTTGTGGTCAAGTTCCCTTCGGTTCGTCGCTGTTCCGTAAACCCGGAAAACACCTGCTGGGTCAGGTTCACCTGTGATTGGCTCCCCTCCTGCACAATCAACGTCGGATCGGTGAGAACTTTCGCGTTCCCTGACTGTACCTGAGCTTGTAGACTCAGGAGAAACTGCCTGGGAAATTGGAAGAGGGATGGCAAACCATTGGTAGCACTGGGTGGAGTACCAACTGCTGTTGTGCTTGTTGTAGTCGGACGAGTGACTGTATTTCCAAAGGCATCAGTAGTCGTAACATCAGTAATCGTTGTGGTAATCGTTGTGGGTGTCCCCTGAGTAATGTTTGTAATTCCTGCCGCAAAGGGATCTGAACCAACAGGAACAGCCCGACCCGTAAAAGTAACTGGGTTACCAGGAATTTGTGTCACTCCACTGGCTGGGAAACGTTGAATGGCTGAGCTATTGGAAGTAATAGTTTGAACACTATTTCCTTGGAAAAATCCACCGGGGAAAGTAAGATCACCCTGCCCGTCCGTAGTGACAAAAGTCGTCGCATCCGAGTAAGGATTATTAATGACCGTTTGCCCTAGCAGACTTGTCTGAACTTGGCCCGCATTGGGCGGACGGAACTGCCCAAAGTTTGTTGTTGCTCTCCCCCCATCCACACTGACAAAGGTATCGGCGATCCCAAA
>JANRKG010000133.1:0-4577 GCA_033763635.1 Leptolyngbyaceae cyanobacterium bins.59
AACTATGGCTTTGAGGATGCAGCCCAATTTTATTTTGGGAAATCCGCGAAAGATCTCAACATCTCAGAAGCAGCGACCCTGGCAGGAATCCTACCTGCTCCCAATCGATTCAACCCAATCCGAGATTACGATACAGCGATCGAATTCCGGGATCGGGTGATTAACCGAATGGCATCTCAGGGGTACATTTCCCAGGAAGAAGCCCAACGGGCCCGTCGATCGCGCATTGAGATCAATCCTAAGGCTAAAGAAGAACTGGAACGCACGGTCGCCCCCTATTTCTATTACTACGTCTTCGACGAATTGCAGGAGCTTCTGGGGGAGCAACTGGCCCAGGAAGGCAATTTCATTGTTGAAACGAGCCTGGATTTGCAGATACAGCGACGGGCAGAAACAGCCCTGGTTCAGGCGGTTGAGGGAACTGGGGCCAACTATGGATTTTCTCAGGGGGCAATCGTCACCCTCAATAGCCAATCGGGGGAGATTTTATCCCTCATGGGGGGCACTAATTTTCAGAAAAGCCAGTTTAATCGGGCGACTCAGGCCCAACGGCAACCGGGTTCTACGTTTAAAATCTTTGCCTACACAGCCGCTTTTGCAAAAGGGCTTTCGCCAGGAAGTGTCTTTTCCTGTGCGCCCTTAACCTGGGAGGGACAATCTTTTGATGGGTGTGGCGGGGGCACTTTGGATGTGGCAACCGCGATCGCTCGATCTGATAATGCGGTTTCCCTGCGCGTCGCTCAGGAAGTTGGGTTAGACAGTGTGATTAATACGGCTCGAAAAATGGGTATTCAGTCCAATTTGCGATCTGCGCCCGGTTTAATTTTGGGACAAAGTGAAGTCAATTTATTAGAACTGACGGGAGCCTTTGGGGTACTGGCAAATCGGGGAGTTCGCAACAAACCCCATGCCATCAAACGCATTCTAGACAGTAGCGATTGCACAAATCCGAACGACCTCAAAACCTGTCGGGAGATTTATAACTATGCTCAGAGTTCTGAGGTAAATGCTGCGGTGCTGGAACCTGTCGTCGCCGATCTGATGACTCAGATGTTACAAGGAGTCACTCGCAGCGGTACGGGACGCAATGCCTACCTGGGGTTAGGGGAAGCAGGTAAAACCGGAACGACGAATAACAATGTAGACCTCTGGTTTGTGGGATATCTTCCCGATCGCAATCTGGTGACGGGCGTGTGGCTCGGAAATGACGATAACTCCCCGACCTATGGTAGTAGCGCTCAAGCAGCCCAACTCTGGGGCGACTATATGGGACGAGTTGTACGGTAGCAATAAGAGGATTTTCAGAAAAGAGTTTACCTGTAGGTGCCCTTCGACTCCGCTCAGGCCACTGGTGCTGGTTGAGCGAAGCCGAAACCAGTGGGTAGATGTTTTTCAGAAATCTCCTAAGTTCTTCTAGCCCATCAAAACTTTGCACCCATCCCATCTCTGGCTCATCAGAACTTCAAACTTAAAATTCCTGACACAGAGTGAAATCCTCGTAATTCAGTAAGTAGCAAAGGGTGGTTTTTGTCATCCTCTGCCTTTTGATACCTGGGCCGAGGTGATTTTTTTACAATCACCTGCCGGATTGGTCATTCACTTGCTGGATTGGTCATTTAGCGTGCAAAGCGAGGATTAATGACGCTATCAGTCATGGGGGGAGAGCGCGCCATGGGTCGTGGAGTGAGCCAGGAATCCCGCCCAATTTACCTACTGGCCCAACTGGTTCATTCAGCGGCAACTGGATTTTTGCAAGTTTCAGGTGAATCCATTTCCTGGTGGTTTTACTTAGATGATGGCAAGATTACTTACGCTACCCAGTCTATCTATCCTTTTGAACGACTGGCCCTCCATCTGCGTCGCCTCAGTCGGCAAGTGATGACCTTAAATCAAGAGGTCATGCATCGTTTGCGGGAAATGTTCGATCGCGATGCCGTAGGGACTTTCACGAATCACACCAATAATGACTACTATGCAATCTGCTGGCTAGTAGATCAGCGCATTCTCAGCCCAACCGATGCCATTCCTCTAGTAGAAGGACTGGTTCGAGAAGCGATCGAATCCCTTCTGTTACTTCAGGAGGGCAGTTGTGAATTCTTTGAACACCAGGATGAAACCCCCAAATTTTGCCGTTTAGATCTGGTGCCCCTGATCGACTACTGCCGTCGCCGCCTCCAAACCTGGCAAACCTTCGCGCCTCAAGTTTGGTCTCCCTACCAGCGACCCTATCTGTTCAGCCAAGCCCAGTCCCAACAAAAGATTTCTCCCCAACTCCACCAAAAACTCCAAACCATTCTAAAAGGGTATAGTTTCCGCCATTTAGCCGTTCTGCTCAATCAAGACGAACTGGCTCTGGTCAAGAATTTATACCCCTACATCACCAACGGAATTATTCTGCTGAGGGAACCGAAATCTCCTTTTGACCACCTTCCCCGGATTCCCGATCGCCCCCTCCAGACCGTCCCAGTAACGCCCCCGGTTACGAACCCCAACCCAACCCTGGACTCTGCCCCGCTTCAACCCCCATCCCCTCCAGCCTTTCCGCAGGAAACGCCCACCGCTCGCCAAACCTATACGATCGCCTGTATTGATGACAGCCCCAGTATCTTGAATGAGATGCGGCGGTTCCTGGATGACGAAAGTTTTGTGGTGTATGCCATCAACGATCCGTTAAAGGCTTTGCTTCAGGTAATCCGGCTCAAACCCGACCTGATCTTGCTCGATATCGGCATGCCCGGAATCGATGGCTATAAGCTCTGTCGGTTGCTCAGAAATCACTCCCTGTTCAATCACACCCCGATCATCATGGTGACGGGAAATACAGGCATCATCGATCGCGCCAAAGCTAAGTTTGTTGGTGCATCGGACTACCTCACAAAACCCTTTACCAAGTCAGAGTTACTCAAGGTTGTCTTCCGGCATCTGCCCTGAGGGAAGAAGTCAGATCCGACTCATTCCAATTGTTGCCAAAAACCGCTTTACGGTTTGAGCAAAGCCCACCCAGATTTACTTCTAAGTCGTTCATCCCTGCTTGTTAAAGGACACAACCATCGTGAGTACCGTTTTAGTTGTTGATGACACCGTATCTGAGTTGGAACTCGTGACCACCTATCTGCGGCAGAGCGGTTACACCGTCATCAGTGCCACCGATGCCCAGGAAGCGCTGAACAAAGTGACCCAATTTCGCCCCGATATTGTGGTGACGGATATTGTAATGCCGGGAATGAGTGGGTTTGAACTTTGTCGATCGCTCAAAAAAAATCCAGATACCGAAAATCTACGCATTATCCTCTGTTCCTCCAAAAACCAGGAACTCGATCGCCTCTGGGGGTTGAAACAAGGAGCCGATGCCTACGTTACGAAACCCTTTACCCGCGAACAACTGGTCCGCGCCATTCGTTCCGTTGTGAGCTAGACCCAGACCCCAGGGAAATTTCCCCGTTCCCCCTTCCTATCTTCCTCCACCATGCCCCTGCTCCCGCCCCTCACCCGCCCCCCCAAGGCCACAGGCATTCCTTTCCTGAAACTGTACCTGCCTCCCTGGACCCCAATCCTGATACCGATGGAGCAGGCTCAAGAAGTGTTGATTTTGCCGATCGCCCAACTGACCTGTATGCCCGATATGCCTCCCTGCGTATTGGGATTAATCAACCGTCGCAGTCGTATCTTCTGGCTGGTGGATCTGGGAAATCTCCTGGGCTTCGCTCCCCTACCTCCGACCCTGCCACACTATCGGGTTACGACGGTGCGGGTGGGACAAACGGCTTTGGGGTTGGCAGTACAGGATATCCGGGGAGTAGTGCGGGTTTCTCCGGACCAGATTCAACCCATTCAAGGATCGATTGGAGAACAACTGACCCCTTATCTCAAAGGCATGGTTCTTCAACAGGACGATGTGCTGCTCATTTTGAATCCAGAGGCGATCGGAGAATCGCCCATCCTCCAGGCTGCTAATTAATTTCCTTCCATTCCCCTTGTTTCTGATTTCCTATGGACCCTCAAACTGATTCCGCCGCCTCCCCTTCCGATGATTCCCTGGCTTCGACCTTTGTACCCGATAGCCCCCCTCCCCTGTCTGATCTGGAGGATTTGACTACCCATGTGGATCTGGAGTCGATCGCGAATCCCGATGATCCAGCCCTGAAGTACCTCCCTTTCCGGGGTAAAGCAGGGGGGAAGGGACTGAGTTTCAGAACCCGTGCTACCCTGCTGTCGATCGTTGTTGGTATGTTGCCCCTGATGGGGGTAGGATTAGCGGCCTACTACGCAGCCAATCGTGCCCTGACCCAGCAGGGCTTAAAAGTGCAGGGCGACCGTACCACAGGAGCCGCGAACCAGGTCAATCGGTTCTTGCAAGACCAGGCGATGGCGTTACAACTGCTGGCAAACACCCCGACTCTGACCACCCCTCGACTCCTGTTACTGACCCCAGTTCCCATTAAGCAAAGCCTGTTGAATCGTTACTTGCAGGTGAACCGAGCTTATGACAGCCTTGCCCTGGTGTCTGCGGATGGACAGGCGCGGATCTTGGCCCAGGCAGGACGAGAAGGGATCGCCAATAACCTATCTCAAAATCC
>JANRKG010000134.1:0-5806 GCA_033763635.1 Leptolyngbyaceae cyanobacterium bins.59
CCCACAGAACCCGCTAACTTGTGGGCTTCCTGTTCCGCCTGCTGGCGCGTGGCTTCCTCCCAGATGCCCTGTTGGAGCGAGGCGATCGCCTCCTCCAGAACCACCACCCGCCGCATCACCCCATCCCTGGCCTTCTCCCAGGCACGGGCCACCGTCGCGCGAGTTTGTTCCTTCCGGGTCTCCGCCTCTTTCTCCGCCTGGGACGGACCTGGTACAGAAGTGGGTTCCGATTTTTCGACGTCCAGGGGTTTCAACCGATACCCCAACCCATATACCGTTTCAATCAACTCCGCTGCGCCCACGGTCTTTAACTTCTGGCGCAACCCCTTAATATGGGCCTTCACCGTATCCTCCCCTGGGGAATCCTCATAGGACCAGACGTGATCCAGAATGGCGGTTCGGCTGAAGACACGGCGGGCATTCCGCAAAAACAACTCTAACAGCGCATACTCCTTTGGACTCAGGTGCAAAGGTCGCCCTTCGTAAGTCACCTCGCAGGTCGTGGGATTCAGTTCCAACCCTCCCCAGGTCAGCGTCGGCGTAACCGGACCTTCCCCTCGGCGCAGAAGGGCACGAATACGGGCTGAGAGTTCAGAAAGATTGAAGGGCTTGACGACATAATCATCCGCCCCTGCATCCAACCCCATCACCTTGTCTGGGCTAGTATCACGAGCCGTCAGCATCAAAATCGGCACCCGCGAATTCTTGGCCCGCAGTTTACGGCACAGGCTGATGCCATCCAACCGGGGCAGCATCATATCCAGCAGAATTAAATCGTAGGAAAAAGATTCGGCGAGATCCCAGCCATCCTGACCATCATGGGCCACATCCACGGCATACCGCAGACCCACCAGGGCTTCCGTCAGGGTGGATGCCACCTGTTCATCATCTTCCACTACTAAAATTCGCATGGAGTCGCTCCGTTCCTGATGGGCCTCTTCTCTGATTTTTCACATTTTGTCTCTAGTATCAACGATGTGACTGGACAAAATGTTTATGTTTAACGTAGACTCGGCAGACTTCAGGGTTCACATTGACTTGATGGTTCATGCCCTCAAAACCAGGGACCGTAAAATTATTCATGGGTTTGAGAAGCCTTTCAGTGCCCTCTTAGGATCAAAATATGTCAGGGATCTGGCAGCAGCAGCCATCAACCAACTGGCACTGTCCGATCGCGAAACCTGTACTTGGGTGCTCAGCAACTACTACGAACCCAGTACCTACTCTGCCATGAAACAACGGGCCATCCGATCAGCCCTTCAAATTTTGCTGGATCAGGGCTTTGTACGAGGACGGGATTTTCTGCTGACGGCTGCCGATGGAATTCAAGTTCGGTCAGAGGTCCGCGAAACGCTGGCCCATCGCGTTTCGGGACTCGATCGCCTCTTACTAGAATCAGTTATTGAAGTCATTTATTAACGATTCCCAGCCTCAATCATCGCACTGCCACCCGTCGTACCGCCAGCAAACTGCCCACCACCCCCACGATCGCCCCAAACCACAACAAAATCAGAGGTAACGCCAATACCTTCGCAGGGGGTAACTGCAATCCATTGACTAAAAATTGAATAAACTCTGGCTGACGACTCACCAGGCTGCCCATCAGCCGCTGAACCCCCTGAATCAACCCCCAGGCTAGGGCACCGCCAACCACCCCAAAGGTCACACCCTGAAGAATAAAGGGCAGATAAATCCAGGCGGTTGTCGCACCAACCAGTTGCATAATTTCCACCTCCCGACGACGAGCAATCACAATCAGCCGAATCGTGGTGGTAATCACTGCCAGGGCTGTCAGGGTAAGCAGAGTCGTAATCGTTCCACTGACCCAGGCTAGCCCCTGGTTGAGTTGGGCGATTTGTTGCACCGCTTCACTCACATACTGCACCTCATCCACCCCCTGCAACTGCTTCAATTGTTGCGCCAGGATGGGAACTTGCTCCGGTTCACGAG
Organism: Leptolyngbyaceae cyanobacterium bins.59; assembly: GCA_033763635.1. Classification (GTDB taxonomy): domain Bacteria; phylum Cyanobacteriota; class Cyanobacteriia; genus JANRKG01. The sequence goes on from JANRKG010000134.1 coordinate 1,951, forward strand.
CCTTTACTTTCAGTTCATCCACCAGGGGATTGCCATTGAGTTGTTGCGTGGCACTGGTAATATCCGAAAGTCCCAACTCAGACACCAGGGTTGTCCAGGCTTCTTCTTTGGAGACAGTCTGGACCTCAGCCACCTGAGGCAAGTTGCGGACGATCGCCTCTAAACTATCTGCCTGCACTCCCGTCTCTAAATAAACCGACACCTCCAACTGACTGCCAAACTGGTTGAGCAGCCCTTCCACCTGCCAGGAGGTTTGCAAACTAATACCAAACAGGAACAGTAACACCGTCACGGTACTGATCGCCGCCCAGTTCATCCAGCCACCCCGACGCAACCCCAGCAGAGTTTCGCGAAGTAGATAATCCAGTCTGGTCAAAAATCGGAGCAAGGGAACCTCTCAGATGGATCGGATTTCTGAGCAGGATTGTATCGCAAGTTCTAACAAGTCAAGCTTTTTGCCCCACACCTTGACATTGTATGCTACATCTTGTAGTATACAAGTAGCATGATTTGATAAGGATGCGATTCCATGCCTTACGAAACTTTAAACCTTTCGACACGCTCCCCAGTCCTGTCCTGGGCAAACCATGACCTGGGACACGATGAGATGAAAATGGCCAAGAATGTGGCCTCATTGCCCTTTGTCTTCAAGCATGTTGCCCTGATGCCCGATGTGCATTTGGGAAAGGGTGCCTTGGTGGGGTCTGTGGTTGCCACGAAAGATGCCATCATTCCCGCTGCGGTTGGGGTCGATATTGGCTGTGGTATGGGTGCCCTCAAAACCCAATTTACAGCGGAGCAACTGGACGGAAAACTCAAGCAAATTCGGCGAGACATTGAAGCGATCATCCCCGTCGGCTTCAATGAGAACAAAGAGTTAGACAAGAGTGTCACCAACTGGCAGGGTTGGCGGGACTTCAAAGATCTCCATGCCGGAGTACAACATCTGGAGCCGAAAGCGATGAAGCAGATGGGGTCTCTGGGCGGAGGCAACCACTTCATTGAGGTTTGTCTGGATGAAGCAGGAACCGTCTGGCTCATGCTGCACTCTGGTTCGCGGAATATCGGCAACATGGTGGCCCAACGCCATATCGAGACCGCCAAGCACCTGGCAAAAATGGCAGGAGAAAAGCTCCCTGACTCTGATCTGGCTTACTTTGTACAGGGAACAGCGGAGTTTGCGGCCTACTGGCATGATCTTCAGTGGGCACAGGCGTATGCCAAGTACAACCGGGATGTGATGATGGCCCGGTTCAAACAGGTGATCGATCGCCACCTGGCAGGCGGCAAACCCACCCGTGCGCTGCTGGAAGTGAACTGCCACCACAACTACGCTGAAAAGGAAGTCCACTTTGATGAGGACGTATACGTTACCCGCAAGGGGGCGGTGCGTGCTCGTGAGGAGGACTACGGCATTATCCCTGGTTCAATGGGAGCCAAGTCCTACATTGTGAAGGGAAAGGGAAATGCTGTGAGCTATTGCTCTTGCTCTCACGGAGCAGGAAGGTTACTCTCTCGCAGCAAAGCCAAGCTGCAATTTAGCCTGGATGATCTGTTGCAACAAACTCAAGGCATTGAATGCCGAAAGGATGAAGGGGTGCTGGACGAAATTCCTGCTGCCTACAAGCCGATCGAACAGGTGATGGCAAACCAGGCCGATCTCGTGGAGATTGTAGCGACCTTGAAACAGGTGATTTGTGTCAAGGGATAGGGGAAGGCAAAAGGCAGAGGGCAGAAGGAAAGAGGCAGGGCGGGAAAAGGACAGGCAAACTCTTGCTTAGGCCCAAGTTCCCCTTCTGCCCTCTGCCTTCTTTAGTTCCTTGCCAATGCCGGAATGCAATCACTCAACTTGCACCAGCGCTTCCGACCACCTCGGAGTTTGACAAAAACCCGATCGCGTGTACACCAGGGGGCGGGTAGCACCACTCCATCCCGACCATCGGGAAGTTTTACAGGGGTTCCAGGCAGGATAGACATAGAATGCTCAGGTTGAAAGATTAGAATTGAAAGTTAAAAAAACACGTCATCAACCGCCCAACGCCATCAGAAATCAGCGGAACGGAGTTCCGAATGAGTCCCATGATCGTAACGATCGCTGCTTCTAAAGAGAATCTTAAGAATAAAAGAAGTTTATCCCGGTCCTGGCGTGGCTTTCATAAACGATACATTTCTTAATCTAACACTTCAAGTTTTCTTATTTATCCTCCAAATAGCCCCCGACTCCGACGTATCCTTCACTTTTTTCAAAATCCCATACCACAAAAGATAGATTTTAGCGTCAAATACCTGGCTGAAAATCATTGTTTTTTGTGATTATTGTTACTTGTAAAAATAGATTTTCAATGTAAAAATTATTATGTTGCTTCACATTTCTATAGCTTTGTTCTATAGCTTTGTAGATAAAAAGCCGTTTTCCTTGCATTATCACTTCTGGGTTGCATAACAGTAAATACACGTAAAGAGACACAGGTATAGAAAAACAGGTACAGAAAAACACGTAAAGTACCTCTTACCTTTGCGTTCTTGAACATTTTATGCCGGAAGGGTAATTGATTTCCATGATTGCTATCGATCGAACCAAGAATTCTCAGGGCAAAGCATTCCTAAAAACTCTGGACAGTCAGGTGGTCAGTCATGACTGGACGGGTACAGATTTTGACAAGGACTATCAACAGCCCAAGTTACTGAGCCATCGAGAAATTTCCAGCTTTATCGAATCGACTACTGGTTATCAGACCCATCGGGTTCTCATTGCCGAACATAGTCCCGACATTTGCCTGTTGCTGCGGGATTTAATGGAATTTCTAGGGCTAGAAGTTAAGACAGTTCATTATGGACAGGATGCGATCGGACTCTTTCAGCAGTGGCACCCTGACCTTATCCTGGTAGATCTCAATATCCCTGTCATTGATGGCTTAGAAGTGGCTCGGCAAATTAGAGCAACTGCTCAAGGGCACTTCCCAGCCATTATTGCCCTTTGCAATGGTAACGAGTATCGAAAAACCATTTTCGCGGCGGGCTATGACGACTTAGTCAGTAAACCCTTTGACTTCGAAGTCCTGATCCTGAAGTTATCCCGCTATCTTAAAGGCCGCCTTTCAGTCTTAGGTGACGCTTCCGATGCTTGCATGGGGATTGAAGAAGTCGCTTGAGGGAGTACAAGCCCTTCAATCTTACCTGCGTCTTTGCTGCACCAATTTTCATCTTTTCATTAAACCAATCTGATTGGATGAAAGGTTAACTGCTGGGTTGAGCTTTAGCAGGCTTTAGTTCTTGCGAGGCATTCCTTTCCAGCAACGATCATTCATTCAAAAAGATCTATCTTTTGTTTCTAAAAGTCACTTTTACGCGAATTTGCCCATTACTTCTCTTGAAAAAAGATTTGTTTTTATCAACTCTATGGCTAATTTTGCAAGCCTTCTATAATTTTTCCTGCGATAGGATCGAAAGCTTATGATTCCCAGCGTCATTTCCGAGCAACTTGTATGTTCATTTGTGTTCTACCATGCACAAGATCTGCGAAGAGGAATTCGCTATCGGGGCGAGTTATATGAGTTTGTCAGAGAGTTTAAGGTTGACGATCGGTTACTCGCCTACCGAATCATTTGTGAACTTGCCAATCAAGGCAATGAGATGTTGATTACAGTTTCACAAACTCACTACACAGGTTGGATTAATCTTCGGTCTCAGGGCTATCAGCAGTGGAGTGAAACGCAACACCAGGGAAGAAAGTTGATTGAGACGATTTAATCAATTCTTTTCTGTTTCCCGATCGGCTAAGTAGCTGGGTGCAATTAAACTCAAGATGATTTTGGGGGTGGAGGGGGTGAAACCCCCTGCCTGGGGGCAACGCCCC
>JANRKG010000135.1:0-4356 GCA_033763635.1 Leptolyngbyaceae cyanobacterium bins.59
TAGGGGACTCGGCATTGGATGACAAATTGAATCAGGTTTGCTCTGGCAATCATCAAACCCACCCCTACCCCTCCCAGGAGGGGATTCGGCTAGGCTCGATCGCAGGTACTCAGGATTTGCAAATGAATGCAGTACCAGTCACCGGGCTTCGGCTTCGCTCAGCCCTCGATCTCTGGCGGGTTGAGCGAAGTCAAAACCCGATCCACAGAAATGTTTGCCAATTAATTTTCTAACTCTCATCCGTATTGGTCATCCTGAGTTGGGTGGCTAGCATTTCCAACTGCTGCCGTTCCTGCTTCAGATTTGACTCAAGGGCTTCAATCTGTTCGCGACGGGCTTCCAATTCCAACGTCCGACGACCTAATTCCTGACTTTCCAGCGTCAGAGATTGCCGCCATTGCTCAGCCCGCTCCGCCTCCTGTTGCAGGAAAGCAGGGGTATAGGGATAAATCAGGTACTTCTGAACGACATCTAGAATCCAATCCGTTGCATCCGTAACGGTGAGGATTTGACGATCGCTATTCAGTTCCACCAAAACTAAACAACCCTGACCTAATTCCAGAGGTTCTGTTGTCGCAATCCATTCTTCTCCTGGAACCAGTGCCCAAATCAGGTCAGGCTTTTGAACGGCAAGTAGTCGCAGGGTTGCGTTGCCTTCCTCTCCTTTTTGAAATACCTGGGCTAAGTGGAGCATGAATCAAAAATTAAAGAATTATTTCTTGTACGTCAAAAGGAGTTGCAACTTTTAGTGCGATTTTTTCTTGAACGATTTTTTCTTGAGCGATGTTTTCTTGAATGACAGTATACGTCCCTGCTTCTTGTTCTGCAAAATGATTGTGAAAGAATCAAGAAATTTTGTTAGCTTGTTCTGTTATTGCCTCCGATCGCTTTATGGTTGAACCTTCTCAGTATCTACCGACAATTTCCTCTTCAGAGGTGCCCCGATTAGTTCAGTTAATTACTCAAGCATTTAATGCCCCCATCGCAGACGAGCAATTGTATGTTGAGCGGGTCGGGCTAGAAAACTTTCGAGGGCTTCAGCGGGGAGAACAATTGGTGGGGGCACTCGCCGTCTACCCGATGGGGCAGTGGTTTGGGGGGCAGTGTTTGCCGATAGCGGGCTTGGCTGCGGTGTGTGTTGCCCCAGAGCATCGGGGCACTGGGGTTGCCAGGGAGATGCTCACCCAGACATTGCGAAGTTTCTACCATCAGGGTATCCCACTGGCAACCTTGTATGCATCGACCCAACGTTTATATCGTGGAGTGGGGTTTGAACAAGCAGGTACTTTCTGTCGGTTGTCGGTGCCCACGATCGCCCTGACCCAGCAAAGCCGTGAGTTACCCATTTCCCTTCTGGAGACCACCGATTGGCGGGTGCTGTACTCCCTGTATCAACAACAGGCGATCGTCTGTAACGGTAATCTAGAGCGCCATGAAGCCATTTGGGATCGAATTGTCGATCCCCCTGACACAAAGGTTTTTGTCTATCTTCTGGGTTCTGACTCGGCCCCGGAGGGGTATGTGGTTTTCCGCCAGGAGAATAATCAGGGGAAGTATGATTTACGGGTGCGGGATTGGGTGGCCCTGACTCCAAAGGCGCACCGTTCCCTGTGGACCTTTTTCGCAGATCACCGATCGATGGTCGATCGGGTCCACTGGTTCGGCCCCTTGTTAAATCCCACCGTAGCCCTTCTTGAGGAACATCGCTATCAAATTGAACACCTGGAACGCTGGTTAGTACGGGTGGTGCAGGTGCCGAAGGCGTTGGCGTTACGGGGGTATCCCCTGGGGGTAGAGGCAGAATTGCACTTGGCGATCGACGATCCCCTAATTCCCGAAAATAGTGGACGGTGGCAGTTGCAGGTTTCTCAGGGTCAGGGTCAGGTGATTCCAGGGGGGCGAGGAGATGTGCAAATGTCGATTCGAGGACTTGCCCCTCTGTTTACTGGGCTGATCACTCCCCAGATCCTGCAACGCCTTGGTTTTTTGGAAGGAACCCCAGAGGGTCTGGGGACGGCAGCCCAGTTGTTTGCAGGTCCAGAACCCTGGATGGCGGATCATTTCTAAAACTGCACATCTCTATGGAGTTTTCAAAATAGCAGCAGCGACCTGGATTTGACCAGGGCTAAAGCCCGCCCGTGCCAGTTCATCCAAGTAGGCTCGATCGCCGTACTGACTCTTCAGGGCAGTCGCTCGTTCGTAAATCTGGCGCGATCGGGAGAGATTACCCTGATCCCATTGGGCGATTGCCTCAGCAATTAAGGGATGGGGATTGTAGGGTTCGATCAGGGCAGCTTGCCGAGCATCGCGAATCGCCCAATCATAGAGTTGCAAACGATGATAAGCCAGACTCAGATTATAGTAAGCAATCTCATTATTGGGTTTGAGGAGACGGGCGAGGTTGTGGGTAATCACAGCCCAGGTCAAATTCCCCTCTACCAAATAAACAATGCCCAACGCATTTAGCGCGGGAACATAACGGTCATTTATCCGCAGGGTATCTAGCAGAGTTGTAATCGCTGCCGAGCGCTGCCCTGCCAGGTGTTGAGTCCAACCCAGCAGCACCCGCCCTGAGAGATTGGTGGGGTCCAGTTCGACGGCTTTTTGCAAAGCGGCGATCGCCGCTGGCAATCGTTCCTGTTCCCGCAATGCCAACCCCTGCTGACGATATTCCCCAGCAGACTGGGCCAGGACACGAGGCGGAATTGCTGCACTCCAGGTGAGGAGCAGAATCAGGAAAAAACGGGGGAGGGGCGATCTCATCGGGGAGGAAGCAAGAGGGATTTTCGACCAATCTTGCCCTGATTTTACGATGCCGCTAACCCCCACTCCCAAAAAATCCTACCGTCTTCTCTCTGTTCCTCCGCTCACTGGAATTTGCACCTCAACCTTACGACCCAGCACCGTATCGTCATTGGGGAACGTTCCCAGTTGTTGACCCCGACCCTGGGGGCTTCTGACCAGTTGCGCGCCATTTTCGAGCGGCAGACGAATTTCCTCCTGTTCTCCTAAAAAAGGATTCACGATCGGAGGGGGTGCTACATTCGAGGCAGTGGTAGGGCGCGTGGGTTCTAATACTTTGGCTTCCGTTCCCTGAAGGCTGTCTGAGCGAACGTTGCCAGAGCGAAATTGATTAACCGTCGTGGTTGGTGCGATCGGTTTGGGAGAACTTGGCCTCACCAGTTGGGCAGAGGCATGGAATGCCGAACCTACCCCAACTCCGACAGCAGCAAGGATAACGACAAGCGCTTGACGCATGATGATGTCCTCCTGAAAGCCCTAATAATTTTTTCCCTGAAAGACTGCTCTTTCAATGTAACTGGGATATAGAGAGCAACCCTGATCCTTGCAAATCTTTTTAATAGCTTGGAACACCCTGAAGTGAAAAACGTCTACCAGAAATCGCAAGTGAGATGCCGAGCTTCTCTGTCCAGAGAGACGTTTAAAGATCATCCTTTCTTACTCCATCTCTACCACGTAGGGTTCTGAGAAGATTTGTCCTTCATTATGGTTGCTCGCCCTGACCCGTTCTGTTTCTGACAGCACACATTCGTACAAAAAGCAATTTTTATGTTCGTGAACCAGAGTGCTCAACTACTAGACAACCCGGTCTGTTTGCGGGGTGGCATTGCCGTGAGTGACATTGATGGAGATGGCAATCTGGAACTGTTTGTAACCGGGGTTGGAAGTGCCAATCAAGTTCTGAAGTGGAATGGCACTGGGTTTGTCGATATGGTGGATGGACAGTTGGCAGATCCCTCAGGACAGGCGATCGGGGTGGCGGCGGCAGACCTGGATGGGGATGGACGGGAAGAAATTTATGTGCTCAATACGAACCCTGAATCCGGTGTGTTACAGTACGATGCCCTCTGGGACTGGCAGGACGATCGCTGGGTTGATCTGTTCAGTCTTCCCCAAAATCGAGGGCTGCATTCCCCGTCAATGGGACAGGCCATCGCCACGATCGATCGGTGGGGTAAGGGGCAGTATGGGTTTCTGGTTGCCAGTGATGAAAAACCGCTCAAGCTCTATGAACTGCGATCGGATGGCTGTCTGGTAGATGTGGCTTCTGAGGGAGAGTTAGCCCTCGGGTTGGGAGGTCGAGGAGTCGTCACATTGCCGCTGGTGTCTAACCACATGGACATTTTCATGGTGAGCGACAAGGGACCCAATGCCCTGTTTCGCAATCAAGGGAATGGTACTTTTGAGGAAATAGCCCTGAAAGCCGGGGTGAGCGATCCCCATGGGCGAGGGCGGGGGGTGGCGGCTCTGGATGCCGATCGCAACGGACGGTTTGATTTAATTTACGGGAACTGGGAAGGCTCCCATCGTTTATTTTTGCAAATTTCCCCCGGT
>JANRKG010000136.1:0-2580 GCA_033763635.1 Leptolyngbyaceae cyanobacterium bins.59
GGAAGCAGATATTGTTCACCTGGCTCTGGCACTAGACACAGACAAAATCGTCAAAGCAGGGTTGATCGACAGTGGTTGGGAACAGGAATTTCCGAATGCTGGAATTGTGGCAAAGTCAGTTGCAGCCCTCATTACACGAGAAGGAAATCCCAAAAACATCAAATCTTTCTCCGATCTGAGCCGGGATGATGTCAAGTGGATCACGGCTGACCCAAAAACGTCTGGAATTGCCCGTTGGAACTTCCTGGCGCTCTGGAACTATGCGGTCAAGACTGGAAATAATGAGGCAAAAGCCCAGGAATTCATCACGAAAGCCTACAAGAATGTGCCCATTCTGACGCGGGACGCACGGGAAGCTTCCGATGTGTTTATCAAACAAGGTCAGGGAGATGCGCTCATTAACTACGAGAATGAAATCATTCTCGCCCAGGCGAAAGGAGAGAAAGCGAACTATGTCATTCCCGATGTCAACATCTCGATCGATACGCCGATCGCGGTCGTCGATAAGAATGTGGATAAGCATGGAACCCGCGACGTTGCTCAGGCATTTGTCGAGTTTCTCTACACTCCAGAGGCGCAGGCTGAATTTGCCAGAGTAGGATTCCGTCCGGTGGTTGAAAGTGTTGCGAAAGAAAAGGCATTTGCCGAAAAGTACCCTGCCGTGAAGACCCTGGGAACCGTTAAAGATTACGGTGGCTGGGGAGAAGTGCAGAAGAAATTCTTCACCGATGGCGCATTCTTTGATCAGATGCGGAGCCAATTAGGGAAATAACCTGAATGGGGATGGGAAGGGTCGGCATCTTAGGCTTGCTCCCCTTCATCCTTGTGGCCCAGAATTCAAGCTTTATCAGCTAATTTGTGTCCAGGCTCATCCTCTCAGGAGATTTCTGGAAAACAACCTACCCGCTGGTTTCGGCTTCGCTCAACCAGCACCCGCGCCCTGAGCGAAGTCGAAGGGCAACCCACAGGTAAACTCTGTTCTGGAAATCTCCTAAAATGATTCAATCTTCACTCAGCCTCGTAACTCAGTACCCATGACGACCTCTTTACCTTCGCGGCCTGACGCGCAACCCCCCCAGCGCCGATCGCCTCTCTCATTTCTCCTGCGGATGCCCTGGACCTGGCGGATCACGATCGCCTATCTGAGCGTGATGCTGTTCGTGCCTGTGTCAGCGATGTTCCTCAAAGCCAGTCAGGAACCGCCCGCCGAGTTCTGGCGGATTGCCACGAGCGAACTTGCTCTCTCTACTTACGATGTCACCTTTACCACCTCCCTGATTGCAGCGTTGATCAATGGGGTGTTTGGGACTTTGATTGCCTGGGTGTTAGTACGGTATGACTTTCCTGGTAAACGGATTATTGATGCTTCGGTAGATTTACCCTTCGCCCTACCCACCGCCGTTGCAGGGTTAACTTTGGCAACGGTCTATAGCGATAATGGCTGGCTTGGATCGCTATTGGTGCCCTTGGGAATTAAAGTTTCCTTTACTCGCCTGGGGTTAGGGGTGGCAATGGTTTTCATTTCCCTCCCCTTTGTAGTACGGACCGTTCAGCCCGTTCTACAGGAGATGGAAAAAGACATTGAGGAAGCGGCCTGGTGCCTTGGTGCCAATCAGTGGCAAACATTCTGGCGGGTGATTCTGCCGCCCCTGCTCCCTGCCATTTTGACGGGGATTGCCCTGGGCTTTTCACGGGCAGTAGGGGAATACGGTTCCACCGTGATTATTTCCTCCAATACACCATTCAAAGATTTGATTGCGCCCATCCTGATCTTTCAGCGATTGGAACAATATGACTACACAGGGGCAACTGTGATTGGAACGGTGCTGCTGCTGATTTCCCTAGTTCTCCTGCTGGTTATTAACCTCATTCAAGCCTGGGGACGACGCTATGACGCTTAGTAGTTTTGAGAATAACTTGCAGTCCCCGCCCTCATCGGCTCAACCTGCGCGATCGATCAATTGGGTGCCGATCGTCCTGACCCTGGTGGCGATCGGGTATCTGGCTCTTGTGCTATACATCCCAGCCGCCAATGTGTTCTACCAGGCATTTCATAAAGGGGTCGGTCCGTTTTTAGAGAACCTGACCCAGCATGACTTTATCCATGCAATTAAGCTCACAGTGTTGTTGGCATCGATCGCTGTTCCCCTGAACACCATTTTTGGGCTGTGTGCAGCCTGGGCATTGACGCGCCATCGGATTCGAGGACGGGCCTTTTTACTGAGTATTATTGACCTGCCCTTTGCCATCTCTCCTGTGGTTGCTGGGTTGATGATTGTGTTGCTCTATGGGCGGCAGGGATGGTTTGGGGGTTGGTTACAGGCCAATGATGTTCGGATCATTTTTGCCTTTCCGGGGATGGTGTTAGCGACTGCTTTTGTCAGTATGCCATTTGTGGCGCGGGAGGTGATTCCCGTCTTGGAAGAGGTGGGGAAGGATCAGGAGGAAGCTGCAAAAACACTGGGGGCCAATGGCTGGCAAACCTTCTGGCGTGTCACTTTACCGAGTATTCGCTGGGGTTTGCTGTACGGGGTCATTCTCACCAATGCACGGGCAATGGGCGAGTTCGGAGCGGTTTCT
>JANRKG010000137.1:0-4752 GCA_033763635.1 Leptolyngbyaceae cyanobacterium bins.59
GTGGCAGAATGATCCACTGAAGCACGGCTAGAGAACTCATGCCCAGAATAGGGACTGCAAAAATGGGCACACCATAGGCTCTTGATACATTCACTCGATAGGTTTCGATCGCCAGCGTGATTAGCAATCCAATCCCTGTAAACAGCAATGTGAATTGTCGAGTTGGACGGAGTATCCAGTAGCGGGAGTGGGAGATCGCACTAACCACCCAACTACAAATCAGGATAATGACTGCATCACCAAAGCTGCAATGGGTTAAATCACGAATCTTATCTGCTAGCGATAGGCTGTTGTAGAAGGTGTAGTAGGGAGCCTGCCACACTTCATAGACAAAGTTCAGCAAAAAAGCGAACAGAACTAGACAAGCTTCTGGTGTTGCCAGGAGGAGAGTTAATTGCTGGATTATTCTCTTACCGCTCATGCCTGATGCTCCTAACGATTGAAATGGTTTGTAGGAGAATAACACTGAGTCAGGAGAGTTGTTTCCGAAATTGGCTGATGCTGACGGACAGGAATAGAGCTGCAAAAAGAGCGATCATCAATGCATCTATCTACAGCATCTCCAACCCAATGCCTTTGAGGATAGTTCCCCGCAAGATTCTTACATAGTACTGTAAGGGATTCACAATGGATAGGTAACGGAAAAAAGCAGGCATGGTATCGATCACCGCATTCAAAAGGCACAGCAATTGCTGATCGGTTCTGATTGTGGACTTTCTGATATAGCCCAACAAATTGGCTTCCGCGACTAGAGCAGCTTTACTAAAGCCTTTCGTAAAAGAACAGGAGTGACTCCCAAACAGTATCGAAACGAGTGGTAAATTCTGTATTTTGGTCAAGTTTTATAAGCACTGCTTAGTTTGTAGATAAGCAATGCATATTTGTAATGATTAAGTAGATCAGGCTTGAAAAGCTCAGGTATGTGAAGTTAGATAGAGGCATCAGGTTTAAGGGATTGGGAGGTTGAAGATATGGGTGCCCGCTTACGGATTTTCCTAAGTGCTGCTGAAGATCGCACCTTGTTTGAGTTGCGTAAAGCCACAACAGTGCCGCAACGGGTGAAAGATCGAGCCGAAGTGGTGCGATTAAGTCATCAAGGGCTGTATGTCGAGAAAATCGCGGCTTTTTTCAACTGGAATGAGCGCACGGTGCGAGAGACCCTGCAACGCTGGCAAGCCAAAGGCTTAGGCGGACTGTGGGACGCGCCCCGACCGGGATCCCAACGACGTTGGCAGGAAGCGGATATGCAATACCTGGAGGAGTGCTTACGTGCAGACCCTCACACCTACAACAGTCACCAACTGGCTCAAAAATTAGCCACCGAGCGGAACATTCAGTTGAGTGCAGACCATCTCAGGCAAGTACTCAAAAAAAGGGGGTAGTTTGGAAGCGGACTCGCCACAGTCACCGTGGCCGCCAAGACCCGGTCGAGAAAGCCAAGAAACTCGCCGATCTGGACATGCTGCAATGGGCGGCGGCAGCAGGCGAAATTGACTTGTTTTACCTGGATGAATCAGGGGTTTCGCTTTGGTTGCCCGTGGAGTACAGCTATTTCTTCGTGGGGGAACAAAAGCGGCTGGAACAAACCTCGCGCCGGGGACAGCGGATTAGCATTTTGGGGTTGTTGCAACCCCTCGTGAGTTTTGTCTATGGCTTAGTGGTGGGCAGTTTCGATAGCAAGCGTTACATCACCATGATGAGCGAACAAGCACGGCAAGCCCAACTAGTCTTCGAGCAATGCGGCAGGATTCGGGTGATTGTGCAAGATAATGGTTCAGCCCATACTAGCCAGTCAGTTCAAGCTAAATGGGCAGAGTGGGAAGCCTGTGGATTATATTTCTTTTTCCTCCCCAAATACTGCTCAGAACTCAACCCCATTGAAACCGAATGGCATCAGTTGAAAACCCATGAATTGAGAGGACACATGTTTGAACATGAACTAGATTTAGCCTATGCCGTTATGGACGGCATCAATGCCCGCGCTCAACTCGGAGGTTACCAAGTAGAGCGATTCCGATTTCCCTCGAAATTAGCTCCCTCATAAACCGTTACCTACCTGAACTTTTTAACCCTTGGCTACTTAGTTCACATCTTTATAATTTACAAGTTACGCTTCTTTGGGCTAACTCCTCAATGGTGTGATGGTATGATTATAGTGAATCAGTTTAGTATTTATGGGGTGTCCAGATCTCTCAAATTTTTGGTGTTACTTGCTATTGTTCTACTGCAACCTAGCCGTGCGACTGCCAGTGAGGTGCCCCTCACCGAATTTCAGGAGCAAAGTGCTACCCCTACAGTCAAATCCCTAGCTTTATTGAACTACAGCTTTAAAGCTAGAGATTTATTGCTGGATAGATCTACTCTCACCATTAGTCGAGTGCAGGATGGCTTATTTAGTTCTCCTCGTGCGAATCTACCATCAGGAATATTAAGTCAGCAGCCTGAAAAACCTGAAAATCAACCGCCTCCTGACAAAAGCCAATATACCTTATTTAACCCTACTCCCCGGAAATTCTGGCGATCGTTTAATCCCAGTCGTCCCAGTAAAACTGATTCTCCCTTTACTGTTGATGCTGGAGCCTTCCAAATTGAGTCAGATCTAGTCACCTACACTAGAGATTTCAACACCCCCGACGGAACTAAAATAGAAGCTTTCACTGTTCTCATTCCTGTAATTCGAGTTGGGTTGCTCAATAATGTTGATTTTCAAGTCCAGGCGCAAACATATAACCATCTGAGTACCCGTTTTCCGGACGGAAGCAGGCAAGTACAATCCGGCTATGGGGACACAATCATCGGGGTGAGAGTGAACTTTTGGGGGAATGATGGCGGCAAAACAGCATTTGGGATGGTAACTTCAGTTAAGTTCCCGACTAATCAAGACGGTTTGGGAAATAACGCGATCGAGGGGGGCATTACTTTACCTCTGGCGATTCAGCTATCTGATCAATTGAATCTTGGATTGCAAACAGCATTTACATTTAACAAGAATAGTATAGATCCTGGCTATAACGTAGGGTTCATCAACAGTGCTAGTTTAAGCTATCAGATTACCCCTAAGTTAGGAGCCTATGGAGAGATATTTACCAGTGTTACAACTGAGCGTAACTCAGACCTAGTTGCCACGTTTGATCTTGGAGTGACTTATTTAATCACTGAAAACTTTCAGATTGATTCAGGAATCAATATTGGGCTAACTAAAGCAGCAGATGATTTAAATCCTTTCATTGGTTTTTCAGTACGGTTCTAAGTATCTATTGAGTTGAGAAAATTATTTCTCGGACAATCACTAGAGCAGAAAATGACGTAAGCAGAGTGGAGCTTTTATCAGATAAACAATTGAGATTCTGGATAGTTTAATGTAGTTCTCCGCATTTACCTCGTGCTTGCACGTTGCACAATGCTAATAAAGGCATCTTCCAACGAGAAGGGAAGGGGGCGAACAGAGCGAAGTTCAAAACCAGATGACTGAAGAAGCGATCGCACTTGTGCTAATTCCTGCTCCGGATTTTCAAGAACAAGGTGCAGGCGATCGCCAAATAGCGAAATCTGCCAGGGTTCAAATTGTTGTTTCAGCAGGTCATAAGCCAACTGTGCCTGATCAACCAGCACCTCGACTAATTGACCCGGTTGCTCGGCTTTGATCTGGCTGGGTGAACCCTGGGCAACCATTTCGCCTGCTACCATAAAACCCATACGGTGACAGTGCTCTGCTTCTTCCAGATAGTGAGTGGTGACCAGCACGGCTGTTCCCTGGCGGGCAAAGTCTTCAATCAACCGCCAAAACTGACGGCGTGCCAGGGGATCAACACCAGAAGTCGGTTCATCCAAAAACAAAATATCTGGCTCATGCATAACAGATGCACCAAAGGCGACTCGTTGCTTCCAACCACCAGGAAGCTGACCTGTGATCATCGTTTCCCGACCCGTCAGCCCGCAGATCTCCAGCACCCAATCAATTTTACGGCGGCGGATGAATTGGGGTACACCATAGACCCCACAGTAAAATTCCAAGTTTTGAATGACAGTCAGGTCATCATAGAGCGTAAACTTCTGACTCATGTAGACGATCCGCTCACGCACAGCTGCATCCCGTAAATTGTCGTTGTGCCCTGCTAAAAGAATTTCACCTGCACTGGGAGGCAATAACCCACAAAGCATTTTGATTGTGGTAGTCTTTCCAGCGCCGTTTGCCCCCAGTAGCCCGTAGATTTCGCCGTAGCGAATTTCCAGATTTACATCTTTTACTGATTGAAAGGTGCCAAAGACTTTTCTGAGGTTTCGAGCCGCGATCGCAACCGAATTCAAATCTGGAGAGGCAGCGGTTCTCTGGCGCGATCGCGGAAACGGAATGAAGGGTGGATCAGACCCCTGTTGCCGCAACCGGGTGACAAAAACATTCTCCAGAGTGGCTTCTGCAGCTTGAATTGTGGCATTTAGCTGCTGCTGTCTGAGTATTTTCTGGATGTGTGCCTCATCCGTTTGCACATTTTCAACCAGGACATCGAGACGATCGCCAAAGGTTTGCACATCGCGGATTCCAGTTGTGTCAGTCGCGATCTCATCTAACAACGCCTGTTCAGTTTGCTCAAGCTCATGGCTCCGTACTTCCAATCGCTGCAAACCCAGGGTTGCTCTTAATTCTGCCAGGGTGCCAGTCTGCTGAATCTGTCCTTCATACATCAGTGCAATTCGGTGGCAGCGTTCGGCTTCATCCAGGTAGGGAGTGGCGACGACGATCGTCACCCCTTC
>JANRKG010000138.1:0-18112 GCA_033763635.1 Leptolyngbyaceae cyanobacterium bins.59
TAAGGGGTCATGATCATGTTGTTGAAGTTCCTGGTCCGCAGCCCATTCTACTTTTTCGATCGTTTCATCAGAAACTCCCAGTAATTCGATCAAGCGTCGATAAGCAGCTTTTTCTGGAAGATTAATGGGGGCTTCTGCTTCAGTACGACGGCTCGCTTGAATGACGAGATAGCCTAATTTCAGGGCCAATTCCCGGTCTTCTTCCGTGTCCAGCTTAGGAACTAACTCCTCCAGCGGTAGGTTTTGGGTCACATACTCTTTCAATTCCTCCTGAAGTGCCTGACGTTGCTCCAGATTGTCGGCAAACAGGTCTGAGAAGCGATCGAGCATTAGGTCCGATTCTTCAGCGGAAACTTCTCCATCTGCCCAGGCCATTGAGCAGACGATTCGAAGCACATTCATTTCATCGGGGGAAATACCGGGAGGAGGGTTCATAAGCTTTATCGTCAGAAGATGAAGAATTTTCGATGTCTAGGATAGTTGCAAGAACTCACGAATGACAGAGATTGTTGTGAAGTTTACAGTTTCGAGCGAAGGTTAGGGAGATACAAAAAAATAACATCCCTGGGCTTCGACTTCGCTCAGCCCGCGAAAGCCCGGTGACTGAGCGAAGCCGAAGCCCGGTGACGGGTACTTGAGCAATTTGCAAATTCCTTAGCTTGACAAAGGCTTTTCATCTTCTATCCACACAGAGACCGACCCGCCCTTACAACGAAACTCACCCCACCCCCATTGATTCGTCCGCACGGGTTGTTTCACATGCTCCGTCAGATCGCGGAAAGTGGTGTTCGGTTTACCCACTTCCATCCATTTCCATCCCTCCGGCCCGTCGCTCATCAACACCGCCATACTTCTAGGGTGATCCGGGGTTCCCAACCGAGTCCAGCCGATCGTATTGGGATGATCGAAGTAGTCATATTGGGGACCGTAGGCAAAGTTACGGCGGGCATAGAGAAACTTATCAATTAGCCAGCGATGGGATGCGAGCCAAATATCGTAATCATTGCCATCCCGCCCCTTGTCTCGATACTGGGCACCATAATAGTCGGCGTAGAAGACACAGGGATATCCTTCTCGACGCAGCAGAATCAAAGCATAGGCCAGGGGTTTAAACCAGGCTTCCACAACTGACTCCAGGGCTTGTAGTGGTTGGGAATCGTGGTTTTCGACAAAGGTAACAGCCAGGGTAGGCACCTGTTGCATCAAAGTGCCATCAAGGATGCGTCGCATGTCGTAGTGACCGCCCGATCGACTTGCCCGATGGAAGTTATAGTGCAGCGACACATCAAACAGGCTCATCCGTCCTCCGGTGACATGGATGTACCACTTCAGGGCTTGAATGTCATCGGCCCAATACTCGCCAACGGTAAAAACTTCCCGACCCACATAACGTTCCAGGTGATCCAGCCAGTCATTAAAGAAATCGCTCTGGATATGTTTAATGGCATCCAACCGGAACCCATCAACGCCAGTGGTGTCTAGCACCCATTCTCCCCAGCGCTTCAGTTCCGTTCGGACTTCAGGGTGGTTAATATCCAGGTCACAGGCCATCAGGAAGTCATAGTTACCATTACGAGGATCAACCTGGGTTTCAAACTGCTTCTCAGCAAACCGATAGATCGTACTGTTTCCCGGTTTGTACATATTGTGGTTCACTGAGTCGAAGTGCCACCAATGCCACTTCAGGTTGGAATACTTGTCTCCCCGACCGGGAAACGAAAACTGGGTCCAGGATTTGATCTTCTCAACTCCCCCGATCGCCCGATTGCGATCGTCCATTGCTACCGGAATCGCCTCAATCTCTTCCTCCGCATCTCCCCCGTTTTTGTGGTTTAGAACGGCATCCGCATAGATGTGTATTCCCGCTGCCTGGGCCGCTTTCACCGCTGTAACGTACTGGTCTCGTGTGCCGTATTTCGTGCGGACGTTGCCTTTTTGGTCAAACTCCCCCAGGTCAAACAGGTCATAGATGGCATAGCCCACGTCATAAATGCCACCACTGGCCTTGTACGCGGGGGGCAACCATAACGCTGTAAATCCCGCCCTTGCCAGGTCTTTTGCATTATTTTTCAGTTCGTTCCAGTGGGTGCCCTCCGCCGAGGTATACCAGTGGAAATACTGCATGATCGTTCCGTTTAGTTCTGCCATTGGACCTGTCCTCAGTGAATATGCAGGGTTAGACTGAAGCGACCCTACTTTAACAGCCCATTTCGGAAATTATGAGCAATCTTTATGAAATTGATCGATGGGTTACAGTTTTTCTAATCGTCTTCCTAAAAAAATTCTAATTAAATTTCCAGGTAAATCATCCTATAATCATGGAGGAATTGAAGGGGAGTAGCTGCCGATACCTGACAAGTCGGCTACCTGAATCAACATACTGATGAGTTGCTAAATTAGTTTGCTAAATTAGTTTGCTAAATTGCTTCCTCATCTGGTTCAGGGGACAAGTTGTAGTTCCTCGATTGCGATCGTTAAGTTGGGTCATTTACCCAAATTCCGATCCCATCAAGTTTCTCGTTACTTGTAAGTGAGACCTTCACTGAGTTCACCTGCAATGCATTTTGCGAAATGCATTTTTCAATCGCATCTTTGGGTGTGGTTGAGGGCAGGATGAGCCTGGTGAAGCTTACTTACGCCTCATCAAGCTCAGTGGACTCTCTGCAAAATCATCCTCTGGAGCTTGAGCCATGCTATCTGCCTTTACTGCGGGTCTATTGTTGATCACCGTTTCGGAATTGGGCGACAAGACCTTTTTTATTACTGCCATCCTATCGATGCGGTATTCCCGTCGCTGGGTCTTTGTCGGGTCGATCGCAGCCCTGGCAACCATGACGGTTCTTTCAGTGTTGTTAGGGCAGGTGGCCTCCCTGTTGCCGAGAGAGATCCTCCACTCTGCATCGGTGATTCTGTTTATTGGTTTTGGCCTGAAGTTGCTCTATGAAGGGGGCCGGGAGTGGCTGGCAAAGCGGCAGGAACCCCAGTCAGGGAAGAAGGCTTGCCTGGAGTTGACCGAATCTAGTTGCGCGGAGGAGGTCCGGGAAGCGGCAGAACTGGTACAACAGGCCGAAAAGCGTCTGAAAGAACGGGGCAAGTGGGCGATCGTCCTTGAAGCCTTCAGCCTTACCTTCCTGGCAGAGTGGGGAGACCGCACCCAGTTTGCAACCATCGGGATCGCCACGACCTACAACGCGGTGGGAGTGACGATCGGGGCAATCCTGGGCCATGCCATCTGTGCGGCGATTGCAGTGGGATGCGGGCGCTTGATCGCAGGGCGCATTTCCCAGGAGTGGTTAACAATGATGGGAGGTCTCTTGTTTATAGTGTTCGGAGTGGTGGCCTGGTTTGAGGGCGTTTAGCAGGAGTGGCAGAATGGCCAGGAAATGACGATCTAACGCCAGGTCGAGAGAAGCATCCCTTACGGTCCAAGATGTCGTGCTTTAAAGAGGCCACACCCCCTGAATGGGATAGCAATGGGATCTTCTGCCCTCTGCCTTCTCTAAACCTTTCCTGACTTTGCTTCCAGGTTTTCCAATCGGCTCTTGAGTTCCTGGTTATCTTTCTTCAACTGATCCAATTCCTCCCTCAGTTGCTTCACCGCCCGATCGGACCCTGCATTCTTCTGGACTTTCTGCACCGCTTCCTCGGCAATGCGGCGCACCCGTCCATCGGGGGTACGATCGGCCAGGGCATTGAGAATCCGAATGGCTTTCGGGGTCTCCATCTGACCCAAGGAAACGACAACAGACACCTGGGTCAGGAAAAAGGCTTCCTTCGACAGGTCATCTAGCCGTTCGAGAATCCGGCTCAGGTTAAAGCTGGTTTGCCCAGTGGAAACGGCTCCCAAAGCCCGAATCGCCGCTAACCGCAACGGTTGGGGAATACCGGGAGCCGTGTATTCCAGAATCAGGTTCAGGGCCGCTTCCGAGGCTTTCATCTGGCTCAACCCGCCGATCGCCCCCGATCGCACCACCTCATTCCAACCCGCCCGTTCCCGTAGAACCTGGTGCAAGAGTTGCAGAGCTTCCTCTTGAGTGCCTTCGTCTAGCGTGGATACAACGGAACCAAGGGCACGAACCGCAGCGGCTTCCACGTAATAGCTGGGGTCTCCTGCTATTACGATCGGCTTCAGAGCCATGTAGCTTTCCAGGGTTTTGATCGTCGCCAATGCCTCGACCGTTGCCCGTCGCACCCGTGCCTCCGGGTCTTTTAAGCCTGTTAGTAAGGCTGCAAATGCCTGATCCAACTTGGCTTCTCCCAGAAAATTGCTGACCTCAGACCGGACTCCCCAGAAGCGATCGGTTTCCAGGGCTTCCTGAAGTGCCTTCACCGCTTCCAGATTGCCTTTTTTACCCAAGGCTTCCGCTGCATAGATGCGGGAAAGGGGATCGGGATCGGACTTGAGTTGGGCTTTGAGTTCGGGAATGGGATATTCCAGGGTCACGGTTTTAAGGATGTGATTCCCTTGATCAAAGTTAATAAATAGAGGCTTTTCTTCTAGTGGAAAATAAAAGCTTTGCTCCCGCTCATGCACCCGTACCGTAAAGGTTTTGAAGGAAGGGGCATTGATGTCACTGGAATAACCAAAGGCGATCGGCACCTTCAAATCAAACAGATCAGACCGACTGCCATTGCTATCTTTCACTTGAGTTTGGGTGATGGTCACTTTCGCCAACCGACTTTCCCCATCCCAGGAGTAGGCCACCTTATAGTCGGGATGCCCGCCCCGGTAAACATATTGATCGAACAGGAAGAGAAGATTGCGCCCAGTGGCCTTTTCGATCGCCCGCAATAGATCCACCGTCTCCACCGTCTGGTGGGCATTGTCATTCACAAAGGTGGCGATCGCTTTCCAGAACAGGTCATCCCCCAATTCCGCCCGGATCATGTGGTAGACACAGGCTCCCTTCTCGTACAGGTGCCGATCGTAGAGTTCGATTGCCTCCCGGTAAATATGGGTAACGATCGGGCGACGGTAGCGGGAACTGTCTTCCAGGAAGTAGTTCCGGGCTTCGTTCAGGCGATAGTAGGCCGCTTCTTCGGCTCCATATTCCGAGTCGGTCCATAGCACTTCCGAGTAGGAAGCCATCCCCTCCTTCAACCAGGCATGGGACCAGTGCTTGATCACCACCAGATCCCCAAACCACTGGTGAGCAAGTTCGTGGGCCACCAGACTTTCAGTGCTACGGTTGTCCAGGGAGGCCCGTTCATCGATCAAGCAGCGATCGGTGAGCAGAGTCGTAGATGTATTTTCCATCCCGCCAAAAATAAAGTCGTCTACGCAGACCTGGGCATATTTAGGGAAGGGATAGGGGTAGCCAAAAACCTTGCTAAAAAACTCAATCATCTGGGGAGTTTTGCCCATGCTGCGACGGGCATCTTCCGTACGGGACGGCTCCACATAGTAGGTGACAGGTTTCCCCTGCCATTCATCCTGAATTTCCACAAAATCCCCGACTGCCAGGGTCATCAGGTAACTGGGATGGACCTGTTTTTGGGACCAGTGGTAGATCTTGTCATCGCCGATCGCTTCCGTGTGAATCAGTTCCCCATTGGAAATCGCCTGATATTCCTTAGGCACCCGCACCCGAATTTCTGAAGTTGCCAATTGTCCCGGATAGTCAAAGCAGGGGAACCAAAATCGGGAATCTTCGTCTTCTCCTTGAGTCCAGACCTGCACAGGTTTCTGGGGATAGTGGGCATCGGGACCGATGAAGTACAGCCCTCGTTGGGGATTGTCCACGCTGTAGGGAATGGTCAGGGTCAAGGGCTGACCTGCTGCGGTCGCCTCCTTGAGCCGGACCTGCAAACGCTCTCCGTCATAGTCAAACGCCTGATCCACCTCATTGATCTGAACTCCGTGAATGCTCAGGTTGATGGCATCCAGGGTTAACTGCTCAATGCCACTTCGTACAGGTTTGAGTCGGATAGAGCAGATCCCTTGATAGCGCTGGTGGGGGATATCCAACACCAAATCTAAAAAGATATGTTCGACTTGCCCAGGTCGATCGGGATTATAGTGAGGCCGTGCCCCAGGCAATTCAAAGGATAGATGACCCGTTTGATCTGCTTCAAAATTCGACTGCAACATTCGGAAAGAACCCTGTAAATAAATTAAGTAGGCGGAGGATAAAAGAGAAGCGGACGGAGGCGAACACAGACTAACAGAATACAGAATACAGGAGTTAAAAATCCCCTATTCTTAATTCTGTATGCTCTTTCCTGTATTCGGGTTTGCGAATTTCTTTTTATGACTCAAGTTTTAGAAAATCCTACCTCTCGTCTGGCTTCCCGTGTCATTAATGGCCTGTTATCCATCAAACCCCTGGCAAATTTTGCGAGGAATCGGGCCAGACAAATGATGATTCAGCGATCGGAGTCCATTGGGGTCGATTGGATCGGGCAAGTGGCTGCACTCCGATCGCGCAACTGGGACGCGGACTTGACCGCCGTTCGCAATCCAGACCTTCAGTATCCTGACTATTACCTGCGAACGTTTCACGCCTACGACGATGGCAACCTGGGGTGGGAACCCGCGACGGAAGTAGAAGTTGCCGCCCTGGCTGTGCATTCTGGCATCTGGCCGGAGCGAGATGCTCAGGGAGATACCCGCCTCCGCCAGAGCTACCACGATATTTTGAAAGCTACTCTGCCAACTCCGCCTCAAACAATTCTGGACCTGGGCTGTAGCATTGGCATGAGTACGGATGCGCTGCAAGCGATTTACCCCGAAGCTCAAATCACGGGGATAGACCTCTCCCCCTATTTCCTGGCAGTTGCCCACTACCGCGCTCAACAGCAGGATACGGGAGTTTCCCCAGCAAAGCGTTGGCTCCATGCTGCTGCGGAGTCAACCGGACTTCCCGATGCCTCTTTTGATCTGGTCTCCGCGTCCCTCTTGTTCCACGAATTGCCCCAGACTGCGGCGATCGCCATCCTCCGAGAAGCCCGTCGCTTGCTCCGTCCCGATGGTCATCTGGCAATCATGGATATGAACCCCCAATCCCAGGTGTACGCTAAAATGCCGCCCTACATCCTGACCCTTCTCAAAAGCACCGAACCCTATCTGGATGAGTATTTCCAGCTTGATGTAACTCAAGAATTCATCCAGGCAGGGTTTCAAGCCCCGACGATTACCTGCAACACCCACCGTCATCGGGCGATCGTTGCTCAAGTGAAATAGCATGGCGATCATCCTGGCGGTTGCCCTGGGGCTGCTTCCTACCAGCATTGAAATCGTACCGCTCTGACATCCCTTGCCATTGAATAGACCGGGGCACAATCCCCCACCATTCTTTTAAAGAAGAATGAACTCAAAATATTTTTTGTGAGACAGTTTGACATCAAACAAATCTGTGTTATTCTACGAATATGAAAGTTTGAGTTAAAACAATCAATAACCAAACAAAAGGAGGCTTTCCATGAACCGCTCTTTCCAAACCCTCGCGCTTACCGTTGCAACGACCCTTTCCCTGGCTGCGATCGCCCCCGCGTCCCAGGCTGAAACCCTCGCCGCTGCCCCTTCTCAAAATGTTCGTCAGACGATCGCTTCCCCAATTACTCCAGCGAATCTGGTTTATCTGGCCTACCAGGGGCAATTTCAAACTCAAGGAACTCCTAGCTATCAGGGATTGCTGACGGGCTATCAAAGTGGACGCATTCAAGCCCAGGATTTAGTGCAAAGTGGTGTAAAGGCAGGGCTAATCTCAGAGCAAACTGCCACGAATTCAGGCTATGTCCAGGCAGTTGAGCAACAACTCCAGACCTTGAGCAATATTCACTAATTTTTGCAACTCCAAAAGTTTGTGTTCGTACAGTATTGACTTAGACATTTATGCCAAGGAGAATCCTATATGTCCGCTAAAGAACCTGTTAACTTGCAACTGGATGCTGGCAACTACTACCTGTGTACCTGCGGTCAATCCAAAAACTTCCCTTACTGCGATGGCACCCATCAGGGCACAACCTACCGTCCGATTGCTTTAACGCTAAAGGCTCCTCAGGCAGTGACGTTTAAGCCTGAAATGAATTCCGTGACGATCGGGTGATGAATGGGATGGGGATGGGTAATGGGTGATAGGTCATCAAAATATCTTCCTATCACCGATGTAACAATTCATTCAGCAGCCTTCATCCATCAAAAATTCTCAATGTATCTAGCCAGTAATTTCGTAAAGAAGTTGCTGGCTATTTTTTTACAGCAGTTGAGAGAATTTTGTAAAAATACGGATGAACCTTTAAAGAAGGGAAGTAATAAGTAAGAAAATGATTAACAAGGTTATTAAAAGAACATTGGCTTGTTGAGACTTGTAAAATTGTAAATAGGAAATTCTTTGAAAAAATTATGAAAACAATTGAGGAGCTAAAGCAAGAAACGGATTTTCCCTTTCTAATTACGGATCATGAGGGATTGATCGTTTATGTGAATGATTCATTCCGATCTGTTTTTGGTTGGGAAGAGGATGAAATTTTGGGGCAGCCGCTAGAAGCGGTGATTCCTGACAGTTTCCATGACTCCCACCATTTAGGGTTTTCGCGCTTTGCCATGACCGAGCAATCGCGGGTATTGAACCATCCCTTAAAACTAAAAGCAGTTCGGAGAGATGGCAGCGAGATTGAAGCCGAGCATTACATTACAGCGGAGAAGATTGAGGGAAGCTGGATGTTTGCAGCAACGTTACGTCCTTTAAGCGAGTAATCCGTGAGCAGATCGGAAGTCAGACCCCAAGAGGGTTTTTGCAATGTCAGTTAATCCAAAAAATTCATCGGATCTGGTCAGTCGCTTACGGACGACGCTAGGAAAAATGGAAGCGGCCCTGGGGGCGATCGCGGAAGCGATCGTCTGGACGGATGGGAAGGGTCAAGTTCAGTGGTCGAATGCAACTTTTGATCAATTGGTGCAACTCGATCGGTTCTCCATTTTGGGGGCTAAGTTGGTTGATATCCTGCCCTTATCCCAGGCAGGGGAAAAGGTTTCCGCAGACGATCATCCTGTTTTTCAAGCCTTACATCAACACTCGAATGGCACCCAAAGTTACGAGTTTTGGGAATATCGTGAGCGGATCATGTTAGAAGTTTCATGGAATTATGTGCAAATTAATAACCATGAAGCGAGTGCAGTATTAGCAATTCGAGATATTTCAGAGCAATACCGGGCACAACAACAATTAACAAAATATCAGGAGCGTTTAGAAGAATTAGTCGAGGAACGAACCGCTAAATTAGTCGCTGCAAATAAGCGATTAAAGCAAATGCAGATGCAACTCATTCAGACCGAAAAAATGTCTGGATTAGGCCAATTGGTTGCAGGGATTGCCCATGAAATTAACAACCCAGTGAATTTTATTCATGGCAATTTGTCCTATGCCAGCAACTATGTGCAAGATTTGATTGGACTTGTGAATCTCTATCAAGAGCAAATTGCTGATGTTCCTGCAATCATCCAGCACTATCAAGAAACGATCGAACTGGATTATCTCATCAGTGATCTTCCGAAAGTGTTTACATCGATGAAAGTGGGAACGGAGCGAATTCGAGAAATTGTGCTTTCTCTCCGTAAGTTTTCTCGCATCGATGAAGCGGAAGTGAAGTCAGTCAATTTGCATGAAGGAATTGACAGTACCTTAATGATTTTGCAGCATTCTCTGCAAGGCAATCCGCACCATGCGAGTATCAAAATCACGAAAAGTTACGGTCCTTTACCCCTGGTTGAATGCTATGCAGGACAAGTAAACCAGGTGTTTATGCACATTCTGGGGAATGCGATCGAAGCGCTGAAAACATGCCCTAAATTTTCGACCCTTGATCCTGAAAACCATCCCACCATTGAAATTCGAACGGATGTTTTAGACCCTCATTCAGTGGTCATCCAAATTCAAGACAATGGCCCTGGAATGACTGAGGCGGTTCAATCTCGGATCTTTGATCCCTTCTTCACCACGAAACCTGTAGGCCAGGGCACGGGATTGGGGCTATCGATCAGTTATCAAATTATTGTGGAGAAGCATGGGGGAAAACTGGAATGTACCTCCGAAGTTGGGAAAGGAACAATGTTGTGGATTGAGTTGCCGATTAAGTGCAGAAAATAGCTAGTTCAATGGGGTTGTAAGCAATTTTAATGCTGTCCCCATAGTGAATCCCAGCAATCGGCAGAGCAATGATTTCGAGAATAGATGGGTTTTGAAAGTGGCGTAGTTTAGTTTCAGGATGGGGATAATAAATCCACGCTTCGTACTGTCCATCTTGAAATTCAATTCGGCATCGGGAAAAGGAAAAGGTTTCGGGGGGATGTCTGTCGGTCCAGTTGATAGCTTGAAACGTGAATTCGGGATGGACGAGTTGAAACGTATGCGGGTGAATGGAAACGTTCAGCGTTCCCGGAAAGAACGCTGACAGGTCTAATCCGGCTTCTCGGAAGAAGGGATTTTGCATTTCGATCGTCCCACGGGGATATGGGCTATCAGCCGCACACCCAGAGGCAACCTGATGTCCCTGGGCGATCGTGCCACTAACCGTTTTCCAATCGATATCTGTCATAACCCCCATTGCAATTATGGTTTCATTCCATCATTTTCGATCGCCGAGTAACTGTTTAAGGGCGACAACCCTAACCAGGGATCGGAACTGGGGGTGAGGAAGAGTTGGGCATACACCTGCTCATTGAGAGCCTTGACCTCCTGAGTGTTCCGCCCCTGCCAGAACCACTGGTGCAACTGACTCCGCACCAGATACTCATTCCGCACCGTATCCAATGCCATTGTGAACTCAAAGTTACGAACGGTGGCTTCCAGGGGTTCAGGAGGGTTGGGCGTGCGCGATCGTTTGGCCCGAATCAGAGCAAGGCTGTTGGTATCCAGACGGGCTTCCTCTTGATGTAACGCTGCTAAACGGGACCAGGCGGATTGATCGGTTAGATCGGTCAGGGTTTGCCGTGTTTCGGAGGCCAGCCGCAAGGCACGGAGCAGAGGCGTTTCCACCATCATTTTTGTAACGGCGATCGGTGCGGCCTGAGCAGCGGTAGGGGTTTGTTCCGGGGTTAGCTGACCCTCTAACAAGCGGGGAGGCGTAGCAATGCCCAATTGTTTAAGTTCTTGCTCCCATTGGGTTTGCACTGCTGTCAGTCGATCGCGATGATATTGGCGGAGAAATCTATCCCGCTCTGACTCTGGTAACCGGGATACTTTGCGGGCCAACTCTCCGGACTGTTTCAGATGCTTCAAAAACGCCTGAGGACCGTACAAACCTGGCAGGGCATCCACAGGACGACCGGACGCATCAAGAATATAGTGAATGCTGTTGCCCGTCAGGGTGCGTTGAAGTTTGCGACCGTCGCCAAAGTCGATCGTGATCTGGGGAACGGGGCGGACGGACTCCCAGTGGAGAATGTATCGATCGCGCAGGAAAGCTGAAACCTCTGCATTAGGATACAGCGCCACCCGGAAAAAACGACTGTTCGCACAACTCAGGTCTTCATTCAGTTTTCCCAATAACCGCAGGGAAAGAATCGGTTTGCCACTGAGACGGGCAGCGGCTTTGGCTTGCTCCAGGTCTGTGTACCAGTAAAGTTGGGAGGCATAGCAATCTCGCTGTTGGCAGAGGGTGTCAAGCGCGGTGCGGGTTTCAGGTTGGGAAAGGGTTTGGGAGTGCTTTTTCAGGAAGGTTTGCAGTCCGGAAGTGCCTCGACTCCGCAGTTCCGTCGCTTCTCTCATGAGAACAGCGTCTTCCGGAGCCGTGGCCCGCACTCCTGGAGCGGCAGACAATACTACCAGCATCACCATTGGCGCAAACACTTTGAATCCCATACCATCCATCCTTACAAAATACATTGACTGAACCTAGCAGTTGGATGATAGATGACGAATTAGGAAACTTCTATCACCTATTACCCATTACCCATCTCTACTTCGTCTCCATCCAGTTCTGCCCGCTGTGGATCTCTACAACAAGCGGTACATCCAGAGAAACGGCTGATTCCATCGTTTGCTTGATTTGAGGACCGAGGGTTTCCCATTCTTCTGGGGCCATCTCAAACACGAGTTCATCATGGACCTGAAGTAATAATCGTGCTTGGCGATCGACCAGCAAGTCATGGAGCCGCACCATCGCAATCTTGATGATATCCGCACTAGAACCCTGAATGGGAGCATTGGCAGCAGCCCGAAGCAGCCCTGCATCGTACTGATCTCGCACTTGAATCTTGTCCAGATCAATTGCGTCGGGAGGGGTGCCCCGGTAGCGGCGCAGGTTCTCACTACTGAAGTTGAAGTAACGACGACGACCCAGGATTGTTTCTACATAGCCGTGAGCGATCGCATTTCGCTCCATTTGTTGAAGGTAAGCAAATACCTGGGAGTAGCGTTCGTTAAAGCGTTCGATGAATTTTTTCGCGTCGGCTGTCGAAACCCCCGACTCACGGGCGAATCGTTGGGCACCCATCCCATAGATCACTCCAAAGTTGATGATCTTGCCTAAACGCCGTTCTTCCGAAGTGATTTCCTCTTTTTCGAGTAGCAGTTTAGCCGTCAGGGTATGGATGTCCTGATTGTTCTGGTAGGTTTCGATCAACACAGGCTCGCGGGACAGATGGGCCAGAATCCGAAGTTCGATCTGGGAGTAGTCCGCTGCAACCATCACCCATCCCGGTTCGGGAATGAAGGCTTTGCGAATCTGCCGACTGAAGGCAGTACGGATGGGGATATTTTGCAGGTTGGGATTCGAGGAGGAAAGACGGCCTGTGGTCGTGCTGGCTTGGTTGTAATCGGTGTGAACCCGATGGGTATCTGGACGGGTCAGGGCAGGTAGGGCATCGATGTAGGTGGATTTCAGTTTAGATAAGGTGCGGTATTCCAAAATCGCATCGACGACAGGATGATCCCCTTGTAACTTCTCCAGAGTCGCAGCATCTGTGGAATATCCCGTTTTCGTCTTACGGGACTTTTTGCGGCTGAGGTTTAATTTCTCAAACAGCAGGTCTCCCAACTGCTTCGGCGATCCCAGGTTAAACTTCTCCCCCGCTGCTTCGTAAGCGCGTTGCTCGATCGCTCCCAAATCCCGTTCCAGTTGCTTCGAGAAATCCTTCAAGTACGCCTGGTCAATCCGGACCCCACAATACTCCATCTCCGCCAGGACAGGCTCCAGGGGCACTTCCACCTGAACCAGCAGCTTCTCTAACGCTGGGTTTGTCCCTAACGCCTCACGCAGCTTCGGCACTAGATGAAAGGTGGTGTATACGTCCATGCCACAGTATTGGGCGACTGGGGGAATTTCCAGATCGGCGATCGACTTTCCTTTGGGAACAAGATCCTCGTAGCTCATGGCAGCGATCCCCAGGTAACGCAGCCCCAACTCACTCAGGTTATGACTGCTCTCTGGGTTGAGAATGTAACTCGCCAGCATGGTATCCCACACAACCCCTGCCAGTTTGATTCCCTGGCAGCGCAACACCAGGCGATCGTACTTGGCGTTTTGCAGCACTTTGGGGTACTTGGCACTTTCGAGAATGGGCCGCAGCGCTTCGAGGGTGGGTTGCAGATCCAGATTGCCCCCCGATCGATGGCCCAGAGGAAGATAAGCAAGCTCGTTTAATTCCGGTCCCCAGCAACAACCAATCCCTACCAGTTCCGCATCGCGGGGTTCCAGGGAGGTCGTTTCTGTGTCCCAGGCAACGGGGGTATGGGGATCGATAAAGGTCTGCAAACGGGCCACCAGATCCGCCAGTTTTTCGGGGGTATCGATGATTTGAGGATGCAGTTCCAGGGGCACAATTTGCTGGGCTGTGTCAGTGTCTTCCGCGCTGAAAAACCAGATATCCTCTCCGCCAAAACTGGGAACGTCAACCGCTGGGGAAGCCGCAGGAGTTGCTTCTGCCTCGACAGTTTCCACCGCCCCCCCAAAGATTTGCTGTAATCGCTTTACCTTGTTCAGGAACGATCGAAATTCCAGCTTTTCCAACCAGGACACGACCGCATCCGTATCAAAACCCGTCAGCGCACAATCTTGCGGTGTCACCGTCAGGGGCACATTCAGCGCAATCTGGGCCATGTACTGGGAGTGGGCAGCAGCATCTTTGCCCGTTTCCAGCTTTTGTTTTACGGCTCCTTTAATCTCCGAGAGGGAGGAATAAATGCGATCGAGGGAGCCGTAGGTGGTTAGGAGTTGTACCGCAGTTTTGGCCCCAATTCCCTTCACCCCCGGAATATTGTCGGACGAGTCACCACAGAGGGCTTTGTAATCCACCACCTGATTTGGCAGAATTCCCAGCTTTTCTTTCACTCGCTCTGTGTCATACTCCACAGGTCCGGCAGCAGCACGCTGGGCAAAAGCTCCCGGC
Source organism: Leptolyngbyaceae cyanobacterium bins.59 (assembly GCA_033763635.1). Classification (GTDB taxonomy): domain Bacteria; phylum Cyanobacteriota; class Cyanobacteriia; genus JANRKG01. Next base: position 14,330 of record JANRKG010000138.1, read on the forward strand.
AAATGCAACACCGTGACCGTATGCTCCGGGTCAATCAACTGAAAGAGATCCTGATCTCCACTGAGAATTTTGACGCGGTATCCCGTCTGGCTGGCCTGCCGCGCCATCGTTCCCAGCACATCATCCGCCTCGTACCCTTCCGCCGTCAGGATCGGCAAGTTGAGGGCTTGCAACACTTCCTGCAAGTTTTTGAGGTCGGGCATAAAATCTTCTGGAGCCTCTGGGCGACCTTCCTTGTAGGTTTCGTCCGCCTCATGGCGAAAAGTTGGTTCACTGCGATCGAACGCCACCGCTACGTAACTCGGTTTTTCAGCCTCTATCACCTCAAAGAGCGCTTTAAGAAAACCGTAGGAAACATTGGTCGGAATCCCCGTTGAAGTCCGTAACCCTCCATCCCGTCCTTTGGTATGAGCAAAGTAGGAACGGAAAGCTAGAGAGTGCCCATCAACCAGGAGGAGAGTCGGTTGAGATGGGGCTGAAGGGGTTGAAGTGGGAGTGGATGAAGCCATACCCTCCAATAAAGCATTAATTTAGGGCTTTGGGCAGCGATAGATAGTTAGATGACAAAAGTAAAAAGTGTCACTCACCCTGCTCTAATTTCTTACGCAACATGTCCCTAACCTCATTCTCCGGATCAGCGAGATCAAAGGGATAGGGTTGGTAGGGAGAGGCAGGATCACGGCGACTAAGCAATACAGTTAAGGCTGATCGAAAAGCTTCTGCGTTGTTTCGATTCTCTGAAATGTACTGCTTTAACTGTTGATTCGTCATCTGAGGCAGATTTGATGTCATATCACAAAATCCCAATCGCCATCTTCTTTTATTATCAACGTAATCTCATCAGCCATTCCCGCCTGAATATACAGAGTCTTTAATTTTGAGTCATAACGAAAAACTTGAATCGGCTGATACAGGTTTGATAGCAGTTGGCAAAGGAAAATCGCTGTATTTGATTGTTGATAGGGCGGCAAACAAAACTCCTACACCGATCGTTACATCGAAATAATAGTTCAAGAATACTATAAAGATAATGAACTTGCAAAGATTTGGAGAGGGACTTAACGTTTGGCCTGTTCTAGTTCTAATTGACTAAAGGTTTGCAGGGCCGATCGCCAAACCCAATAGCCCTGGAGACTCAGGTGCAGCCCATCGCTCGTCAACTCAGGAAGCAGATTTCCTTTAGGATCGGTAAAGAGACTATGTAAATCCAGATAGTACACATCGGCTGCACGGGTGATCGCCGCCAGTTCCCGGTTCAGGTTGCGGATGCGGCTGTTAGGAGTCCCCTGAAGCCGATCGCGCCCTTCCCACTTCGCCCCTGCCGCTGCATGGGGCAGCAAAGACTGAACCACAATTTGGGTTTGGGGATGGGTTCGTTTCAGGTAGCGAATAATCCGTTCTTGATTTTGGAGAATCGTTTGGTCATCCACTCCCCGAATCAGGTCATTAATGCCAATCAGGAGAAAAATAGTTTCCGGTTTCGTGCGATCGAAGAGATCCAGGCGGCGAAAGAGTCCGGCAGAGGTTTCTCCCGAAATTCCCTGGTTGAGCCAGGTGCGATCGGTGGGCAGGAGTTGGGGCGGAAACCAGAGGCTCAGGGAGTCCCCCAACAGAATGGTGAGACGGCGCGATCGTTTGTCGGCAGCGACCTGTGCCTCCCGCCCCAGAAGTTCGACCCACTGATCGTAGGTTAATTGATGGCGTGGCCCCAGTTGAGGAGAAGGGGGAGGGTTCCTTGTTTCAGAGGATGCATTCGCCTGAGGCACCGAAGGCAAAGGTTTACCTTTGAGCAGCAAGAAGCTAAGAGAGAGAAGACAGATGACATTCCCAAGGAGGGACAGACTGACCCAAAGCGGGAAGCGATTGCGGCGGCGAGGCTGAGTCGTCACAGGAGAGGACCAGAATCAGTTTTGCTGGATTTGATTCTACAGTGCTTTTTCGGTTTCAGACTGAAAGGGGTGATACTCGTCTTCAGTCAAGTATCACCCCTTATCAGATTACAGAATAGACAGAGCATTACTGTTCAAGTTAGGACAGGTTGCACAGGTTGAAACAACGGGTCACAATGAGCATTTCCCTTCTGCTCTCTGCCTTTACTTATTCTGTTGCACTCGATACCTGGCTACTCATTCCCCCTGCAAACTCCGGACCATAGGCTTCCTCTCCATGTTCAGAGATGTCAACACCCTGGTATTCCACTTCAGGATTCACTCGTAGACCTACCGTAGCAGCCAAAATCTTCAAAATAATGAAAGTACCGACTCCGGCAAAAACGTAGGCAATCAAAATCCCACCGATCTGCTTCAGCATTTGGCTTGGATCGTTGCCGACAAAGAGTTGACCTGTATCGCCGAATAGTAGACCATTTGCCCCAGCAGCATTAACCAATTTGGTTGCAAAAACTCCTGCTAGCAGCGCACCGATAGTTCCCCCCACCCCATGAACCGTGTAGGTATCCAGGGAATCATCAACTTGCATTTTGTTCTTAATTCGAATGGCCCAGAAACAACAGAAAGCGGTTATGGCTCCGATGAGCAACCCCGCCAAAGGCGTTACAAATCCAGCAGCGGGAGTAATGCCCACCAGCCCTGCAACCAAACCTGTTGCCACCCCTACAGCCGTCGGTTTTCCAATCAAAGCCCATTCCAGGATGACCCATGTGAGCGCACCCCCCGCAGCACCACAGTTGGTTGAAACAAAGGCAACCGTTGCCAGGGGACCGGAAGCCAGGGCACTCCCAGCATTGAAACCAAACCAACCAAACCAGAGCAACCCAGCCCCTAACAAGATATAGGGAACGTTATGGGGAGGGGTAATTTGAGAGGGATAGTTTTTTCGTGGACCGATCATCAAGGTTGCGACTAGAGCCGAAAAACCAGAGCTAATGTGAACAACCGTTCCACCCGCAAAGTCTAGTGCGCCAAACCCGCCATACAAGCCAATCAATCCCCCCTTGGCCCAAACCATGTGAGCGAGAGGAGCGTAGATAAACGTGGACCAGAGCAGTACGAACAGGAAGTAAGCCCTAAAGTTAATGCGCTCAACGATCGCCCCCGAAATTAGCGCCGGGGTGATAATCGCAAACATCGCCTGGTAGATCATGAACGCCTGGTGAGGGATGGGCGCATAGGAAGCGAGATCTCCAGAATTGGGAAGGGACATTTGGGGGAGATAACCCGTTGTCTCTAACCCAACCCCATTCAACCCAAACCACTGCAACCCACCGATAAACGCATTGCCCGGAGCAAAGGCCAAACTGTAGCCCCACAGAATCCAGGTCGTACCTACGAGAGCCATGAGGATGAAACTCATCATCATGGTATTCAGCACATTACGCGATCGGACAAATCCTCCATAGAAGAAGGCCAGTCCTGGTGTCATTAGCAACACTAAGGCTGAACAGAGCAACATGTAAGCGGTATCTGCTGCTACTTGAGCATTTCCCGCTGCCGTAGCTGCTTGAGCTACGGGATCAGCCGCAGGTTCCTGTGCCAGAGCATTGCCCGTCAGGGGACCGCTCAGCAACCAAGCCGCTGTCAGCACAATGAGTAAAACTTTTTTCAACACGGTTGTGTCCTACAAGGCTAAAAAACTAATCAGTGTCATAGATTTCACCAGGGGTAAGAGAGGTATTCTGTAACGCAATATACAAAATTTCAATTTGGCAGAATTCTCGATAGGCTCAAAGCAGCAAGAAAAAAGGGCATCGCGATGCAGTGCCCTTCTCTTAAGTTCTTATTAAGATTGATTTACAAGGGAGAACTCGTGGGTGTACCGACGGAG
>JANRKG010000139.1:0-3978 GCA_033763635.1 Leptolyngbyaceae cyanobacterium bins.59
TATTGACCGGAACATCGACCTTCGCCTTTGCTTGAGTCATAGACTTACCTTCTGATGCAGGAGCAGTTTGGGGAGTGGTTCCTGGAACTGAGGCATCAGAAGATTCGAGCTTGACCTGCCCATTGGGAACAGAGCTACCATCTAACTGCCGAATACTGACGATCTTGCCTCCGAGACGGGCCATCCGACGCATGAACTCATTCATCCGACCGTAGGGCACGGTGATAAAGACACTTCCACTACGACGAATTGGGTAGGCGGCTTTATTCGTCTCATCATTTTGACGAAGACCGACGACCTCATATTGGAAAACACGGCTGCCAAACTCTGTATTGGCGGCATCCGCAGTGCTTGAGCTATACATTATCTACTTGTCTCTCCGAACCCATTTAAGTTTCCATTTTGCCGCAAAGTGCCCTCTCCCTGACGAGATGTTAATCCGCTTCTTAGATTTGAGGGCTAAAAACAACTGTCTTGATGACCGTCCTAACTAACTGATAACTCCACCATGCAGCAACATGAAACGGTTTGGGAAGGCAAATTTCTCCACGAATACCTCGAGCCTGAGGAACCAGTTCTCCACTCCCGCTTAGAGCGTACAAAATTGTTAGAAAGAAGAATGTCAATCTTGTTTCAATTTGGTTCTGAAAAGTGTGCAATTACCTTTAGGATATTTAATAAGCTTAACTTCTAACTCATGCTTAACCTTGTGATGATCCGATTGTGATGATTCGACCCTTCTGGTAAGATTTACCAATAGGCAGTATTCATACCTACTTCTGTCTCTTTGTGCTGCAATAGACTGATTTTTCATATTGAATTGATTTGTCTAATTGCGTTGCATTTTAGAGACGGTTGAGGGAATGAGTAAGGGCAGTAAGGGTTAATCAGAGTTAGATGGGTCTTTTAGAGGGCTTTTATGGAGTTTGAGTAATTCCATGATGAACCTGAAAAATGAACCTGAGAAAAAATCTGGCATTCCCTCATTTCATCTATTGCTATCTATTAGTTTTACTTATAAATTGGTTTAACTATTGAAATAGCAAACGATCGAGGAGAGGGATATCAGCTTGACGATTTAGCCTGACGATTTAGCCTGACGATTGTTAGTTCAGCTAATTTTGGCAGGCAAGCCAGTGTGTTTTACCCATTCGGTTCACATCAATTTACCTGACACTGGCGGGTTATGATTAGCCTTGTTCAGGTAAAAACATTTAGGTAATCCTCTTTGAGTGACCCTGAGGGGTATTGCTTTAAAATCCAGAAAATCTAGTTAGCGAACGATTATAACGATCAGAGGAAACTATGACCATCAAGCCGGACCGTGTGGTTTTAATTGGTGTCGCTGGAGACTCCGGATGTGGTAAGTCTACATTCTTGCGCCGCTTGTCAGACTTATTCGGAGATGACTTCATTACCGTCATCTGTCTTGATGACTACCACAGTCTGGACCGGAAGCAGCGGAAAGAAGCTGGGGTGACTGCTTTGAACCCTCAAGCGAATAATTTTGATCTCATGTATGAGCAGATCAAGGCTTTGAAGAGTGGGCAAACCATTCAAAAGCCTATCTACAACCATGAGACGGGTACGATCGATCCTCCCGAACTGGTTGCTCCTAACCATATTGTGGTCATTGAGGGTCTGCATCCTTTATATGACGAACGGGTTCGTGAACTGATTGACTTCAGCGTTTACTTTGACATCAGTGATGAAGTGAAAATCGCCTGGAAGATTCAGCGGGATATGGCAGAACGGGGCCACCGTTATGAGGATGTGCTGGCTGCGATCAATGCCCGCAAACCTGATTTTGAAGCCTACATTGATCCCCAAAAAGGCCATGCAGATGTTGTGTTGCAGGTATTACCAACCAAACTGATTCCCGGTGATCAGGAACGAAAGGTGCTGCGGGTTCAAATGATCCAGAAAGAAGGCATTGAAGGCTTTGATCCTGCTTACTTGTTTGACGAAGGTTCTACGATCGATTGGATTCCCTGCGGTCGTAAACTCACCTGCTCCTACCCTGGTATCCGTCTGTTCTATGGTCCTGACACCTACTATGGTCATAATGTTTCCATCCTGGAAGTAGATGGTCAGTTTGACAACCTGGAAGAGGTGATCTACATCGAACGACACCTCAGCAAGCTGTCAACGAAGTATGAAGGGGAAATGACCCATCTCTTGTTACAACACCGGGAGTACCCTGGTTCTAACAATGGAACAGGTCTGTTCCAAGTGTTGACAGGTCTGAAGATGCGGGCGGTGTATGAGCACATCACCGCTCAAGAACCCAAGGTTGCGGTAAGCGCATAACCCTGCCCCTTTTTTACCCCTGGTCCGGTTTGCTTGAAATGGAAAAGCAGAGGAAGTAAATTCCTCTGCTTTTTTATGTGGTGATTAATCGAAAGGAACCGCGATCCCAGTAACGGTGCAGGTAAGGACAGGTTGCCAGATTAAACCTACGATGTCGTGAGTCGTTTCCTTCTGCCCTCTGCCTCTTGTCGTTTAGAGATGTTGAGCGATCGTCTCCCGGTACTGGCTCTTAGGCTTCACGCCTTTCAACTCGCCCATCAACTCTTTATTCTTGAAGAACTGAATGGTTGGAGTGCCCACCACGCCAGCGGATTCGGCGATTTCTGGATCTTGCTCAATGTCGATTTCAATGTAGTGGATTTTGCCTTCAAACTCATCAATCACTTTATTGAGAATGGGTTTGAGCGTATGGCAGGGACCGCACTGGGGCGAGGCATACTTGACAATAATCAGACGATCGCTTTCGTGGTAGAGCTTCCGCAGGGCATAACCGCCGACATAGCGGGTACTGGTGGGATCGAATTCACTGGCCTGTTGCGCTTCCGTTTTCTTCTCAGTGGGAGTTGCTTCAGGTTTCTCTGAAGCTTCTGTCTGATGGAACTCCTCGACCAGACCGTTGCTGGAGAGCCACCGTTCCGCCAACATCGCTGCCATACACCCAGATCCCGCAGCGGTGATGGCCTGTCGATATTCATGGTCCTGCACATCCCCTGCGGCGAAAACCCCCTCCACACTGGTTTCCGGTGAACCAGAACGGGTCGCGATGTAACCGACCTCATCTAAGTCAACCTGGCCCTTGAAGAGAGAGGTGTTGGGCGTGTGGCCGATCGCATAGAACAGCCCTTTCACATGCAATTCACTGGTTTCGCCAGTTTGCTTGTTGTGTAGCTTGAGTCCCTGCATGTGGTTCTCATCCCCAAAGACATCCAGCACTTCCGTATTCCAGTGAAGCGTGATCTTCGAGTTTCGGAGTGCCCTATCCTGCATCGCTTTGCTTGCCCGCATCTTCTCCCCCCGTACTAAGAGGTGAACATGGGAGCCATACTTCGTCAGGTAGATCGCTTCTTCAACTGCTGAATCTCCTCCTCCGATCACTGCCAACTCTGCGGAGCGAAAAATGGGGGTTGCGCCGTCACAGATGGCACAGGCAGAAATGCCTCGGCTCCAGAATTGGTGTTCGCAGGGTAGCCCCAAACGTTTCGCAGTAGCCCCGGTTGCAATAATGACACTGTGGGCTTTGACTTCCCGTTCTTCTGAGCGGATGACAAAAGGACGTTGGCTAAAATCGACGGAGGTCACATCTTCTGTCACCAGTTCTGCGCCCCACCGGATGGCCTGGGCTTTCATCAGGTCCATCAGTTCTGGTCCCTGAATCCCCTCCGGAAACCCAGGGAAATTTTCAACTTCTGTGGTGGTCATGAGTTGCCCACCGGGAAGCCCTCCCGCCTGAAACCCCTCAAACATAAAAGGTTTGAGGTTGGCGCGGGCCGCATAAATGGCAGCGGTGTAGCCCGCAGGACCCGATCCAATAATGACGACATTCTCCACGGTTGGGTTGCTCATAGAAAATTAAATGAACTCATAACGACTACGCCTAATAATTTATTATAGTCTCTTCTAAAGAAACGTAAAGGGAGTTCAGTCATTCTGTTGAATGGGTTAGGAATG
>JANRKG010000140.1:0-5724 GCA_033763635.1 Leptolyngbyaceae cyanobacterium bins.59
AAGGGCACAGGTCGGACAACAGGCCGCAGGAAAACGACTTGAAGTGATTGCTTTTGTAAGGCAGTCTCCCATTCAGATCTTTAGCTAAACCCGATCGCTGACCTGCCCTCTTGCTTCCCAGGAAGCCCAGAGGGACTGAAGTATTTCAGCATTTTCGGATGGCTAAAAAACTTACCGTACAGAATTTCGGGATGGTTAAACTTCAAGCCATCCCGAAAACATATTACTTTGCCCCTCGTTGTATTCAAATGCCTTCAACATCATTTGAACGATTGGGATCAGAGGCATCTGTGAGGACATCATTCCACCAGAAAGTGCTGCCGTCCTGGCTATGGTAGCGGTAGACCTCGGAGCCTTCAAAGAAGATCGAGATATCCTTGGGCGCTTTGATGGGTAATTCTTGCAAAAGTTCTTTCAAAGCTTCTGTGAGATGCCTAACCGAGTTGGGTTGTTGGGTTTCGATCGAGAGATGGGTTGCCATAATGCATTTCAAGAGAGTATTTCAAGATGTGATGGGGGATGAATCACTGCTGCATGTAGGTGTTGCCATTGAAGCAGTAGGTAACAGTCGTTAATTGGGAGTCAAAGCGATCGTGGCTCATTTGCTTGAACTGGAGGCAGGGTAAGCCACTGCGGATGTTTGAGGTGACGGTGACTTTTTCCGTTCCCGGTGGTAGAAACGGGTTCAGGTAGCCACTGGTCACTTGGCGGAATGGATTGCTTCCCTGTTGCTGGATGTATCCGAGAAACAGGCATCCCGCTCTACCACAGAAAGAGGGCCTGCGTTGAGAGCGAAGGGTGGAACTGGTGTCGATTAAATAAAGGGGAACTGTTTGGTTTTTGGTTTGTACTTTCAGAAATTGGGTTCCTGCGATGTCAGGTGCTTCGTTGTCCGATCGAATGTCTCGCTGAAATTGCTGGACTAATGCTTTGGGAGCCTGAGTAATCGGTTGCCATTGGGCACTGGTGGCTGGACTGCTATGGATAAACCAGATGCCAACGGCTGTGGTGATAGCCAGGATCGGTAAGAGGGATTTGAAAATTCTAAACATGGGTTATCGGGTAGTGGCTTTCACAACACGAACGTTGTCAGGAAGGGCGAGTCCCATCTGTTGATAAGCCCAGACTTCTTCTTCGGCCATTTGGGTCACTCCCCCATACTGTTGCTGGCTACGTTGTAGTCGATCGCGGAAGGCAGGCAATCCTCCTGCTTGTTGAATGGCAGCTTGCAGCCGTCCCAAAGTCAGTTGACGGGCAACGGGGAGGGGCATGGCCAGATGGAAATAGTCGTCTGGATCTCCCATTGGATTACTGTAAATGCCTTTGCAACTGGCTCCCTGGATTTGGACAACATAGGGAAATGGCATGGGGGTTGCTGGACGAGTTACGTCATACAGACGGTACTCTTTGCCCTGATAACGGGTGCTTGAGACTTGCTTCAATTTCAGTTCGGAAGCAGGGTTCCTGATGCCGGGTAAGTTCTGGGGCAAGCAGGTCGATGGGAGGGAGGGGGCAGAGGCGATCGTTGGGGTGTAACTCCCTATCAGAATGCCGCTGACGGTTGAAAGTAACAGAACGGTGATGCTGCCTCCCGCTATCCAATACCATTGCCTGAATAATTGCTTCAAAAGGGTCATCTTTAGGGTCCTCCTAAACGTTGCTACAAACCGTATTGACGGGGATCAACTGTTTTGCCATTGACGGACGTTTCAAAGTGCAGGTGGGGTCCGGTCGATCGTCCCGTTGAGCCGACCCTCCCGATCAGTTGTCCTTTCGACACCTTCTGCCCCTTTTTCCAGGGAATGCTGTTCGTTTGCAAGTGACCGTACAAAGTGGTGCGCCCATTCCCATGATCAATGACAACCACGTTGCCGTATCCACCTCCACAGGCGTAGTTTCCCTCCGTGCAGGTGTTGAGTACATCCACTACGACACCCCCATCGGCTGCTTTCACCTGAGTCCCGCGATCGGCTCCATAATCCACCCCGGAATGGAAGCTTCCGTTTCCTGTAATGGGATGGGTTCGCCAACCATAGGGGCTGGTGATTACACCTCCAGTCACAGGTTTTGTGTACGTTCCGGTTGCTTTGCCATTGCCCTGCTGTCCACTGGAGATATTGCAGGTGGATTTGCCACGTTGTTGCAGGGAGCGACGGTAGCCCGTGACGGTGCGTTGTCCATATTCAGCGACCGTGGGGCCACCGATATAATCCCGTCTGCTGCTGTGGGTGCAGTTGCCGGAATACCAGTTCTCTCCCAGACAGGCCAGCAGTTCATCCCCCTGTTTTCCTCGCCTTTGGTAGTATTGGATGTCCTGGGTCATCGCCTGCTTGAACAGGGCATCCTGATCCGACGCTGGGAAGTAGCGCAACATCTCTGAAGCAGGGGGGCGGTAGCCTGCATCCAGACGGCTGAGAAATTCCCGGCCTCCCGGTTTTTTAGCGACGATCGCCCGTAGGTCGTTGCGGAAACTCATGAACTGATACCGCCCCAGGGGAATCATGCATCCCTGGGAATCGCAGTGTACCTGGCCTACCGCACTGTAAACTCCAGAGCCAGCACTTTCAATGCTGGTAATGGCATCGGAGAGTGCCCTCCAATCCACGCCTGCGGGTCCGTCTCCACACAAATTGCTGTCGCCACTGGTTCCACTGGGGTCAGTACCACCCCCCTGCTGATTGATTTGATCCTGAATCTCCGATGGAATGGGAGGTTGTTCGATGCCATGGGGGGCAGTGCCTTCAGTTAGCCCCACGAACACCAATCCTTTTTCCTTGGACGAGAGCCAGGGCACTGGCCCAATAAAGTAAGGGGTGCAGCCCAGATCAATGATGCCGTGGGAACAGACCCGAAAATAAAGCCCAAACTGTCCGGTTCCAGTCGATTCGTCGGTGTCCGTCAGAACTACCTTGAAAACCTCCCCAAAGGGATGCCGCCCCGTGGGTTCCATGCCGCCATTGAGTTGCCCTAAAACGCCATGTCCACCCTGAACCATTTGTTCCCCAGGCCCATCTCCCCCTCTGATCCAGCGTGCGCCGTGGAGCCTGCTGGGATCGCCTGCCACACCCAGAGAAATCGGAGAATTCAACTCCAGATAATCGCATCCTCGTTCCTGAGCACAGTTGTAATTGAATCCCACCTGATAGCTGCCGGAGATGGAGAACTGGGTGGGTTTGCGAGTCGATTCTTTGTGGAAACGATCGCCCCCATAGGTCACATCATGAATGGCGATGAACCCGAAGTAACCGGACACGGGCGAATTGGGGAAACTTGCAAAGGGAATGTGAGCCAGTCCCGGTACTTCTTCAATGAAGGTATGCTGCCATCCCGGAAGATTTCCTAATGCCGTTTGCTCTAATCCAGGGATGCTGGTGAAACTGTACTGGCTGAGGGTATCTCCTAACTGATTCACGGAGAGCGATCCCAAAATGTCATGGGTTGCAATTTGGGAAAGGGTCTGATTGGCAACGCTGAGAATTTCCCTACCCGTTTGGGAAAGACTGCTTGTTACCAAATCATAGAGAGGCCGAACCTGAGCCAGTGGAAGATTTCCTAACCCTGGAACGGCTTGTACCAGGCTGGCGATCGTTTGCTCTTTCAGGAGTGGAAGATTGCTCAGGCTCAGCGTTTCCAGGTTAAGCCCTGTGAGGGAAGCGATCGCCCCCATACTAAACTTCTGAAGCCCAAACGAATCTGCTACATCCCCCAACAGCAAAACCGACTCAAGGGCTGCACCTGCGCTCCAAGAGCGGGAGGGATCGTAGCCCAATTGCCCCACCACACTATTGGGCACTTGCAAGAAACCACCCTGGGTCAGTTCGGGAAGGGAGGTGAAAGTGACTTGTCCCCAATCTGGAACGGCTGCTCCGTAGTAGGTAGCCGAGGGGATGTGAGTTTCCGCAGCATAAACGGTTTGAGGAACCGTGATGATTTCCAGAAAAAGGAGAAGGCTGCTGAGGAGGGCGATCAGGAAACGGGACCAGGGAGGCAACATACGCGATCGGTGAGGATGGACCAACGTTGCCTACTGTAGGAAACAGATTTGAATGAGATGTGAATGCAGGAACAATGAAGGAACCAGGATTGCGAACTTTTTTCTTGAGTCAATGCTGGATAAGTAATTGGGCAAAATAAATAAGGTTGTTTAGTTGTGGTGTGAATGATGGGAAAAAGTAAAAAGCACTACCACCAGGTAGTGCCTTCAACGTTCAGCCTTGGGATTAAGCGTGTTGCCTAATTGATTAAGGTTGGAGCTTGAGCAGGAATGTTAATCGTCGGTGCAGGTACGGGTGGAACAGGTTGGAGTAGGCTATGATTCATACTGAGTGCTGTTAAGCCAGCAGTGACGAGATGAGTCAGAGTCAGTCCTACTGGGCGACCGAGACGCTGAACCTGTTTCCAGGGAATCGTGAACTCTACATGCACTCCTTTAGCATCTGCCTGAATTTCAGCTTGAGTATCGAGGGGTTGGTTGTTGTTAGTCGAATCGTTATTCATAAGAGGTCCTTGGTTGAGGTTTGTTTGGGGGATGTCGGCTGCCGATGAACAAAATATAGTGCTTTGTGCTCGGACAATAATACGCATGTACCGGGAATTTTTTCTTTCATTTTTGTCCATTAGTAATGGTTGAGGACAAAATGGACAAAAAGGAAGTCTGGGCAACCTCAAAAGGGCAAGGATTGCTGAAACAGAAAATGGCTTCTCTCAAAAACCAGGACGGTAAGTTTTGGACTTTTGGTGATTTGGCTGCTACAGCAGGAGTTAATGAAAGGACTGCTAGGCGTTTTATTAATGGAGAACGATCTGTTAAGGAACGAACTGCACTGGCTATTTGCAATGCATTAGGACTAGCCTTTACAGAGATAGCTGAAAAAAAGACGGTCAAAACAGGACAAAATAGGACAGAAATAGCATCTTCATATCAGCCCGAAGTTGAAGAACTTTTGTCCATTTTGCAGAGAGTGACTGAGCAGGAACGATCGCTTCTTAAACCTGCCTATGAAGATTGTTGCCGAATTTATTGTCCTGCTGGGTTCAATTTGCCTTTTACCACTGATCTTGGCTCATTATTGAATTATTTGGCTAAGATGCCTCAAGGTGCTGTGGAATATAACCCAATGGCAAGATTTGTGGCTTATTTGGTAAAAAGGCTACCTTTGCAGTCTGAACAACGTCAGCACCTGAATAATTGGGGAAATGCACAGACATCAGAGTTTAATCGTTTGATTGATGAACTTCAGATTGATATTGAAGGCACACGTAAAACTTACTACTTGATGATTCAGGTTAAGCCCAGAATGCAGAAAGCAGGCTACTATTCTGTAGCAGCATCTCTGTCAGTTGATTTAGACCCTTTTTCTGAGTCTGATGTTGAGCAAAAAGAAAGTCTTCTCTCTGACGATATGGCGAAAGAGGAATTGCCTTCATTGCTATTAAAACTTCTAGATATCTGTCATGATCGTGAGATTGCTCTGAGTGATTTAATGATCCAATGGTTTTTACCTACAAATCTGTTAGATATGGAGGTCGATCAGTTTCTAATTCCCATTGGTAAACAAGAGCTTCCAATCGCTACACAGTGCCAGATAGTCGTGCGTTCCGGGGAACGCCAATTTTCTTTAGACTATCATCCTAAGAAAAATGATTGGAAGAAACGTTGGAGATTGTTAACTCAGATCTTGCACCTTTCCCAATAAGCCGGGTCAGGCAATGATTTAAGCACAA
>JANRKG010000141.1:0-7686 GCA_033763635.1 Leptolyngbyaceae cyanobacterium bins.59
CCACTTGTTGCCCCGGAGTAGGGGTTTGGAGGGCCGTCAATGCCTGACGCGCAGATTGAAAGCGTCGCTGAACTGAAGGATTCGTCAACTTTTCGATCCAGGCAATGAATTCAGAACTAGCACTGGTATAAGGCCGAAATTGAATTTTTAGATTTTCCTGGGGCAGATCAGCCGGAGCTACACCTGTTAGCAGGTGAACTAAGGTTGCACCCAGGGCATACAGATCAGATGCTGGAACGGTCTGCCCCCCAAATTGTTCGATCGGGGTGTAACCGTAGGTGCCGACGATCGTGAAAGATTCCCCCGGAGGCGTGACTCGATCCTGGACAGCCCCAAAATCCACCAAATACAATAACCCATCCTCTCCCAAAATTAAATTACTGGGCTTGATATCCCGATGCAGAACGGGCGGGTTGAGTTCATGCAAATCGATCAGAATTTCCAGAATCTGAACGGCAAAGCCATAAAGTTCTGCTTCCTGAAAACGCTCCCCCTCCTGTAAGCAGTCCCCTAAAGAACGACCGGGAATGTAGGTTTCCACCAGACCAACCCCAAAAGATTGATCCTCGAATTCAAAGAAATCTAGATATTCGGGAATCTGGGGATGGGATAACTTTTTCAAGACCCTGGCTTCCCGTTCAAAAAGTTTTAGATCGGCCCAGCTAGAGGGATCGAGCATGGTCAACAGCTTGACTACGACTGGGGCGCGGGTTTGCCTATCCCCAGCCAGCCAAACCTCACGGTTGGGCCGCATCCCCAACAACCGTTGAAGTTGATACCGTTCTCGTAAAATTTGCCCGACTTGCACCATCCCATCCCCCTAACTTCCAGAATAGCGCTATACTGGGAGTGATCCGGACCCATGCGATCTCAACGCCCAAATCTTGTCAGGACCGGAAGGTAGCAGCAATACGGGATGCTTGTGATAGGCGTGGAATCCGGGTCTCTTTTTTTGAGACCTTCTTTTTTTTGAGATGTTTTAGTTTTTGAAATATTCTAAAAACCATTAAAACTAAACCATTAAAACTAAATCATTGAAACTAAATCATTGAAACTATGGCTGGTTTTGGAGACCTGATTCAAAAAGCGGTTTACCTGGGAGTGGGCCTTGCCTCCTATGCTGGAGAAAAAGCAGGGGGAAAGCTGGCAGAACTGCGGGTGCAGGTTCAGAAGTTAGCCGATGAAATGGTTGAACGCGGTGAGATGAATACGGAGGAAGCCCGTAAGTTTGTCGAAGAAATGATGGGACGTGCCCAGCAGGCTTCCCCTACTTCTGTGAAGTCTGAGCCAGAAAACCGCCAACCTCGCCAAATTGAAATTTTGTCTGAAGAGGAAGGTTCGTCGTCCGCCGACCCGAAAGTGGACGATTTGCGGCAACGAGTGTTGGATTTGCAGGAAGAACTGCGCCGACTCAAGCGAGACTGAGAAGATTTCCAGAAAACAATTTTCCCGTTGGTTTCAGCTTCGCTGGTTTCGGCTTCGCTCAACCAGTGGTTGCGCCCTGAGCGTAGTCGAAGGGCAACCCATCCGCAAACGGGTGCATCCCACTTTTGCAAAGTCGCCCCTCTCATCCCCCAACCCCTTCTCCCTCAGGGAGAAGGGGAGCCGGATTTCAAAGTCCCTCTCCGTTGGGGTGAGGGTTACACAACTGGGATGAACCCTACGCAAACTCTTTTCAAACAATCAGCGCAGTCTTCCTGAGATCATTCCTGATTGCAGTTGATAAAAAATGTGTAGAGACATGAATGGATAGAGACGTTTCAGAGGAACGTCTTTACAGTATTTGAATGGAATTGTTTAAAGTGGGAGTTGGGTAAGGTGGTTCAAGCCGTTACCTCCCCTTTTTGTAGAAGAAGGTTCACTATGGATGACTGGTCACGGGACATCGTGAAATTCATGGAAGATTGGGCGATCGACGTAGAAAAGTTTTTCACCGATCTGGCAAAAGATGCAGCCGAGGTGGTTAATACCTTCACCCAGTTATCTGAGGAGATTGCCGAAAGCTTTCAGTCTGCTGTTCTTGTTGAAATCGATCGCAGTTTTGAAGAATGGGTAGAACCATTCCTGGAAGCCTTCACCGATCTAGATGATGGGATTGACCCGTTTCCCTACTCCGTCCCACCGACCCTGGAACGATCTCCCGCCTGCATCGGATGCCAGAATTATCATGGGCAGGTGTATGGGGGAACGTTGCTGATCTGTGGGATGCATCCCTATGGGTGGGATGGGGAAAGCTGTCCTGACTGGGAAGGTAATTAGCGGCTCAAGCCAACAAAGGAAAGAAATGCCCGACGGGTCCCTGTCCGTGACCGATCGCCAGGGAGTAGTGCAGGGCAGTCGTCACATACAATTTTGCCTGACGAACTGCTGTGAGTAGGTCTTGTCCCATTGCCAAATTTGCAGCGATCGCGGCTGAGAGGGTGCAACCTGTGCCGTGAGTATGGGGAGTATCCACCTGTTCCGTCGTCAACACATCCAGCGTTTTGCCATCGAACCAGACATCAACGCCCTTCAGTGCGTCTGCCATGCCGCCCCCTTTCACCAGCACTGCTTTAGGTCCAAGCTGGTAGATTGCCTTGGCTGCTTCCTGCATTGCTTCCAGGGTAGTCACTTCCCATCCGCTCAAGATTTGTGCTTCGTAGCGATTCGGAGTCACAATCCGAGCCTGGGGAATTAATTTGGCCCGGAGAGCGGTGATCGCCCCATCATCAATGAGTTGCGCCCCCGTCCGAGAAACCATCACCGGATCGACCACCAAATTTCCAATTTCCAACCGAGTCACCTGTTCTGCGACCGCTGTAATGATTTCCTGATTCAGCAACATTCCGGTTTTTGCCGCCTGAACCCCGATGTCACTGACCACCGCTTCCATCTGGGCCACTACTGCTTCCGGGGGAAGGGCATCCACCCGTGTTACCCCCAGCGTATTCTGAGCTGTAATGCAGGTGAGGGCACTGGTGCCATGAACTTTGTGAAAGGCAAAAGTCCGCAAATCTGCCTGAATCCCGGCTCCGCCCCCGCTGTCCGATCCGGCGATCGTCAAAGCAACAGGAATGGGGGAACGAGTGAAATTTGTCATACAGGACAAACACCAGGAGAAGAATGGGAAGGCTGAGGGTCTGCCACCGGGGCACTTTTCAAGCTCTTCCAGATAGCATACTTGAAATGAGAGGCTGTCATCACGACTGAAATCCCCTGTTCTGCTAATTCACAGGCCCGTTGATACGCCTTATTGCGATCGGTTCGGTCAAATTCGCTCACCAGGCAATAAAGCTCAGTCCGATACCGCATTCCTTGCTGTAGCTGTTGATTGAGATAGAACTTGAAAAAGTGAACAAACTGTTCATTTAGCAATATGGGCAACATAAGCAATTTATTTGGCTTTGTAACAATTTTTTACATGGCTCTCAGATTCCAATATAGTAGAAGTCGGCTCAAGCTTGCTCAATCTGGGGGGAGATAGGGTGCCGACTTTGAAGCGGATATTTACGGAACTTCCGACTGGTTTTGGTGCTAGGGTTTGGGAAAGGGCTACGTTCAGCGGGGTGGGATGGTGAGTCATACGGAGATTGGGAAGTAATGGGCAAGTCTGGAAGAGAAGTGGATCTTGATATTGCTCCTTTCATTGAGCATGCGCTCCTAAATCCGATCGCCACTCAGGAACATTTAGAAAAGTGGTGTGATGAGGCCGATCGCTTCCAGTTTGCGACGGTTTGTTTGTATCCCTTTCAAGTGAAACAGGCTGTTTCCCTTCTGCATGGCAAACATCCCCAAGTCTGTGCGGTGATTGGATTTCCCACCGGAGCCAGCACTTCCAGCACAAAGCTCTATGAAGCACAAGAAGCCGTTGAGCATGGGGCAGAGGAATTGGATGTGATGTTAAACCTCAGTTTTCTGAAGGCCCGAAAACTCAATGAACTGCACCGGGAGATTGCAGAAATCTGTGAGGAAACAGACAAGCCTGTGAAGGCAATTTTGGAAATGGGCCTCTTAACCCCAGAGGAGATACAAATTGCCTGTGAGGTTTGCCTGGATTCAGGAGTACAGTTTATCAAGACCCACACAGGATGGTTTGGTGGGGTTACGGTGGAGGATATTCGGTTTTTGAAGCAAGCAACTCGTAACCGGATGGGCATTAAGGCAGCGGGGGGCATTCAAACGATAGAGCAGGCGATCGACCTGATCCTGGAAGGTGCAACTCGCCTGGGCACCTCCAGAGGCCCCGACCTGTTGCATCAGCGCGTTACCCTGGATCAAGAGGAAACGGTGGCAGTCGAATAACCTGCCCTTTCTGTGCCAATCTGGTGACGAATTCCGCGAATCTATGAGTCGTACTTATCGGGCTATAGGGATCAATCTCAAGGGAATGCCCTTTGGAGAAACCGATCGTCTTTTGACCATCTTGACCCCAGAGTTTGGGTTGTTACAGGCCATTGCTCCCGGTGCCCGAAAGCACAAATCTAGTTTGGGAGGCCGGAGTGAACCTTTTGTCGTGAACCACTTAACGATCGTGAAAGGTCGATCGCTGGACAAGATCATCCAGGCAGAAACCCAGGAATCTTACCCCGGTCTCAGCCAGGATCTCAGTAAGCTGATGGCAGGGCAATATCTCGCAGAATTGGTTCTCTGTCAGGCATTGAGTGATCAACCCCAGGAAGCCTTGTTTAGTCTCCTGTGTGAGCATCTGCGCCGACTAGAAAAGTTGCCGAAAGCCTCCCCCCCAACTCCGGCCCTGGAAGTATTGGCCTTGCTGACCCATGCCATTTTCCATTTGTTGGCACTCGGTGGCGTGGCTCCCCAGGTCCATCACTGCTGTATTAGCCAAGAACCGTTAGAGCCGGACTTCACAGACCCTCAGTGGCAGGTTGGATTTAGTATTACAGCGGGAGGCATTGTATCCTTGGAAGCGCTGGAAAGGCTCAGGGCCGCAGAGCGAGCGGCCCATAGACCCATCAAAGCACCCATCAAAAAAGTTGCAGAGCGTGGGAGCGATCCTCAAATGGGGGGAGACAGCGAACCCGATCCGGTGGTCTATTGTAAGGTGATTGGGAAGACAATTCCCACGATCGCCGCTAAACTGAATGCCCTGGAGTTAGCTAAACTACAAAAGTTAGCTCAATCAGACTTACCCAAGCCAGATGTAATCGGGACCGATTTATCGCACAATGATGCTGATAGGACTGAATTGCTTCAGGCATGGTTAACGCTGGAACGAATCCTGCGTCAGTACGCGCAGTACCATTTTGACCGTCCCATTCGATCTGCTGCCCTGATTGAAGCCTGCTTTCAATCGCTGCCAACCTCTTCGTGAACTCCCCCATGACGCGATCGTCCGATTTTCGTTTACAGACGTTGTTCCTCCCAACTTCCAGCGAGTCTGGTGCTCAGGTCGGACATCCCTATGGTGTAACCCCTTCAAATGGTGTAACCCCTTTGATCGGTGAGGTGGCTTTATCCCAACCTCGTGCAGAGCGACTGGACCCTTCAGAGCCACCTCAGGGGAATGGAACTCGCAATGGAACCAGTCATGAACGTTGCGTAGAAACTGAGTCTCCGACTGACGGTAATTCTTTCCCTTCAGAATCGGGTCTTGAGGATACCCCCGCCCGCGCCTTACCAGAACCCCTTAATCAAAATGCCCCGATCGCTCCCATTTCTAACACCAACGGAGCAGGAGGAAATGGGAGCAACAGATCGGACAAAAACGGAAAAGGGCCAGAAATTCCTGATCGTCAAGTTTCTTCCAAGAAAGAGGCTGCGATCGAGCCACCCAGCCCTGTGGATGAGGCTGAGGAGCATGGTTTTTTACCCGTCCTCAAAAATTTCAATTTTTTAGCGTTGTGGAGTGGGCAGGTCTTTTCCCAACTGGCGGATAAGGTTTATCTGGTTTTGATGATTGCCCTCATTGCCAACCGCTTTCAGTCGGAGGATCAGACCATCAGCGGATGGGTTTCGTCCATCATGATCGCCTTCACCATTCCGGCAGTGTTGTTCGGCTCTGTGGCGGGAGTGTATGTCGATCGCTGGCCCAAGAAGTTAGTGCTGGTGATCACCAACCTCCTTCGGGGAGGGCTGGTGCTATTTTTACCCTTTGGCCTCTGGATCTCTCAAGGCTGGTCGCCCCTGTGGGGCTTACCCTTGGGCTTTAGTTTCCTGCTAGGGGTGACATTTATCGTTTCCACCCTGACCCAGTTTTTTGCCCCCGCCGAACAGTCCGTGATTCCCCTGCTTGTCGAACGGCGACATTTGCTCTCTGCCAACTCCCTGTACACCACAACCATGATGGCTTCGGTGATTGTGGGGTTTGCGGTGGGTGAACCCCTGTTGGCTCTGGCGGATCATGTTATGGGCCTGATGATTCAGGGTCCGGGCATTGGGAAAGAAATCCTGGTGGGTGGAGCCTACGTGATTGCAGGGCTAATCCTTTTATTGATCCGTCCCCATGAAAAGCTTGATCCGGTTGAGTTTGAGTCGATTCACGTTTGGCGAGATATCCGGGATGGAATTCGCTATCTGCAAGAGCAACATCGGGTCCGGAATGCCCTGATTCAACTGGTGATCCTGTTCTCGATCGTAGCAGCGCTGGCAATGCTGGCCGTTCGGCTGGCAGAAATCATTCCCGGCATGAAAGCCTCCCAGTTTGGATTTTTACTGGCCGCGGGAGGCGTTGGGCTAGCCACTGGAGCAACGGTTTTGGGTCATTTTGGCAAACGATTGGGGTCAACAAGCCAACTGGGAGTCTATGGGTCTGTTGGGATCGGTGCTTCCCTGGCAGCCTTGGCTCTGCTTCCCCTCAACCTCTGGTCGGTGTTGGTCCTGCTCACCTTAACGGGAGTCTTTTCTGCGCTGGTGGGCATTCCCATGCAAACCACCATTCAGGCAGAAACGCCCGAAGAGATGCGGGGAAAAGTGTTTGGTCTTCAGAACAATGCCGTTAATATTGCGCTCACCCTTCCTCTGGCCCTGGCAGGAGTTGCCGAGACTTTTCTGGGGATTCACACCGTTTTCCTGGGTCTTGCAGTGATTTCGATCGCAGGAGGTCTCTTAACATGGTACATTTCCCGTAAAAAGTAAAAGGTTTTATGTTTTCTTTAGAAGAATCCATAGAACTCTAAACTTCTAAAGATTGAATTTACGGGATTGGTCATCGGATGCATATTGCCTGGTTAGGGAAAAAGACTCCTTTTTGCGGGAATGTCACCTATGGTCGGGAAGTGACGAATGCGCTACTCGATCGGGGATATCAAGTTAGTTTCCTTCACTTTGCCCAGGAAGATGCTGTTGAGGATATCTGGCCCGACTACCAGGAAGTTTCCATTCCCTGCCTCTACAAATCCACCATTTACACCATTCCAACCTTCAAATCCAGTAAGGTTCTCACCCAGGCATTGCGGGAACTGAAGCCTGATCTGGTTCATGCTTCCCTCACCCTCTCTCCTTTGGATTTTTTACTGCCTGAGATCTGCGAAGAACTCAACCTCCCCCTGGTTGCCACGTTCCATCCTCCGTTCGATCGCAAACGCCGCAACCTCACCTCCGGCACCCAACACCTGGCCTATCAGTTGTATGCCCCCTTTCTGGCGCATTACGATCAGGTCATCATTTTTTCCCAACTTCAGAAAGACCTGCTAATCCGGCTGGGAGTTCCTGCCAATCGACTTGCGGTGTTGCCCAATGGGGTCGATG
>JANRKG010000142.1:0-12176 GCA_033763635.1 Leptolyngbyaceae cyanobacterium bins.59
GAGGCGCAGACCTACCACCATCCCCGACACCAGGGACGCGATCATGCCAATCTCACGAGTTCGCCAGACCAGTTGTTTCAGATTCTTCCACACAATTGTTCTTGAATCCCTAATTTCCAATCTACCCTACGAGCCAGTACGTCACCATCTCTCCCTTTCCTTTGATGTAGATTTTGCCCCTTGGCTTCAGTTGAAATCGATGTTTAATTCGTTCGTAAGTAGAAGCCGTCACTTGAATTTTGCCCGCTTCCCCTGTGGCTTCCATGCGACTTGCAATGTTTACCGTGTCTCCCCACAAATCGTAAATAAACTTTTTAATCCCAATCACCCCCGCAGTCACAGAACCACTGTTGATCCCAATTCGAAGTTGGAAAGGTTCACCGCTAACCGGGTGCGGAAATTGTTGGATCACCTGTTGCATTTCCAGAGCCATTTGGGCGATTGACTGGGCATGATCCGGGCAGGGAGTCGGCAATCCAGAAGCCACCATATAGGCATCCCCAATCGTTTTGATTTTTTCCAATCCGTGCCGTTCTGCGAGTTGATCAAAGGCAGAAAAAATACTGTTGAGCAGGGTCACTAACTGGGGAGGAGACATCCGGGCAGAAGCAGCCGTAAAGTTCACCAGATCAGCAAACAGGACGGTCACTTCCTCGTAGTAGTCTGCGATCGTATTCGTATTGGTTTTAAGTCGTCGTGCGATTTGGAAGGGGAGGATATTCGTCAGCAAACGCTCCGATCGCCAATGTTCCCGTCGCATCTCAACTTCCATCTGGTGCCGCTCGGTAATATCCTGTACCGTTCCTTCGTAGTATGAAAAATTGTCATTCGTGTCTTTTACAATCCAGACATTTTCAGAAATCCAGATCTGGCTACCATCTTTGCGGTAGACCTCCGATTCGGCTCCTGTAATTTCCTTAAACTGCTGGAGATAAACCCGCAACTCATCCCGCCGTTCTGGTTTGACATATAATTGCCGCCCAATATTTGCAATGCTGTTCATGAGTTCTTCTGGCGAGTCATAGCCGAAAATCCGCGCCAGCGCAGGATTTACATTGAGATACTTTCCTTCCTGGGTCGCCTGAAAAATTCCTTCGGTAGAATTTTCAAAAATACTGCGATATCTCGCTTCCGCCTGTTTAAGCTGACGATATTGAAGGGCCAAAGTCGCCTGATTTTTAATCCGCATCAAAACTTCTTCCGCATGAAAAGGCTTGGTGATGTAATCCGCCCCTCCAACGGCAAAGGCTTTGGCTTTATCCAGCAAATCCCCCAATGCGCTCACAAAAATGACAGGAATTTCACGGGTTTTGGCAGACGATTTGAGGGTTTGGCAAATTTCGTACCCATCCATTTGGGGCATTGAAATATCCAGCAGAATTAGATCGGGAGGTTCTGTTGCGATCGCCACCAAAGCCATTTGCCCACTTAACGCTTTCCGAACCTTGTAGCCCTGTTGAGTGAGCAATTCAGCCAGAATTTGAATATTGTCGATTTGATCGTCAATGATGAAAATATCAATGCCCCGTTGATGGATGTCATTTTCTTCCACAACTACCTCAAATCACCTGATGGAAGGACAAGCCAAAGCAGTCCGAGCAACCGTCTGCCACAGTTCTCAGATCAGTAAAGCACACCTGCCTAGCCACCGTCGTTAAACAAGTTTTCTGTATTCTATTAACACGTAAAAACAGCCGATATCAGTACAAGGGTGAGCGGTCAGGCAAGAAATTATCGTTTCAGGGCGATTCATGTGGGTTGACTCCATCTGAGCCAAACACATCAGGTATCCCTGCATGAATTTTGGGCAGATCTTGAAATAACCGTTCCGCCTCAGCAGGATCGGTGTAGATCATCTCCATCAACTCATAGGGATCGCGATCGAGCTTCCAGGCATACCATTTGACTTGAGCCATGATTCGTCCCTCCGCCTGTCGAAGGTACATTGCCAGGGCTGCCGCCGCCTGAGATTCAATGTTGCGCCCCAAGAAAAAGGCCATTGCATTGAGCAAACGCATCTCGTAAGGGGGCAGGGGATTCAGAGCGAGGGGCTTGCCATCATCTAATCGGGACATCGGTAATTGAAAGTTATCGTGATCCTATTAGATATAGCAGTCACCACGAAGGTTAGAGCAGTTTTCTCGCGTTATCCCGAATTCACAGCAATCAGGAATTCTCGATCGCCAACAGTTGTTTCATTTCCTGCATCAACGCATCTTGCTCCTGCCGCAGCGCTTCTAACCGATTGACGATCGTTGTCAACCGTTGGCGGGGATCTTCCTTCTGAACTTCGATCGGTGTCGTTTCAGGTGTTTTTCGAGAAATGAGAAAGGTCAGGACTCGGAAACCGCCCTGGATGAGTTTAAGAGGAGCCTGAAGAATAAATAGCCAGATCCGCTCTGTGAGGCGAGTCACTGCCTGGAGCAGCCCCCAAAACAAAAAGATCGCCAATAGGACAATGCCCACGCTCCAGAGGGGATGGGTGACTAGCCAGAGTAAGAAGGGATGTTGCAGTAACCAGTTCTGAAAGGAACCGACGATCGCCTCTTGCATATTGTGTTGGATTCCACGACTCCACATGGTTTTCTACCCTTTTCCATTGCCCTATCAAAAGCCTAGCATTGGGGTTGACAATGGAAGGAGCCATCGGAGGGAATGGGAATGGTGCGCTTAAAACTCTGGCAGTGGGGGGTGCTGGTTCTGCCGATCGTGGCGATCGTGGGCTTTTTGCTCATTGCAGCGGGACAACAGATTCATGCGTGGGGACTGAGTTGGATCTGGGGGGTGTTTACCCTGGTGTTGGTAGGCTGGCGATGGTTACTGGTGAAGTGGACCCAACCTGCTTTGACCGAAATGACCAAAGTGATGAACGAAGTCGCCAGGGAACTCGAAGACGCTCCTGACAACTTGCCCCCCTCAACTGAAACCGATGTCTCCCGCCGTGCGGCTTTGGCGATCGAAGACCTGTTGCAAGCAGCCCAAAATGACCCACCCCTCTGGGAAGATTGGCCCTGCTTTTGGAGTCGCTGTCAAGAGTTGGTAACAGCGATCGCCCATGTCTATTACCCGGAAGTCCCCTATCCCCTCCTCAACATTTACATTCCCCAGGCGTACACCCTTCTGCGGGGCACCGTGGATGACCTGGATCAGTGGATGCAGCGGTTATCTCCTGCCCTGAATCAAATGACGATCGGGCAGGCGTACCAGGCGTATGAAACCTATCGCCGATTGGAACCCTCCGCCCAAAAACTCTGGCGGGCCTGGAATTGGGCACAGTGGATTCTGAATCCGGTGGCGGCCCTGGCACGGCAGGTGAGTCAGCGTTCGGGGGATCAGGCGACCCAGCAATTGATCGTAAATCTGGGACAACTGCTCCGGGAAGCCACGCTCCGAAATCTGGGACGACAGGCGATCGTCCTGTATGGCAACACCGCTCCTCCCCTCCTAAAACAACCCGCTTCAACTCCGACCCTTCCACAAGCCAAAACCCAGACCATTCGGGAGTTACTTTCCCAGGCCACTTCACCGGAACAGGTGACTCAACCGCCAGTGAATTTACTCATTGTGGGCCGGACAGGGGCCGGAAAAAGTAGCCTGATCAATACATTGTTTCGAGCTGATCGAGCCGCCGTCGATGTCTTACCCAGTACGGACCAGATTCAGAGCTACCGTTGGGAAGCGGCAACCGGGGAAAGTTTGGTTCTGTGGGATACACCGGGATACGAGCAAGTAGATCGAGCCGATTTGCGGGAACAGGTCCTGACCTATGGAACGGGAGCCGATCTCGTGTTGCTGGTGACTCCGGCGTTGGACCCGGCCCTGCAAATGGATGTAGATTTTCTCAAGCTTCTGAAAGAAGATACCCCGGATCTCCCTGTCCTGATGGCGGTGACTCAAGTGGATCGACTGCGCCCGTTTCGCGAGTGGCAACCGCCCTATGATTGGCAGTGGGGCGATCGTCCGAAGGAAGTCAGTATTCGGGAAGCGACTCAGTACCGCTCGGAACTATTGGGAGTGTACTGTGATCGCGTGTTGCCGATCGTTACGGGAGACTTACAAGCCGGACGACCGGGATGGGGCACGGAAGCCCTGGCAATTGCCCTGCTTGAGACGATCGCCCCCGCACAACAACTGCGATTGGCCCGATTTCTGCGAAACCTGGAAGCGCGAACCGTCGCCACCGCCCAGATTATCGATCGCTATAGGTTCCAGATGGCAACCACTCAAGGATTAACAGCCCTGCTCAAGAGTCCTGTCCTTCAGTTTATTTCTACCCTCACGACCGGGACTCCCAATCTGGCTTACTTGCTGGCGGAGAAAATTCCCGTAGAACAATTACCTGTGGTGATTGGCAAGTTACAAATGGCCTACGATCTTTTCCTGCTCCTGAATTCGGAAGCCGGAAGTTTGCGAGAGGAGAATCCGTCAGAGTCGATTTTTGGGAAGATGCAATTTGATCTACTGACCCTCTGGCCCCTGCTATTGGAAAATGCTGGCCCTGCCGATCGCAATGCCTGGGCTTTTGGGCATGTACTTGTGGAATATTGGACACAGGGCTTGAACTCAGACCAGTTACGGGAACGATTCGCGTTTTATCGGAGTACCGTGACAGGTTAACAGGGTAAAACAACCTTTCATCAGCATTTTCCTTCTGCCCTCTGCCCTCTGCCTTTACTAACTTCCCTTAAAGCGTTCCTTCGCACTCTGAAATGCTTCCTGCATCACAGACTGAATCTTCTTAGGGTCCGGCTTCTTGCCTCCCATGAGATCCCCGAAGTACACACAGGCTCCTTCTCCTAAAGCCCAGGTATAGGCTGCTGCCCAGGAAGCCGCGATCACACTGCCAAATCCCGGAATAAACTTGACCAACTCCCGCCCGATCGCCTGGGCCAGAAATCCTCCGGCGATCGCACTCACCAACCCCCCTGCCTGGGATGGGGTAATCACCTGCCCATACAAATTTCCTAATACTCCCACCATTGATACCTGAAGGGCCGTTAGAACGGGCATGGTTGCAAACGGCAGGGGAACCGCAGCCAGGGTCGCTGCCATGATCGCAAAGGGAAGGAGATGACGACGGGCCGCATCCCGATAGAGGTCTCCTAACTGTCTCCCTGCTTTCTGATCCAGTAACTTGTAAATAGCCTGGGATTCAGCCTTGGGCAGCAATTCTGAAAGGGCATCTCGCAACGCTTCCAGCCCGTAGAAGACAGGTTCGTATCCATCCGCTTCCAGGGTGAAATCTAGCAGAACGGCGCGATCGAACAGTCCGGCAAAGGTCTGTTGATGGGCTGCAAAAGCCCGCTGTAACTCCGGGAACTCAGGGGGATAGGGGGGATGATCTGTATTACCTGGGTACGCTTCATGAAGACAGGTAACGGCAAGCAGACAGGGAATATCGGGATACCGTTCTCGAAGTTGTTGGGCAATTTGCCGCAGGGTATCTACCGCAAAATCATTGATTTTGACCGTGAGAATCACAATTTGGGCGTGATCATTGGGCTGCTGTAAGTCCCCAATTAGCTCCCGAATCACCGCCTGAGTATCCTGATCCACATCCCCCAGTCCCACTGTGTCGGTAAAAATCAGGAGGGGCAGATCAATAGATGGATAGGCGTAGCGCTCCGTATATTGCGTATGGGGTTTAAACCCTTGACCCACAATCTCCGCAGATACCCCAGTCATGCCGCGCACAATGGAACTTTTTCCTGCCTGGGGTTTGCCGATTAAGAGCGCTTCTGTCGTCGGTAGCTCCGATCGCACCGTCGCCAAAATCTCCGTCACCTGGGCTTCGCTAATACTGAACCACTGCACCACCGTATCTGCTAGCTGATTCAGGGGAAGCAGTTGTTTCAGCCGAGTGGTGGTGTCGTTCCAGGCTCCTCCAAGGCGATCCGACCAGGAAGGGTCTTTGGGAACGAGGGCACTGTCTGGTTGGGGTGTGGTCGGGGTATCCGTTGTCTCAAGTTCCGGTTCAGGCATGTCAGGCCCATCAAGTCACTCCAGCTAAATGCTAGCGGTTGAAGTCCAGAGCTTCAAGGGAGGATTGCCACCCCCAAGAAGGCAGAGGGCAAACGCTCCCAGTTGGGTAGGGCGAACCTATCAACCTGTTCAGGTGGGTCTGCAATATCAAAACAATTTTCTGCAATCAAAAACCTCCTGCTCTCGTAGACCAGGAGGCTTGTACAATTAAGCCTGATTGAATCAAGGCTTAAAATCTACTTCTTTTTCTTGAGAGCCGTTAGACCACCGACTGCAAACAGACCTAAAGCTGCCATTGCACTTGGTTCGGGAACGGATTGAGGAGGAGGAGGAGTCGTCCCGCCACTTGCAACGAAGATAGAGGCATGGGAAAGATCTTTTCCTTTCGTCGGATCGTTTCCTTGTCCTGCCAATTCAACTCCAATAGTGTCGAACAGCCCTTGAATCGTACCCGTCAGCCCAGTGAAGAGGTAAGCACTGTAGGAAGTACTGGTCTTGAGGCTGAGAACAAAGGGTCCAGTGATACCCGAAACGCTCCAGTCTCCCTTCGCATCCCCATTATCCGCTTCAACTGTGTCGCCGGACGCATCGGACTTTCCAAACAAGCTCCAGGTACGATCGCCAACGATGTTATCAAACAGACCCGTAGGAGCGAAAGCTCCAGTACCATTCAACCGAGCCAGCAGGGTTCCTTGATTACCTGTATCGTTTCCAGGCAAAGGACCGGAACAAGCAGTGTAGGAAAAGCCATTTGCAGTGACTGAGGCATCGGTACAGAGGGTTGCAGCAGAAGCGTTGGGGGCAATACCGACTACTGCACTAGTGACAGCGATAGCAGCGGCAATTAAAGAAAAGCGTTTCATAGTTACCTACGTATTTTCCGTAAACAGCGTTCTTGGGGGTGACATTTACTACCATAAGGGAAAGTTCTAGAAAATGTATCCGCGAATACCGTCTTTTTATGGAAACAAGCATCTATGTGAACTTCTTATGAAAGCAAGGCGTTTTCCCACGGAGGAATTAGATCGGTGAGAGCAGCCATTGAGACCCGGAGGTACTTTCGGAAACTATTACCGAATTGTTAAGCAAATATAAAAGCAGAGATAGAAAACCGTAGAGGGCAGAAGGGCAATTTCCAGGAGTGATAGCTAACCTTTCATCCTGAAACTAGTCTCTCCTTCTGCCCTCTGCCCTCTGTCTCTTGCCTTTCTTCTCCTACGATCGCCGGATATTAAAACAACACCAATCCTGTCTGCGCCAGAGGGTTGCAACGACCCAGCCGTTTTGTTCCAGGGTATCAGCAACAGATTTGGCCTGTTCCAGCAACACACCGCTGATAATGCCCCAGGTCGTTAATTTGGTAAGGGGTGCGAGTTGGGGCACGAGGTCAATCACGACCTCCGCCAGGATGTTACAGGTAAAGCCATCGATCGGGTTTTCGTCTTTCAAGATTTCGAGGAGGCGATCGACACTTCCCAGTTCCACAATCAACCGCTCCGGGTCAATCTGGTTGAGTTTACGGTTACTGAGGGTAGACCGAACTGCAAGGGGGTCTGTATCCACGGCATAAACGCGCTCTGCTCCCAACATGACGGCTCCCGTTGACAAAATCCCGGAACCACACCCAATATCAGCGAGAATAGCGTGCTTCTCGCTGCCGTCCAGTCGCATCTCCAGGGCTTCGAGACAAAGTTGAGTCGTGGCGTGAGCACCTGTTCCAAAAGCAACCCCTGGATCAAGACGTAGCACCATCCGATCACTCTCTACGGGCAGGGGCAACCAGGCGGGATGAATGAGGAAACGATCGCCAATCTTCTGGGGTTGCCAGTGTTGTTTCCAACTGCTCGACCAGTCTTCTTCTTCGATCAGCTTCCATTGCATCAGCGGCAGGGGTGCCCCAATGGATAACACATCCTGCCGAATCAGAAGGGAGAGGGCTGCCAGGTCTAGAACGTGAAATTGATCCTGTGGCAGATAGGTCCGCATCAAACAGGCGGTTCCTTTCGTCTCGCTGACCGTTCCTTGAGAGCCGAACGCTTCCATCCGCCAGAAGAATAGCTCCTCCAACGCAGGATCGCAGATGATCAGGATTTCCCACCAATTACTAGACAAATCACTCGCTCCACTAAGGGGTCAGCAGGACAAATCCTGGCATCCCCACTCCCGTAACCTAACGGCTAGAGGCTAACGGTGTAAGCATCGCGAATTCCAGGAACCTTGGTAATTTCTGCCAGAATGCCATCCGGCAGGGGATCGTCGATGCTCAGGACCATTACCGCGTCTCCACGCACTATCTTACGCCCCACCTGCATACTTGCGATATTGACATTGAAACTTCCCAATAGGGACCCAATCTTGCCAATAATCCCCGGCATGTCTCGGTGCAGGGTAAAGAGCATGTAGCGGTTGGGAGGAACGTTGATCGGAAAATCATCCACACTGGTAATCCGAATTTCGTGATCTCCCAACAGAGCACCCGTTACCGAATGTTCGCCCAATGTTCCTTTAGCAGTCAGATGCAGGGAACCCGAATAATCTCGCATGCTGGCATCCCGTGTCTCAATGACCCGAATGCCCCGTTCTTTGGCCTCAATGCTGGCATTGACATAGTTCACTCGTTCTTGCAGGGCGTGGAACAGTAACCCCTTCAGAGCCGCTACCACCACAGGTTGACTTTCGTTGTTCGCCAATTCCCCTTGTAACCGAATTGTCAGGGAATCGATTCGTCCTCCAGCCAATTGACCCACCAGATTACCGAGCGTTTCCGCCAGTTGCAGATAGGGCCGCAGTTTTTCCAGCAATTCAGGCCGTAGACCGGGGATGTTCACCGCCGATCGTGCAGGTAAGCCGAGCAACACATCCCGGATCTGTTCTGCCACGTCGATCGCCACATTCACCTGCGCCTCTTCCGTAGAAGCTCCCAGGTGGGGAGTCAAAATTACTTCCTGACCCAGGCTCTTGAGAGAAGACTCACCGAGGGGTTCACTTTCAAACACATCCAGGGCCGCCCCAGCGATCTTACCCTCAGCCAACGCCGCTGCCAGGGCTGCTTCATCAATAATGCCACCCCGCGCACAATTGATAATCCGGGCTGTGGGCTTCATCTTTGCCAGTGCTTCGGCATTGATCATGTGCAGCGTTTCGGGGGTTTTGGGCAGGTGGAGAGTGATGTAGTCCGACTCTCGCAGCAGAAAATCCATTTCTACCAGGCGGCACCCCAGTTGCTCGGCCCGTTCGTTGGAAATAAACGGGTCAAAAGCCAGCAATTTCATGCCCATTGCCCGTGCAACCGTTGCAACGTGGGCACCAATTTTACCGAGACCCACAACCCCCAGCGTTTTCTTATAAACTTCAACCCCGATAAAGCTCTTGCGGTCCCACTTGCCTCCCTTGAGGGATTGGTTGGCACTGGGGATATGGCGCGAGAGGGCCATCATCATCGCCAGGGTATGCTCTGCGGCGGCGATCGTATTCCCTTCGGGCGAGTTAACAACAAGAATGCCTCTCCGGGTTGCTGATGGAACATCTACATTGTCCACCCCAACCCCGGCTCGACCAATAATTTTGAGGTTGGTTCCCGCGTCGATGATTTCCTGAGTCACCCGCGTTCCAGAGCGAATCATCAGCGCATCGTATTCAGGGATGACCCGAATCAATTCTTCTGGGGGCAATCCAACTTTGATGTCAACCTGGGCGACCTGAGACAGGATATCGATTCCAGCTTGGTCAATGGGGTCTGAAACAAGAACCTTTGGCATGGGGAATTGATTGAGATAGGAAAACGGAGCAGGATTGATAGACCAGCACTGACATACCAGAACGGATATAGAACTGATAGATCAGAAGCATTATCTTAAGCGTTCATGATTCAGGAGCGATACAACTGCTTCCCGAAGATCACACAATAGGCAATTTTAAGGGCAAAGTGTCACAGAGGGGCCAGGTAGCTGAATTTTTTTGGGATTGCTCATGCAACGCAAGGCCATCGTGATTTGTCATTTATCTCTATTCGCGCAACATCTATCAGAAAAGACAGGCTCATCCCATTTCAAACTTATCTTTTGCAGGATGAAAAGCAAAAACGATCGCCCCCGAAGGAGCGATCGTTAGCAAGGGATATGGCAGAAAAATCAGCGATGTCTAGAGCCTATTTGAGCACCCCTAATACAGAACCCACTTCAGCCTCAGCAAGCCTAGGGGCACGGAACCCCTGAGCATAGATGCGGGGATTGACCTGGGCAGTCTGCACGTAAGCTTGCTTCAATTGAGAATTCACTGCAACCATCTTGGCATCGTAGACCTGAGTTGCAAGTTTGGGATACAACCCAATCCCGATAATGGGCAGCAGGAAGCAAATTGCAATGAAGATTTCTCTCGGCCTTGCATCCGTGTAAACCGCGTTTGCCGGTAGAACACAATTTGTTCCGAAACAAACCGCTTGCTCGTTCGAGACATCCTTCAGGGCATCAATGTCACAAGTCGGGGCAATGCCATAGAAGACCTGACGCAACATTGACAGCAAATAAACTGGGGTCAGAATCAGCCCAACCGCTGCCAGGATGATCGTCACGGTGCGGAAGGTGGAGCTATACACCTCGCTGGTCGTGACTCCGATGAAGACCGACAGTTCGCTGACGAACCCACTCATTCCCGGAAGCGCCAGGGAAGCCATTGAAGCGGCGGTGAACAGGGCGAAGACCTTGGGCATTACCTGACCAATCCCACCCATTTCGTCTAAAGCGAGGGTATGGGTGCGATCGTAAGTCACCCCTGCCAGGAAGAAGAGAGCCGCTGCAATCAACCCGTGAGAAATCATCTGAAGCATGGCTCCACTCACTCCCAGGTCTGTGAAGGAAGCGATACCCAGCAACACGAAGCCCATGTGGGAGATAGAGGAGTAGGCCAGACGGCGCTTCATGTTGGGTTGGGCGAAGGAGTTGAAGGCTCCATAGATGATATTGACAACTCCCAACACTGCCAGAATCGGCGCAAAGTAGATGTGAGCATCGGATAGGGTTTCCAGGTTCAAGCGAATCAGGCCGTAGCCCCCCATCTTCAACAAGACCCCCGCCAGAATCATGGAAACCGGAGCCGAAGCTTCACCGTGGGCATCCGGTAGCCAGGTGTGCAGGGGGAAGATGGCTAACTTCACCCCAAAAGAAATCAGCAACCCAGCGTAGAGTAGAAGTTCCATCAGCAGGGGATATTGCTTCGTTGCCAGTTCCCCGATATCGAAGGTTACGGTGTCGCCATAGAAACCCATCGCTAAACCTGCAACCAGGATGAAGACAGAAGCCGCAGCCGTGTAGAGCAAAAACTTGGTGGCTGCATAACGACGCTTCTGACCACCCCAGATAGAAACGAGCAAATAAACCGGGACCAGTTCAACCTCCCACATAATGAAGAGGAGGAGAATGTCTTGAGCAACGAACACCCCTACCTGAGCCGAGTAAAGAACCAGCATCAGGAAGTAGAAGAGGCGAGGCTTCTGATCTACTTGCCAAGCAGCAAAGATTGCCAGGGTGGTCACTAAACCTGCCAACAACACCAGGGGCACCGACAGCCCATCAACCGAAAGGGACCATTGCAAACCGAGTAGAGGCAGCCAGGTGTACTTTTCCACAAGCTGGAAAGTCGCACTGCTCGCATCGTAATGCTTCCAGAAGGCGTAGCACATTAAGAATAAATCCGCGATACCCACCCCCAGGGCATACCACCGTACCAATTTGCCATCTTTATCGGGCAATACGGGGATAAGCAGAGAAGCAATGAGCGGCAGCAGGACAATCGCGGTAAGCCAGGGAAATTGATCTGCCATCATGATAAGAAAAAATACCTACCTGTTGATGAAGCCATTCTACTAAAGTTTGTAAAGACTTATGCATTAGTCTTCCCACAGAATGAATATAGATTTCAGTTTGTGAAGATCTTTTCTATCGAAATGATAGGGATGACGAAAGGATTGCCCTAAACTTCTTGCAAAGTAGTTTCAGCGACCATCCCACGAATTGTGAAGAAATATGGCAAAACTATTTAAATAACTTAATAATTGAAGGGTTAGCTCCATACACCCTACCAACACTCCTCCTATGCGTACTGAATTGTTTGGTCTGTCATTGCAACGTCTGGCGGCAATCTTGACGATTGCCACAACAGGTAGTTTGATGAGCCTGCCCGCAGTTGCCAAGGACTGC
>JANRKG010000143.1:0-6913 GCA_033763635.1 Leptolyngbyaceae cyanobacterium bins.59
AGGAGCCGATGACGAAACTTCCTATAAACTGTCTGCGGGGTCACTCCTGGTTTACCCTTCCACCGCCCTGCACCGGGTTGAACCTGTGACGATGGGAACTCGCCTGGTCGTGGTAGGTTGGGTTCAGAGTTTGATTCGCCATGCCGATCGTCGAGAAATTTTGTTTGATTTGGATACGGTACGGCGTTCATTATTTACCAGGGAAGGGAAGACATCAGAGTTTGATTTACTCTCAAAAAGTGTGGCAAACTTACTCAGACTTTGGGCGGAGTAAAAACACTTGCTAGGCTAACCTTCCCCAATTGCTTCCCCCTATTCCCCCTAAGATGAATACCAGGGGGTAGAGGTGATGATCCTTTTTCGTTTCTAAGATGGAATCAAAGTGACTTGTGCAACGGCAAGAGTTGGATTGATTCTATGACAAACTCCTGGCGCGATCGGTTTAATCAATTACGAGGGCAAACTCGTCTGGTAGTTTGTCGGCTGTTTGTCCATCTGAGTGGAA
The DNA here is from genome assembly GCA_033763635.1 of Leptolyngbyaceae cyanobacterium bins.59. Classification (GTDB taxonomy): domain Bacteria; phylum Cyanobacteriota; class Cyanobacteriia; genus JANRKG01. Next base: position 506 of record JANRKG010000143.1, read on the forward strand.
AAGAAGTAGCTCCCCTGTTGGGAATTCTGAATGGGGCGGCCCAGGATGCGATCGACGCAGAAGGGGATCTGGAAGTTGCCGGGGAAGGACTCGAAAGGGTGTGTCAAGCGCTGCTGGAAGTAGAGTCCTATTGGCAAGCAGCCGCCAATGAAGGGGATGTTTTCTGGGAAGAAGGGGAAGCGGGGGATTTCGTCACTGCTTTGTTCACCGATTCCGCTCAACGATATTTGAGTGAAATGGACTTGAGTACAGAGGACGAGGAAGACTGGGAAACCCTTCCGGTTACGCAAAATCTGATTGTGATGATCACAGTGGCCTTTGAAGGGGAATCCCCGGAATTGGAAACAGATCTAGCCCACATCGAAGCCTTACGAGAAGGGTTAAAGCGGCTCATCAATCTGCACTATCAAAAGCGACTGAGAGCGATTCAAATCCATTTCGCCCCTGCTCAATTGGGAGATGAATTGACTCCAGAACAAATTCTTTTGAATTTTCCAGAGTTGATTCCTCTCTAAGGAGATTTTTGAAAAATAATGTACCCGCTGGTTTCGGCTTCGCTCAACCAGCACCCGCGCTCTGAGCGGAGTCGAAGGGCAACCCACAGGTAAACTCTTTTCTGGAAATCTCCTTAAGTCCCCTCACCCCTCACCCATTCTCCAAAATAATAAAATTGGAAATTTAAAGAATGCTACATCAATTCAAGATCTTATTAATTCTGGTCGCATTTTGTTTTACCTCCCTGGCCTGTGCGGATTCCCCAAATTCAGAGGCGCGGGCCGATCGCCTGAATCCGCAATCGCAGGTGGAACGAATTCGGCAACTTCCCAATGGCAGTTATCCCGTGCAACAAGCGACCTACGACGATGCGGGGGGACAGTACACCCTGACCTTGCTCAATACCCCACAGGGAGTTCCTTCCACCTTGCAAACAACGGATCTGCCAATGGCACGGCTGACGGATGAAGAAGTCAAATCTGGGCAGACCAGTTATCTCAAAGTAGAGAACAATCAGCCCAGTTTGCATCTCGCCTCAGATTTCAAGATCGAGTATGTCCATAATGTGACGGAAACCCAACAAAATCCAGAAACGGGACGGCCTGAAACAGTGGTCGTGCGTCAGGAATCGAGCTTCTGGACTCCCTTTGCAGCAGCGATCGCAGGTCAGGCCGTCGCAAGTTGGTTATTTACTCCCCGTTACTACATGCCCCCCATTTACCAACCTGGCGTTGCCTTAGTGGGATACGGCGGATATGGGCAAAACTATAACCAGGCAGTGAATCGTTATCGCACTCGATACAATGCTCCTCCCCTGGAAACTCGCCATCGGGCAGAAGTTCGCACAACGGGACGGCTCCGCACTGCCACGAATCGAACAGGTGGGGGGCCGTTCAATCGCTCTCAGGACAGAACTCGCACCCGATCGGGCAATCGATCGACAGGTTCAGGCTATGGCACCAGCACCCTGCGCCGCTCCCGCTCTAACACCCCCACTCGGACCAACCGCCCCAGTGGGTTTGGCAGTGGTCGCAGTCGGGGGGTTACGCGCAGTGGTAGACGGAGGTAGCTGCCTTCCTCTTAAGGTGAATAATTGATCGAAAAGAACAAATTCTGTTCGAGCGATCGTCCGGCTCCTACAGAACTATTCATCAGAGGAATTCCCCAATCTAATCTGGCTCGGAGGTTGTCTCCCAGTCTTAACTGCAACCCCAGCCCTACGCTCATTAAGCTATTGGGGCGGGGTTGTTCGTCGCCATTATTCCAGCCCTGGGCGATGTCGAAGAAAGGAACCACTTGCACTAAACCGTTCCATTCTGGAACTCGTAACACGGGTAAGTAGCCTTCGATCGATGCAAACCAGCCATTATCCGAGAGGAAGGTGCTGGGTCGGTAGCCCCGAACCGTATCCGCTCCCCCCAAGCTGATTTGCTCGACGGGAAGTAACTGGCGATCGGCCCATTGTAATTGTCCCCGCAGGGCCAGCAGGGTATCGGGTCCAAAGGAACGGACCCAAAAACCACGCCCCTGCCAGCTTAAAAAGCGTCCATCGGGAGCCAGGGGTAACACAGAGGCTCCTAAAGCGTTTAACCCATAGCTAAATTCCGATCGTAGAGAGAGGGCATCCTGTTCGCTGCGTCGGTTCCATTCCTGGGCAAAGCGGATCGCAGTGACACGGGTTTCCCCATTGGCATCGGCTCCCACCGCAGGAAAAGGCAAAGCAACACCATCGTTGAAGCCAGCCAGAAAAATGCCCCGGTTGTAGTAATGGGTGGCCCGGAGGGTGAGGGCGAGTTCTTCTGCGGAAGTTTTGGCGATCGATTGCCGAAAAGCAACTTCAAAGTTTTGAGATTGGGATTTGATATCCAATTGCCGGAAGGGTTCTTCGATGACTTGACCCGATCCATTGGTATAGCCCAGGCTGAGGGTGCTGCTGGGCGTTACGGGAATGGCATAGCCGACAAACCAATCCGCACTTCCTTCGGTGCGTCGATAGTTGAACTGCAACACTTCTCCCAACCCTAAAAGGTTGGCATGGGAAAAGCCGAGTTGTTGCTCCAGGGAACCCACGCTGGGAGTCCGGCTGTTGTTCACTAATACGTTGAGCCGCAGGGGGGGAGCCTGTTTCACACGGACATTGAGAATACTACCTCCGGTGGTCGTACCGGGAGCCAGTTCTGTCGTGACGGAACTGATCAGAGGATTTTGCTCCAGGATCTTCACGGCATCCACCAATTGATCGAGATTCAGGGGAGTTTGAATCGTGGAGGCGAGCCGTTGTTCGACATACCCCGATGAGAGGGGTTGGGCCAACCAGAGGGAGTCCGCAGGTTGAACTTGCACCGCAATTTTTTCGATCCGGCCTTCCACCACTCGAATTTCGGGCTTGGCTCCCTGAAGCACTTCGGCCGGAACGTAGGCTCCTGAATTAATGAATTTGCCATCTGTGTATAGTTTGGTAATCGCTTCACTGGCCCGTATCAATTCCGCAGGGGTCACTTGGCGATTTAGGAGGGTGGGATCGGTGGCGGTAGGACTGGAAGTATCTGCGGACGCGCCTCCATTGACTGCCAGAGCTTGCCGCACCGTTTCAGCGAGTTTCTGAGGAGAGAATTGGGTGCTACCCACGACGGGCAACCGTTCCACAAAGATGCCTTGCTCAGGTGTCTGGGGGAGGATCGTGGCGGTTTGGGAGGGAAGCGTTGCAGTTGTCGGGGTTGTGGGGGTCGCTGTTGTTTGGGGTGGAGTGGTCGGGGGAGTGGTGGGAGTCGTTGAAGTGACTGCGGTTTGGCGTTCCGGGGGTTGAGTGGTCGGAGTGGGTCGCTGGGGATCGGGGGAAACCCGATCGCGGACTAGCCCGGAAGCAGGGGGTCGTCGGGGAGGGATTTCGATCGCAGGGCCGACTCTGGGCGTAACAGTCGCTACGGTTGGGGGAGACTCCGAGGGAGTCTGAGCGATATCAGGGGAGTCGAAGGGTTGGGGCGGTTTGAGCAGGGAAGCAATGACCGATCGCACCTCCTTGATCGGGTCTTCTACCTCTGGTTCAGTGGCCTCTGCTTCCTGCCCTGCGGGGGGTTCTGCGGTCCCTGCCGGGGGAGCCACAGTCACCTCCTCTGCTGCTGCGTCTCCTGTTTCTTCTTCTGCTTCCTCACCTTCCTCTGATAATTCCTGGGTTCCTGTTCCAAATCCATAGTTCGTTCTGAGACTAGCAACGGATTGGGAGCCTGAACGCCGATTCTGGTTTGAGGAAGCAGCAGGGGAAGCAGATTCGGGAGGACTGATGGCCTCTGGTCCCGGTCGGATGATTTGCAACCGATTCCGGAGGGGGGGTTGGTCGTCGCCTCCGGTATCTTCTGCGATCGGTCCTAAAGTATCCCCGGAGTTCAGGGTGCGAAATCCCCGCAGGAGTAGCACTGCCCCAACCCCCATCACCCCTGCCAGAGCCACAATTCCCACCGCGCGTAGACGATGCAAAACCCCTCCCCTGGCACTCAAGGGCCTGCTGGAAAGGGTCGCATTCACCCCTTCCCCTGGGTTTGAAACAGGGGATGTCGCAGGAGGGGGTGGGTTAACAACAGGGCTTCTCCGCATCACAGATTCTCCACAAGACAACCAATTCTAAACAGTCCACGATCGCGCAGTTTGATAAAACCTGACCCTACTTCGCCTCCGGTGCCCTGGTTCGCTCTAACAAATCCTGACTTAGGGGAATCAACCCAGCGGCCTTCAGAAGTTGTTGGCCCTCAACGGTACGCATCATCTCTACAAATTTTTTACCTATTTTAGAGCGGCGATTGTCACGGGGATAGACAACCGCGATCGGGTAACTCAGAGGATACTGGGCGGTCTGAAAGAGTTGAGGATTGGGTCCGTAAGCACCCTTGCGCGTACAAAGATTGGTTTCCGGGTCGATGCCCTTGCCATTCGCCAGGATCATCGGCTGGATGGGTTCCTGACCTTTCGGAGCGACCGCGAGGGGATACACCGAACACTGACCCCAGAGTTCACTCAAAGTCGTGATCCCGATGCTGCCAATTTCGTTGATTTCAAAGTCGCGAATGACCTGGCGTAACAGGTCCAGGGCGGGAAAGCGCTTAACCTCCGGCAAACGATCGATCGTCTTCGAGGTCAACACCCGCTGTTCCAGAACCGCCCTCACCTCTGGATTGTCAGAGAGATAGCGCTGGACCTGGAGATCCGGCCCACCGATCGCCTGCCACCGATCCACCGATTCCTCATAGAGTTGCCGAATCTGATCTAGTGTCAGCCGTCCTTTCAAGGCAGAGGGTAGCCCCTGCTGGCGTTCGGCATAACTAAAGGACACGACGACTGCAAGGCCATCATAGGCAATCTCCTGGGCCATCACATCCCTCGGCAATTCGCCGACCAGGGGAAGAATGGCAAAATCCGCTGCCCCCGATTGCACCAGGGCGATCGTTTCTTGCAGGGAGAGGGCTGGGACATACTGAAGCTGTAACGTGGGCTGGGCAGTTGCCAGCGTGCCCGCGATACTTCTGCCCCGCTGCAAGAGATCCTTCTGAGCCAGCACAAAACTCCAGGTGCCTCCCTTCACAGCGGTATAAATATACCTGCCATCTGGAATGGCGCTAATTTCCGAGAGGCAACAGGTCGAAATTTTGGGGACTTGCAGGGGCGATCGGGCCTGGGTCGGTCGCCAGCGGGCCAGAATCAGGAATGAACCCATTGCCAGTCCAACCAGGGAGAGCAAAATCAGGGGCAAGGCTGCATTGCGGGGAGCCTCTTGCGGGGTTGTTTCTGCCAACCCGGAAATCCCTGGCGGAGTCCGGGAGGCTAACTTTAACAATGCTCGACGGGCTGCTTCCGCTGTACTGAATTTGGCGGTTTTCAGGGAATCGAGCAATCGTTCCAGATCAACCCGGACAGGGTTCGGGGGCGGGTTGGGGGTTCGCTCCAACAAGACGGTGCCGATTTCCCCAACGGCTCGCAGGTCTTGCTGACGGGCTTCTGGGGTTGCCTGAACCGATCGCCGTTCCTGCACCGTCGAATCAAACCACTGTTCCCAGAGCCACAGATCGCACAGGTAAACGAAGGGCTGGCCCTGATGTTCTACCCAGAGCAAGCTATCCAGGCTTAAATTGCCATGAATTAAACCATTCTGAATGGCTCCAGACGGCAAATTAAACTTTTGGTGATGCAGGAAGTCCAGAGTTTGAAGGATCTGGCTGAGGATGTCCTGTACCTGGCGGAGGGAGAAAATGGGCTGGGTTTCCAGATGGCGGCGCAGGGTGGGAGACTGTTCCCGAACATCAGTAACTAAAAAACAACGTTCGTGGGAAGCGGTATCAGCGATTGCCTCCGTTGGCTGGGACACTCGAAAATCCTGAAGTCGCCCGTCTGCAAGTTGCAGACCACCGAGCCGCTGAAAACTGCTCTGGCGTTGGTAGGCTTCCGTTTTTGTAAAGTCGGAAGCGGGGAGGAGATATTCTTTAATCGTCACTGGGCGCTTGGAAATGAGTTCCAGACCCATAAACAGGTGCCCGTTTCCCCGTGCGCCTACATAGTGTCTTGCCCTGTAACATCCCTGTTTTCCCTGAATTTCTGAATCTTCTAAAATTCCTAAAACCCTGGCATCCACGATCGGAGTCAGGATTTCGGCACTTTCCTCCTCAATCACCTCCTGCCGTTGGGGAAATAGCTGGGGGTAGACCTCATCGAGTAAATCCTTCAGCCAGACATAGCGGCCCAGGAAGTTGAACCAGCTTAGACGGGCTGGTGGCGGGTAGCGGCGTAAAAAGAATAGGAGTAAAGTTTCAGGGATTTTCCGCATGACGATAAACGCGATCGCTACTCGCACAATAGCCTGAGAAAACCATCCCGGATACTTGACGGAAGTTAGGGTTCTTGGGAAGGCAGAGGGCAAAGGGCAGAAGG
>JANRKG010000144.1:0-5440 GCA_033763635.1 Leptolyngbyaceae cyanobacterium bins.59
TTTACTCGACGAATTCAAAGAAACTTTTCCAGAAGAAAGAATTTAAGAGGGATGAGAACAGGAAACTTTCCCAGAGGGCGATCGATCTGTTGGATCATCCCATCTCGATCGCCTATGGGAAAGCCTAAATCTCTCAAATCATTTCAATATCCAACAATCTCACAGCGGCATCATAGGAGAGCTTTGGAATTTTGAAGTATAAGAAGACTTCTAGAAAACAATAATTTCCAGAAAACAATCTCCCTGCTGGTTTCGGCTCCGCTCAACCAGCTTTTGTGCCCTGAGCGTAGTCGAACGGCAACCCATGAGAAAACCTGGCAAACTCTTTTCAAAAAAGTGCCTAAGAATTCAAAGCACCTTAAAAAGGAGAAGTGCTGATGACAAGATTGATTTTTAAGCCTGAACGCTAAGGCTTCGGAACCCGCTGACCCACTTCCCGGATCACTCTCACGAGTTCCTCTGTCGAAACATCCTTTTTGCAGAAAGCATCTATTTTCGCCGTTTGAACCATCACCTCAATCTGAGGGTCGTCAACGGATGTATAGGCAATAATTTGCGTTCCGGGTGACACCGTTTTGATTTGCACCGATGCACTTAAGCCGTCCATCACTGGCATTTGTAGATCCAGAATTATTACATCAGGCTGAGTACGACGCACAATCTCAACTGCTTCTTGCCCGTTACTCGCCATTCCAGCTAATTCAATGCTCTTCTGATTTTGAAGGGCAAGCCTGAGACTAAAACGAGTTAGCTCATGGTCATCGACAATGAGGACACGCAGGGTCGAACACATAGAGGAAATCATGGCTACATAGCGGAGTCATTAACATCCTCAGTCTAGTAGTTTTAATTACCTCCCTCCCTCTATCGTTAGGGGAATTGTCCTTGACCCATGACCTATCACCCATTACCCTTCTGCCATCTGCATCAAAAGATCTTGAGAACTGAGTACAGTACATCCTGTCTTAGCAGGATGGCGTTGCACATAGTTTCCATCGGGTTGCAAATCCCAGGCAGAGCGATTGTCCGCCAACATGATCCCCAAAATTTCTTGAATATCTTTTGCCAATTCTGGATCTTCAATGGGAACGATCGCCTCAACACGCCCATTCAAATTTCGGCTCATCCAATCCGCACTGCCTAACCACACCTCTTCCTGACCCCGATTATGAAAGTAGAAGATGCGGGAATGCTCTAAAAACCGTCCAATGATGCTGATCACGCGGATTCGATCGCTCAAACCTTTGATCCCTGGTTTCAAGCAGCAAATCCCGCGCACAATCAGGTCAATCTGCACCCCTGCCTGAGAAGCCTCATAAAGCGTTTCGATAATCTCCGAATCAATCAAGCCGTTCATTTTGGCGACAATCCGACCGGGATAGCCAGCCCGACAATTTGCGGTTTCTCGACGAATGAGGTGCAACATTCGTTCTCGCAAATTTACGGGTGCCACGAGTAGCTTGCGATACTCTCGTTGACGAGAATATCCCGTCAGGTAATTAAACAATTCAGTTAAATCCGCCCCTAAATCCTCACGGCAACTAAATAATCCTAAATCTGTATAGAATCCAGCGGTTTTAGAGTTATAGTTTCCTGTTCCAATGTGGACATAGCGACGAATTTTTTCCCCTTCTCGCCGGATCACGAGGGTTGTTTTAGTGTGGGTCTTCAGCCCCATGAGTCCATACACAACATGAACTCCAGCCCGCTCCAAATGGCGTGCCCAGTGAATATTATTTTCTTCATCAAAACGGGCCTTCAGTTCCACCAGCACGGCAACCTGTTTCCCATTCTGAGCAGCCTCAATCAAAGAATTCACGATCGGCGAATCTCCGGAAGTGCGATACAGGGTCATCTTGATCGCTAAAACGTCTGGATCATGGGCTGCACAATCAATAAATTGCTCAACTGAGGTGGCAAACGAGTGATAGGGATGATGAACCAGCAAGTCCCGCTGGCGCAGAATCGCAAAGAAATCTTCTCCCGTTTTTTGGGGGCAAGTTTTGCAACATTCACGGGAAGCTGCTAACGATCGCAATCGGGGATGGGGAACGGGCGACCAATCCAGGTACTTGAGGTGAGGAAGGGGCAAGGTTGTTAAGCCCATTAAGTCCCGTAACCCCAACAGTCCATCAACGCGATAAATATCCTCCAGTTGAAGATCCAGTTCTTCCATCAACTGATTTTGTAAGGAAGGCGGCATTGCCTGGTCTATCTCCATGCGGACGATCGACCCTCCTAAACGACGTTTCGGCAAATTGCGCTCGATCGCCCTTAATAGGTCATCTGCTTCTTCTTCCACCAAGTCCAGGTCTGCGTTCCGCGTAATTCGGAAGGGGTAGGAAGCCACAATTTCCATCCCCGGAAATAGGAACTCAAGATGGTGAGCGATCACCTGTTCTAAAGGAATTCCCGTCCAATGCACTGCCTGATCGGCTTTTTCCATCAGCTCAATTGGCAGGGGCAGAAACCGGGGAAAAGACTCTGGCACCTTCACCCGCGCAAAGCTCTCTCTGCCCGTCTCTCGATCGCGCAGAACGATCGCCAAATTGATACTGAGGTTCGAAATTTGGGGCGACGGATGCGTCGCGTTAACGGCTAAGGGAGTCAGGACCGGAAAGAGCAGGTCATGAAACACATCGAGTAGGTAAGCCCGTTGCTTGCTATTCAGCGCTTCGTAGTTCAGCAAACAAATTCCTTCATGGCTTAATGCAGGTCGTAACGTCTGCTCAAAATGGGTCTGCTGCCAGATCAGGATGGGGGTCAACCACTGGCAGATTCGTTCCAGTTGTTCCTGGGCCGTCAAGCCATCTACACTTCGCCAATCTCCCTCTCCTGCGGCCCGCTCTTGTAACAGAGCCACTCGGACCATAAAATATTCGTCCAGGTTGGAGCTAAAAATCGCCGTGAATTTAACCCTTTCTAGAATTGGATTGTTGTCATCGCAAGCCTCATGCAACACACGACGGTTGAACTCCAACCAACTTCGCTCCCGATTCAGAAAGGTCTGAGGGTGAATGAGGTCAAGTTTTGTGACAGGTCGAGTGAGTTGTTGCATGGTAGATGGCACAAGAATCGCTTAGGTTCCTATTCTGAACCCATCTTTCGAAACGTGTCTGTGATCCTTCCGACTGAAAAAGCAAAATCTTGTTGAACAAAAGCGCTGTATTATCCAAACTATTCAATAAGAAGTTCGATCGCCGATGTCGATGGTAGCCCTTCCAATTGAACTGCTGTGGGCCTTTATCGGACTGATTCTGACCATTGCAGGAACTTTTCTCCAAGCCTTTATTGCAACCCCTCCCTGGGATTGGGGCCAGCATGGTCTTCAATCCTATCCCTTGGGGGTTAGCTATCAAATTGGGGCCGTTTTGTTGGTTGGTTGTATGGGGGGGAAAAATGCAGGAGTCCTCTCCCAGATCGCTTACCTTGTCCTGGGTTTGATGGGATTTCCGGTTTTTACCAACGGAGGAGGATTGGACTATTACAAAGAACCTACCTTCGGTTATCTGATTGGCTTCCTACCAGGTGCCTGGGTTTGTGGCACCCTGGCGTTTCTCGCCCCGCCTCGTTTGGAATCCCTTGGCTTTAGTAGTCTCTGTGGTCTGGCAGTCGTTCATCTGACCGGGATTGCTTACCTACTCCTTGCCTATGGGTTGGGGTGGGTAGAAAAATTGTCCATCCCGCTTTCCAAAGCCCTCATGACTTACTCGCTCTATCCAGTTCCGGGACAACTCGCTGTTGTGTGTGCGATCGCGTTGATTGCGTATGTGCTAAGACGACTGATGTTTTATTAAGGCAGAGGGCAAAGTACGATAGGAGAGGTTTGTTGCCGGATAAGATTTGCCCATGCCTCTCAAAAACCCCCCATTCTGGTTAGCGGCTCTAGTGAGCCTGTTGCTAGACCGCTTTTCCAAGTTCTGGGTTCTTTACAATTTTGACCTGGGGGAAAGCTGGCCCCTGTGGAGAGGTGTGTTTCATCTAACCTATGTGACGAATAAGGGCGCAGCATTCAGCCTGTTTTCTCAGGGGGGAGGATGGCTCCGCTGGCTTTCTCTGGGGGTGAGTATTGGGCTGATGGTGTTTGCCTGGGTTGCCCCTAACTTGAATCGATGGGAGCAGGTGGGCTATGGTCTGATTCTGGCAGGTGCATTGGGGAATGGGATTGATCGCCTTGCAGCCGGAGAGGTGATTGATTTTTTGGATTTTCGCCTGATTAATTTCCCAATTTTTAACTGGGCTGATATCTCTATCAATCTAGGAATTGCCTGTCTGCTCATTGCAGCATTCCAAAAAAAAGAAGAGTAGTCGTCCCATTGTTCGATCTCTCAATAGGATAGAGATAGCTAATTGTGATCCCCCATGTCCCGGTGCTAATGTCTGGTCCTTAACCTGAGAAAACGCGACCTATCGTGTTTCTATAGGGTGGGCTTTAATTTCTACCTTTTAATCCTGGTCCATGACTCCTCCCCAGTCTCCCCAATCCCCCCAGCCCCGTCGCACGTTTCTGGGCACCCTGACTCAGGCCGTGCAGACGGTTCAGGCCCGCATTCATTTTTCGCAACTGGTCCTGAAGCCGAATATACGGGTGGCCCAACTGTTGGTTCAAGATGCGGGGGCCGATCGCGCAGATACCTATCCTTTATTGGGCGAACGGTATGTGCTGGGCCGCAGTTCCAAAAACTGCGACATTGTGATTCGCAATCCCGTTGTCAGCCAGGTCCATCTCTCTCTAGAACGGGATGCCAAGCGGAACACCCATTTTCGGCTGAAGGATGAAAACTCGACAAATGGGATCTATCGGGGGCGGCGACGGATTGAGTCAACGGTGTTGCGGCATGGGGATATTCTCACCTTGGGTCCCCCGGAGTTAGCCAATGCCGTGCGGCTTCAGTACCTTGATCCGCCTCCCTGGTATAAGCGAACGGTGCGATATGGGTTGTACGGGTTGACGGGGGTGACGGCTTTAGTCACAGCCCTGATCGGTCTGGAATGGCAAAAGTTTTCGGTCTATCCCCTGCCGTCTTCAATTCAAGGTCCGGTGGTGATCCTGTCACGGGATGGGGAAACGCCCCTCCGTGCCCCCCGGAATACGGCCCATCGGGAAATGAAGAATCTCTCTGACTTTTCGCCTTACTTGCCGGGGGCAGTCCTGGCATCAGAAGATACCCGGTTCTATTGGCACCTAGGAGTAGACCCGATCGGCATCCTCCGGGCGATCGTCACAAATGTGAGAGACAAGCAGATTCGGGAAGGGGCCAGCACCCTGACCCAGCAGGTCGCTCGGAGCCTGTACCCCAATTATGTGGGCCGGGAAGATTCCGCCGGACGGAAGATTCGGGAGGCGATCGTCGCCCTGAAACTTGAAACCGTCTACAGCAAAGATTTTGTTCTTTTGACCTACTTAAATCGGGTCTACCTGGGCAGTGGCAACTATGGC
>JANRKG010000145.1:0-12067 GCA_033763635.1 Leptolyngbyaceae cyanobacterium bins.59
TATTGACATTGCCAACCAACTTGAAGCAAACGGAACTCGATTAGTTACAACTCAAGCGATTTTATTGGAAATTGGTAATGCCCTTTCCAAAACAAAATATCGAGTTGCAGCAGTTCAGCTTCTTGAATCCCTGGTGGTAGATTCAAATGTTGAAATTGTTCAGATCACAAATGAACTATATGATGCTGCATTTGCCTTGTTTAAAAGTAGACAGGACAAAGAATGGGGACTAATTGACTGCATATCCTTCACTGTAATGAAGGACCGAAAAATCTATAATGCTCTGACAGCCGATGATCACTTTAATCAGGCTGGATTTCGAGCTTTATTAAAAAAATAAGCTATTTGTACTATCCTTAATCCTCATTGAGAAAATCCGCGTCGGCTTCGGGCAACGATGGATTGATGCTAATCCCCGATCCAATTTCAAAACCAGCGGGAGTCGTGAGGCGGGGGCGGATCTGGCAGTACCAGTGATTGTGGGGTTCGGCGACTCGGTAACGAGCAGCCGTGAGGATCGCGTAGTTGTAGTCTGGATTATTGAGTTTTTGATAGAGCTTCAGAAGTACCGTTTTCAAAATGGCGGCAAACTGAGATACCTGCTCTGGGGTGATCGCACCAAACTCACTCTGATGCTCCTTGGGAAGAATCCAGATCTCAAAAGGAACCTCAGCGGCAAAGGGAATAAAGGCAAGGTAAGATTCGTTCTCGGCAATTACCCGTCGCCGTTCATAGCGCTCAAACTCTAGAATGTCACAGTAAGCACACTGGCCCCATTCGTCAAAATAGCGCTGGGCTTCATCCTCATGCCACCGTCGATGGCGAGGAACGATCGGAGTTGTCATAAGCTGGGAATGGGGATGGCGCAGGGAAGATCCTGCAATGCGTCCCTGATTGCGAAAGATGATAATCCACAAATTTTCCCGTATCTTCATCAAGCTCTGGTAGCGCAGGCGGTAGGCTTCTACCACCCGTTCCAACTCTGAACAGGGCATCAGCGCTAAAACCTGATGATGTTCCGGCGTTTCAATCAAAACCTCATGGTGCCCGTAACCAGGAAGTTCAAGGTAGATGCCAGAGAGCGATCGTCGAGGTTCTAGTTCAGGCGAGAGGGCTGGGAATTTGTTGGGCACGACCCGCACCTGCCAATCGGTTCCTGCCGAGTTGGGCACTTCCAAAAGAACCGTTTCTTCTGAGCTAAACGTTTCCTTGCAAAATGGACACGATTTAGCTGAATTAGCCTGGGAAGCGTCCGTATGCTCCCACTGAAAATCCTGTGGACGCTTACGACGATTAGGTGCATAGATGACCCATTCGCGAGTGGCTCGATTTAAACGAATATGACTATGAGACACAAAAAATTGAGGTAAAAAATAAAATGATTAGAAAAGGAAAAGTATCACACCCGATCTAGAGCTAACAAACCATTGCCCCAGTTCTGCTAATAGGTAAGAAAAAGTAAGAATAATTTTGTTACGACGATCGCTTTCAAAGCCTTTAGAGAAGGTCTAAAAGCTTTGAAGTACGAGGATTAGGGAGACTTCTAAAAATTAATTTCCTCGCTGGTTTCGGCTGCGCTCAACCAGCACCCGTGCCCTGAGCGGAGTCGAAGGGCAATCCACAGGTAAACTCTTTTCAAAAAATCGCCTAAGCAAGGAAAAAGCTCAGAAAAAGACTAAAAAAGCCCTGCTTGAGAGAATACAAGGTCGGGGCGCAGGTTGCGGGCCTGTCGGAGGTAGGGGTGATGGATTTCTAGATGGGGATTGGAGGTATTGACGTGGATGAGGAAGCGGATACAACGCTCCAGACTTCCAACGACATGCATCTGCTGTACATCGAGCAGGGGAACGTTGCTCCATCGGGGACGCTCCCGTGCGATCGAAGCCGGGAAACAGGCATCCAGATCACGAGTGACCGAAAAAGTGGCACTGATAATATCGGCGGGATCTAGCTGATTGCGGGACTCTAATTCATCCAATAACTCTGTAACAGCTTCCCGAATTGCTTCAACAGAGTTGTCTGAAGCGGTTGTTGCTCCACGAATTGCCCGCACGCGCCATTCCACGCCAAAATCCTCCAGGTACTTACATTTGAACTAACAGTTGAACTAACAGTTGAAAGGTGAGCGTCAGATTTCAGGGATGTTTCCCCTGAGAAACCTGTGATTTAGGGCCGATACAGCCAAAGGGGCAGACCACTGGTAGACAGTTCAAATTCTAGCCAGTCGATTCCGGCTGCGATTCCCGATTGTGCCAACCCCAATTGTACCAATCCCGATTTTGTTTGATTACCGCCCGAAGTCAAACGGCTTAAAATGGGCTTACGCTCTTCAAAGTTAAAGCATTTTGTTCGCTCAGGGTCAAGTCCGACGAGTTCAGCAGCCCAACGCCGAGCCTCTTCTTCCGTTCCCAGGCGATCGACCACCCCCAGTTCCAGGGCTTGCTGCCCTGTGAAGATCCGTCCATCGGCAAAGCTACGCACCGCTTCAACCGTTAATTTCCGAGCTTCCGCAACGGTCTGCACAAACTGAAGATAACTGATATCAATGAGTTCTTGCAGAATCCCCTTCTCTGGTTCCGTCAGTTCCCGATCGAAGGCCAGGATATCTTTATAAGGCCCCGACTTAATGACCTTGAAGGAAACCCCAATCTTTTCTAGCAACCGCTCCAGGTTATTTCCTCGCAGAATGACCCCAATGCTGCCCGTAATCGTACCGGGATTCGCAACAATATGATCCGCTCCCATTCCGATGTAGACCCCGCCCGAAGCCGAGATATTACCGAAACTGGCAACAATTTTGACCTTTTCCCGCAACCGTCGCAGGGCACTGTAAATTTCCTGGGAATCACCCACCGTTCCGCCAGGGCTATCAATTCTGAGCAGAAGAGCCGGAAACCCTCGTTCTTCAATGGTTTTCAGGGCTTCTAAAATCCGCTTGCGGGTTGGTCCCCCAATGACACCAGAGACTTCAATTCGAGCAATTTGCTTTCGCGATCGAAACTTTAAAGGCCAAACCATGTTTGCTTATGCTAACGCTGAGTCTCTAGTCTAACCGACTTCACAGGGGCGATTAGAGAAGTGCCCAGTTCAGCTTACCTTCCTTTTTGCCAAATCCATTACTTAACATATCTATAAGAATCAGTAGAATGGGTAAAGTCAGGTTTAACCCAGTTGGGGGGTCGGAGTTCTTCATGCAGTCAAAGTTAGTGGAGTCGCGTCTTCCCATCCCATCGCTGTTACTCATTGCCCCATTTTTCTTTTGGGGGACGGCGATGGTGGCCATGAAGGGGGCGATCGACCACACGACCCCCCTTTTTCTAGCGGGAGTCCGGTTGGTCCCAGCGGGGCTTTTGGTGTTGCTAGCAGCGTTCCTCATGGGTCGTCGCCAACCCCAAACCTGGCAAGCATGGCTCTGGATTAGCTTATTCGCGCTAGTGGACGGAACTCTCTTTCAGGGATTTTTAGCAGAAGGGTTAGTGCGGACAGGAGCAGGTTTAGGTTCCGTCATGATCGACTCCCAACCGCTCGCAGTGGCATTACTCGCCCTCTGGTTCTTTGGGGAACGGATTGGGCTATGGGGCTGGTTAGGACTAGGAATGGGCATTATCGGTATCAGTCTCCTGGGGTTGCCAGATGCCTGGATTTTGGGAGGTCTGGGGCATGGGCTGGCAGATGCGGGTCAATCCCTCACCCTTGTATCGCTCGTTTCCCTGATTCAGAGTTTGTTTCAGAACGGTCAATGGCTGATGCTGTTGGCGGCCCTCTCGATGGCCCTGGGAACGGTGATCTCCCGGTTTGTGTCCCGCCATGTGGACCCGATCGTCGCCACGGGCTGGCACATGATTCTGGGGGGCATTCCTTTATTTGCGGGATCAACCTTCTGGGAAGTCAATCAGTGGAGTGGTTTGAGCTTACCGGATTGGGCCGCATTGGGGTATTCCACTGTATTTGGGAGCGCGATCGCCTATGCCCTGTTCTTTTACTTCGCCTCCAGTGGTAGCCTGACGAGCTTGAGTTCTCTGACTTTCCTCACCCCGATCTTTGCTCTGGCCTTTGGCAACCTGCTGTTAGGCGAAGAGTTAACCCCCGTAAAGTGGATCGGAGTGAGCTTATCTCTCCTGAGTATTTACTTGATTAACCAACGGGACAAACTCACAAAAGACCTGCCTCCTCTAGAGGTTCGATCCGAGGCTTCCATTGAACTCGTTTCCCTTGAAGAAGAAGTGCTGAAGAGCCGTTCGGAAAATTATTGATTTTCGCCCTCCGGAACTTCCTGTGATACATTCCAGGGAGGGGCATTTATACATTGTTCAGAGAGAATAGTGGATTGTGTTTGCTTCTCTGAACTTTGAACCTTTTGATGTTTCTAAACTTCTGCTGAAGGGCAGTTGCATCTTTCACCATTTAGAACAATTGACGGGTAGGATTGGGAAGAACAATTTTTTGCTCCTGCTAAAGTTGCCTTCTTCACGAATTGCCCGGACTAGAGACCGTGATGGAAGCGAAGATAAAATGATCTTCTCAAATACACTGTTGACAAAAGCCGCTAAAAATCGTAAGGATGAAGCGTTGTAAGAATGAAGCGTTGATTTCTCTAAGCTACACCCTGCTTGTGATGTTAGCCGCCCGGTTTACTGTCGCTTGTTTTGCGGTCGTCCGGTTTGCTTTGGTGTAACCCCACCTCTGAGTTACCTTATGCCACCCTATCAATCCCGATTGCTGCTGGTTTCCTGTCTTGTCTGCCTGCAATTCGTTGTGAATGTGGGGCGCAGTCCTGGAGAATCTCGATCGGATAAATCCTTCTTTTCATCGTCTGAGTCAATCTTGCTCGCCCAGGAAACTGCGGCCTCTCCTTCTCCACCCAAAGAGCTTGATTCAGCCAAGTCTTCCCAGGTTATCACGCAGTTAGGGGCAGTAGTTGGGGAGCAATTTCGCCAGGAAGAAATCGCGTTAGTCGCTCAGGAGAAAGCAGGTTCTCCTGCTAAAACGGGTTCAGCAGGTTCCCCTGGCCCCTCTAAAAAGCTTTGGCTCCTGGCAGGGGGCGCGCTGGTTGCAGTCTCTTCGATGGGGGCAATCCTTTTGCGGTTCTCCCGTCGCCCTCAAGCCAAAGCCCTCACGCCTGAACCTACCGCTACCAAAGAATCGCGATCGGCTCCATCTCAAGGATATCGGATTAGCCTCCCCGCCTTAGGGGAAACTCCTCCGACCTCTGAAGTTCCTCCCCTCCCCTCTGATTCTTCACCTGAAGAAAACCAGGATGAGAAAAATCATGCCCAGGAAAGTAATGGGCAGGGCAGGAATGGACATCAATCAGAAATCATTGTTCATCCCCAACCTCCCGCATCCGATTCCTCCAGGGCAATGACTGACGACCTAGCCGTTGGAGAAATGAGCTTTCCTGTGAAAACGCCTTCGGAAACGGCTGCCAATAGTCACGAATTAGCGATCGGTGAAACCACCCGCATTGCTAAACCGACGATTGTGGAAGAACTGGTGCGGGAATTACAAAGTGTCGATCGGACCCGTCGCAGCCGAGCCATCTGGGAATTGGGCCAGCGGGGAGATTCCCACGCCGTTCAACCCCTGGTAGATTTGTTGCTCGACTCCGACTCCAAACAACGAAGCCTGATTCTGGCTTCCCTCTCGGAAATTGGAGTTCGGACCCTCAAACCCCTGAACCGTGCCCTGACGATCGGCCTTCAAGATGAAAATGCTGAAGTGCGTAAGAATGCGATTCGGGATCTCACGCGGGTCTATGACTTAATTGGGCAAATCACCCAACTCCTGCGCCATGCGGCCCAAGATCCAGACCCAGAAGTTCAGGAAACGGCTCGCTGGGCATTGAATCAAGTGGGCCGACTCCGGACGGCGGCGGGTATGGAGAGTTCTCCTTCGAATCAACCCTCGATTTCTGGGGGGCCAGATTAGGATATTTTTTCTGACCACTTCCGGTAGCATCGGGCTGTAATCCAATAGGGGTGAAAGACCTCTAAAAAGTGTTGTTGCAGAGTCCGAAAGAATGCCTCAACGAGAACCGGATCATCCAGGTGAAAGGGATGCTCTCCCTGAAAGCCTTTGAAAAAGCTCCAGTTTAAGATCATCCTTCCTTCATCCGCCAGAATTTGATGAAACTTCAGTAATTGCTGCGCCGGATTGGGCAGATGTTCTAACACATCAAAAGAGACAATTGTATCAAAAACTTCCTGGTCTGGAATTTCAGAGCAGCACCGTACTTTTTGGCCCAATCCCATCTGCTGAATTCGGTAATTGACAAACTTCTGACTAATGGGATTAATGTCGCAATAAACGACCTCAGTGACCTGGGGAGAGAGGGCAGCGGCGATCGTATGGGTGCCAATTCCACCGCCAAAATCCAGCACATTTCCCTGGGCACGATCGGCAATCAATCGCAACGTATCGCCAATATAATCCCGGCTGGAAAGGTGCCATGCTCCTAACTCAAACAGGTAGATTTCTCCCACCTTATCCCGATAGAAAGCGGTGGCCTGCTCCCAGTCAAAATCCTTATGGCCTAATTCAGCCATTTCTTGTTGCGCTGCCGCTAATTTTGTCTCTAAAACTTCTGAGTCAAGCTGCAAAAAATCGCGAATATGTTGCTTCAAATGAAAGGCATCCTGCCAGTAACCACTTAAACAGGATGGAGTTGGAGTCTGAACCATGATTTTTTGCCTGGACGAGTTCTTATCAATTTATGATATTACTGTGCGATGCCCATCCGATTGTGTAGTTGCAGATAAAACATGAGTCCTATCGTTTTTGATCTTTCCCCCGAAATTAGTGTTATTGTCTGCACCTATAATCGGGCCAGGTATTTAAGTGACTGTATTGAGAGTGTTGTCCACCAAACTTTTCAAAATTGGGAATTGATTATTGTTGATGATGGCAGTCAGGATGACACTTTTGTAATCGTAAATACCTATCTTCAAAAATTTAATAATATTCGATATCTGAAGCATCAAAATCGCAAACAGGCGATCGCAAAAAATGTAGGAATTCAGGCTTCTTTCGCACCCTACTTAACCTTTCTCGATAGCGATGATTCCTACAAACCTGAGCATTTAGAATCCCGACTTTCCTATCTCAAGAAACATCCTGAAGTTGACTTAATTGAGGGTGGATTCTTGACTGAAGAAGAAATTTTTGTGGCGGACTATTACCAGCCCGGTAAGACGATTAATCTGAAGGAGTGTGTTTTAGGTCCAACCTTTTTTGGCAAACGGCGTGTCTTTTTTGAACTTCAGGGATTTAAGAATTTTACTTACGGAGAAGATACGGATCTGTGGGAGCGGGCGGAAAAGCACTTTAAAACCCAACGAATTTCTGGACCCGAAACTTATGTTTATACCAGAGCAGAAACGAGTGTCACTAAGAGTGCTTTAGCTGATCTTTCTTCCCCTGAATCAAGAGTTAATTGAAATGCAAATCAGCAGAATGAGTGGCATTCAACGGAGTTCAGGTTTGCGATATTCATGGGGTCGAATGATCCTGCTGATACTTATTTTTTGCCTTTGTTTGCTGCCCCTCACAGGATGTCAGGCAACTCCGCCAAAAGCGAATGGAGTGATTCATTTGACCCTCTGGCAGGGCATCAATCCCCCCAGCAATCGGGAGGTTTTTCAAAAACTGGTAGATACGTTCAACCGTACCCATTCAGAGATTCAAGTTGAGTCTATTTTTGCCGGAGAACTTGACCAACAACTTCCCAAAATATTAACGGCTGTGATTGGCAATTCTCCGCCTGATTTACTGGCTTTTTATCCTCAAATCACAGGACAATTTGTGGAATTAGGAGCCATCACACCCTTAGAAAACTGGTTAGAAAATTCCCCCATTCAATCAGAGATTTTTCCTAATTTATTGGACGAATTAAAGTTAAACGGGCATCTCTGGTCTGTGCCCCTCTACACCAGTAATATTGGGATTTTTTACCGATCGGATCTCTTTCAAGCCGCAGGGATTCCCGAACCTCCCAAAACCTGGGCTGAATTGCGGGATGCGGCGCGAAAGCTCACGATCGATCGCAATGGGGACGGTCGCCCCGAACAGTATGGGATGTTGCTTCCTCTGGGAAAAGGCGAATGGACCGTTTTTAGCTGGTATCCCTTTTTAGAAGCGGCGGGAGGGGCGATCGTTAGCAACAATGCACCTGATCTCACCAACCCAGGCGCGATTCGGGCACTGCAATTCTGGCAAGACCTGCTAAAGGATGGCTCTGCGACCCTCTCCCCACCCGAACGGGGCTACGAGGAAGATGCATTTCTGGGGGGACGGGTGGCCATGCAGATTACCGGACCCTGGACCTATATCGCGAAGTCTAAAGTGCCCTACAAAGTCTTCCCCATTCCGTCTGAAGTTCGCCCTGCCACCGTCACCGGAACAGGCAACCTGTTTGTGATGAAGACCAATCCTGAGCGCGAACGGGCCGCCACCCAGTTTCTAGAGTATGTTTTGAGTGAGGAATTTCAAACGGAATGGAGTATTGGTACTGGGTTCTTGCCCGTGAATATGAAGTCGGCTCAGAGTCAGGAATACCAGCAATTTGTGCAACAAAAGCCGATGATGCAAATGTTTATGGATCAAATTCCCGTGGCCTATCCCCGACCGACGATCGCCGGATACAGTCGCCTCTCAGATAGTTTGGGACGGGCGATCGAGGCTACATTACTGGGCAAAACCTCGGCAGCGGATGCCCTCAAAGCGGCACAGGAACGGTTAGATCTAATTTGGGATTGAATCTAAATGTGAAATTCCGATCGACGGGATTTTGGGGTAGAGTGACTGCGTAGGGGATGTATTAATCGCGAATCAACAACCAACGCGCATGGTGGAAAAAGCGGACGATCGGGATTGGGATGGACGAAATTGGGACGGGAGGCGATCGATCCAGAAAGCCCGTATCCTGGACCTTGTGAATGTCGCCCTATTACTGGTAGGGGCCGGAATTGTGTTGTTACCCCTGGGGGCCATGCTCCTGAATTCCCTGGGTTCCCCCGATATCACCCTATCCCAGGGACTTGGACCCTACTTGAAAGCCCTCCTGCAACAGGGATGGAACTGGAACAATTACCGGGAAGCCTGGGAGCGAGGCCGATTTCCCCTGGCTTTTGCCAACTCTACCCTGGTGGCCCTGGCGGTTACTGCGTTTCAAGTTTTTACATCCGCCCTGGCAGGCTATGCCCTGGCCCGATTGAAGTTTGCAGGACGGCAATTGTTGTTACTCATTGTCATTGCAACCCTGATCATTCCCTTTCAGATGTTGGTGATTCCCATTTTCTTGATTTTGAAATGGGGACATCTCATTAATACTTACGCAGCCCTCATTCTGCCTACTGCGGTGAACGGATTTGGGATTTTTCTACTGCGTCAGTATTTCCTGACGGTTCCAATAGAATTAGAGGAAGCGGCAATTCTGGACGGTGCAAATCGCTGGCAAATTCTCTGGGATGTGATGTTGCCGCTGGCCCGTCCTGCCCTGGTGACACTGTTTTTGTTTGCCTTCATTGGCGAATGGAATGACCTGTTCAAACCCCTGGTGTTTACCACGCGTCCCGAACTCCGCACGGTACAACTGGCTTTAGCAGAATTTCAGGGGCAATTTACGAATAACTGGCCTTTGTTGATGGCAGCGGTGGTGATTGCAACGATTCCAGTTGTTGCCCTGTTTCTGGTTGGACAACGGCAATTTATTCGGGGAATTGCCATGACTGGCTTAAAAGGCTGAGGAAGCGTTATGACAACTCGATCGCAATCTCTACCCGAATCCGCTTCAGCCTGGTTGTTCCTGGCTCCAGCCCTGGTGTTGTTGGGGGTTTTTGTGATTGGGCCGATCGTCTACCTGGCCTACCTCAGCTTCACCACTGGAAGTTTCACCCAGCAGGGCATTCGCTGGAGTGGGCTGACGAATTATCTGCGCTTACTGACATCTCCCGATTTCTGGCAGGTATTGGGAAATACGGCTTACTTTACGATCGCCACAGTCATTCCCAGCATTGTCATTCCTCTAGGGTTGGCAGTGTTGCTCAACCAAACCCGGTTCTTTCAAGGGCTATTGCGAACCGCCTACTTTATTCCCTCGATTACATCCCTCGTGGCGGTGGGCCTGGGGTTTCGGTGGTTGTTTCAGGCAGATGGGCTGGTGAATGCCCTGGTTACAGGGTTGGGAGGGGAGCCGATTCCCTGGTTAAGTAGTACGGTTTGGGCAATGCCTGTTCTGGTCCTCCTGAGTGCCTGGAAGCAACTGGGGTTTAATTTAGTCGTTTTCCTGGCGGGACTCCAGACCATTTCCGAATCCCTGTATGAGGCGGCAAAAATTGACGGAGCCGATCGCTGGCAACGCTTCTGGCACATTACCCTTCCCAGTTTGCGCCCTACCCTGGTGTTTGCGATCGTCACGACTACAATTTTCACCCTCCGCAGTTTTGAGCAGGTGTACGTGATTACGGGGGGTGGGCCATTGAATTCTACGAACCTTCTGGTCTACTACATCTACACTGAAGCCTTTGCTCAGTTTGATTTTGGCTATGCTGCTGCCGCTGCAACCGGGTTACTTCTGCTGGCCTTCGGCCTGGTGTATGTGCAGTTAAAACTTTCTAGGGACGAGTTATGAAACCCTGCCAGCCTCCCGCACCTTTGCAACCCGGCGATCGGCTCTGGGTGATTGCGCCCAGCGGGGCACTCCGGGAACAGGAGCGTTTTCACAAAGGAGTAGAGTTGTGGCGATCGCAGGGCTATGAGGTGCAACTGAGTCCGGGATATGACGATCGCTGGGGCTACCTGGCGGGAACGGATGCACACCGTCGCCAGCAATTGCTGAATGCCCTGAAAGATCCCCATTGTCGGGGAATTCTCTGTGCGCGGGGAGGCTGGGGTGGGGCGCGGCTTCTAGAGAATTGGGATTGGCCTGATGGGTCTCCCAAATGGCTGATTGGCTTTTCTGATATTACAAGTTTGCTCTGGAGCTTGAGTCAGCAAGGTATTGCGGGGGTTCATGGTCCCCTCTTGACGACCCTGGCAACCGAACCAGAGTGGTCCCAGCAACGATTGTTCGATTGGGTGACTGGAAAAGCACTGCCTCCCCTCCCAGGTACAGGCTGGGTGGGCAGCACAGCAACGGGCTTGCTGCTACCTGCGAACCTGACCGTTGCCACCCATCTCCTCCATACCGTGCATCAACCCGATTTGTCAGGGGTCATCCTGGCGCTGGAGGATGTGACAGAAGCGCCCTACCGGATCGATCGCCTCCTTACTCAATGGCGCATGACGGGAGCCTTGCAAACTGTTAAAGGAATTGCTTTGGGCCGTTTCAGCCAGTGTCAGCCTCCCGCGAATGTTCCCAGTTTCACCGTTGAGGAAGTCTTGCACGATCGCCTCACGGATTTGGGAATTCCGATCGTTGCAGATCTCCCGTTTGGGCATGATGGACCCAATGCTGCCTTACCTGTAGGGGTTCCAGTTTCTTTGGATGGCGATCGGGGCATGTTGCACATTAAGATTTGATATCCATCACCCTCTAAATTAAGCAACTCGCCAATTCTTGCCATGCAACTCTTGCAGAGTTTCTTCGAGAACAGGGCTTAGTATCTTCATGCTGGTGTCTTGGGGTAACTGAGACTCCTGAATCACACCCTTTTGATAAAGAACGAAGAATAAGCCTAACAAGAGCGCTTTAAATTCCATTTCGTTTTGTAATCCAGGAATTTCAATCACTTTAGTGGGCGACAGAATCAAGATCGTATGCTTGGGATCTTTCACCCAAACGACCGTCTTAACATCAGAAATCTTTAACTGTGCTTCTTTCTTGTTATTCAAATAAAAACGAATATATTCATCATCAATATAAATTTTTTCTTGTTGGCTAATATCAAACTCGCGATAACAAATCAGAAAAATAATTGCAATGATTTCGAGGCCGTCTGTCCACTCAATATTGGCGTTAAATGAGGTGAAGAGTTTCAAGAGATCGATCGAGCTTCTCTCGCCTTGACCGCCTGTCGGTCGCAGTCCAGCAGCCCTTCCTCGTCAGGCAGTTGAACATGCCGGCGAGCAA
>JANRKG010000146.1:0-13179 GCA_033763635.1 Leptolyngbyaceae cyanobacterium bins.59
TGGCAGGGCTGATGGGAGTGCTTTGTTTGAGTGGGATGGCAATCATCATTCGTAAACATGCCCGTCTGGCGAATCCGCATCGTTCCACCATTTCCGCTAACAGGAGCGGTAGACTACCAAAACGGTAAACGACCAACAATCTTGGGAGCGCTCTATGCAGGTGGAATGGCAGGTTGTCAAAACCTATGAAGATATTCTGTACCATAAGGCGGATGGCATCGCCAAAATTACCATCAACCGTCCCCACAAAAGAAATGCCTTTCGGCCTAAAACAGTGTTCGAGTTATACGATGCCTTTGCCGATGCTCGTGAAGATCAGAGCATTGGCGTGGTTCTATTAACAGGGGCGGGGCCCCACACAGATGGCAAATATGCTTTCTGTGCAGGGGGCGATCAAAGTGTCCGAGGGCAGGGAGGCTACATTAGTGAGGACGGTGTGCCTCGCCTGAATGTTTTGGACCTGCAACGCCTGATCCGCTCGATGCCGAAAGTCGTAATTGCACTGGTTGCGGGCTATGCGATCGGCGGCGGGCATGTCCTGCATTTATTGTGTGATCTCACGATCGCGGCAGATAATGCGATTTTTGGTCAGACGGGGCCCAAAGTGGGTAGCTTCGATGGTGGCTTTGGAGCCAGCTATATGGCCCGCATCGTTGGACAGAAAAAGGCACGGGAAATCTGGTATCTGTGCCGCCAGTATGATGCCCAGCAGGCGTTAGAGATGGGTCTGGTCAATTGTGTGGTGCCAGTGGCAGACCTGGAAGCGGAGGGGCTTCAGTGGGCTTCTGAGATTTTAGAAAAAAGCCCGATCGCCATTCGCTGTCTGAAAGCAGCCTTTAATGCAGACTGCGATGGTCAGGCAGGTTTACAAGAATTGGCGGGTAATGCGACCTTACTCTATTACATGACGGAGGAAGGTAGTGAGGGAAAACAGGCATTTCTGGAGAAACGTCCTCCCGATTTTCGCCAGTTCCCCTGGTTGCCCTGACAATTTACTCAAACTTCAGACAGCAAGAAAAGCCCTTGGGAAAGTTCTAAAAACGTTTCTCCACGGGTTTCGGCTCCACCCAATCATCCCCTGTGTCCTGAGCGTAGTCGAAGGGCAACCCAGGGGCGAACTCTCTTTAAAGAATCACCTTAAAGAGTCGATTGCATATTACAGACGACTTCTGCAAATTGAGGTTCTGCCATAGACTCCGCCAATTCAGGATGGGATTCTACTTGCGCTTCCCCTTGCACCGACTGGATGATTTCTTGCAACACTAACACCTCATCCCCCCAGAATTGCTCCCGCTCCATCGCCTCCCACGAAGGTGCAAAGGGAGGCAGGGAAAGGGAGCAAGCTTTCCAGCAGCTTTGGACTGGAACATCTAGCTGTTGACAAGTCCCACCTCTGCGACCTTCTGGAACATAAAAGCGGCAGTGGCGACAGGAAGAATTAAGGGAATTTGAAGCTTTCATGAAAGGCTTTTATATTTTTGGAAATCCATCTTTTATTTTGAGACAGCTCAAAATCTCCTCAGGATGACCGAAAGAAGATTGCATATAGCTTTTAGCGATCCCGAAGAAAAACTGTTTTTCAAGTTATTTTTATATTTCCCTTAAAAAACTCAACGTTTTCCCTTTGCTTACTCCTTCGTCAGTGTCTTAAATGGTCAATAAACAAGAGGGGATCAAGGAAAACAGATCTATTAGAAGCAATCCGCAAGACGATATCTATGCATTTAGATCGGTTAATTCCTCGTCCCTTAGAACGACTTTTGTAAGAGTTTAATATTGTTTTAAAGATTCTTTTTGGAAAATGATGTATCAAGATCAAATACGTGCTTCAGATTTTCAATGAAGTTAGGTCCAATTCAATACCACTATTTCCCCCCTTAGGACCATTGTTTCGCTGCACACAAGGCACACACAGACCACCGTTCTAGTTCACCAAAGGGACAGGGACACTGACATTGGGGGCAGAGCGGTAGGATTTGAGAACGCGATCGAACCGTATTGGCCCAGCCTTCAAAAGCGGAAACAGGGGTTTGAGGAGAGGTCGGGCTGGCAGGTGGGTTAGCCGCTTTAGGATTAGAAGGGATAGGAACCCAACTAGGGTGCTCTTGCCAGAGACGCTGTACTTCTTCGGAGGGTGGAGAATTTGTCTGATTGTGCCACTGGCCCGGAGAAAAGCGAATATCTGTAATCGGAAGAGGCAGAGTTTGATTCAGTTTTTCTAAAATCCGGAGCCTTTCAAAGACTAAGTTTTGTGCCCATGCAGCATTAGAAGTTGCCACCTTTAACACCCCTTTGAAAATTCCTAAAGGACGGGTTTGGGCCGCAACCATTGGCCCCACAATTTGGGGCCAGCTTTTCACCAAAGCCTTAAATTGCCGTCGGTTCTTCCAATGGTCCTGTTTCTCAACAGAACTTAAGACTTTGTTAAGAGGTTCTAGAGACATCTTGCAAATTTCATTAAAAAGTTGTACTACTCTGCAAAACCTCTACTCATTTGCGGAATGATCGGCAATAATAGGGGCGCAATGGGTATTCGGGGATGGATATTTAACTAGATATTTAGTTAACTGAATATTTAGCAAATGAGTATCAACAATTTCATATCCAAGTCTCCAAGCCATTATTTTCTTGCGTTATTTCCGTCATACTAAATTTTTTGGCGTTTTATTCAAACATTGATAAAGAGCAACAGGAGCGATCGGATGCGACAGAGAGTTTCAGCCGAGTCTACCACTCAGTCAAATCAAACCAAGGGTCTACATCCTGTTTTGCAGCATGCCCTGAGTCACTTACATGTACAACTGGATGAAGAATTAACTCGCTATCGGCGGCAAAAGCGGCTGGCAGCCGTCCCCACTTCTCCTTATCGCACTGCAAAACCGCCCGAAATGATTTCCCTGACTCCTGAAGAGGGGCAGGTAGAAGCACTTCCAATTCCACAACGGCAACCTATCAAGGTAGAGGCGAACCCCATTGCGAAGCCCCGCCCCACCCAACCCGCTGCCCCAGAAGAACTTTCTCAGCCAGCACCGACCTCCCAACCGATCGCCCCTCTGGTTCTCCCCCCCTCGTTAAAAACCATTGCAGCAGGAGCGCTGACAAAAGTAGGAAACACTCCATCGCCTGCAAACGATCGGTTAGTGACAGGGAATTCATCCGATGATCCCTATGACTATCTGGAATCTTCCGAGGAACTCCTTAAAAGTTTGTCTGAAGAAGAAGGCCAGGTGGGGTCCTTACAAGAGGGAAGCACTTCTCGCTGGCCCGTCTCCCTGTTGGTTGGTTCCCTCTTGCTCATTCTTCTATCCAGTGCCACTGTGGGCTTTGTCCTGGTGAGTCAACAGTTCAATGCGTCCAGAAGATCGCCACAATCTGGCCCTGACACCACAGCCCGTACATCTAATTCACCCGCCGTTTCCGGGCCTTCAGCCAGTCGGGGACAAGCTTTACCTCCCAAAAATCCAGACCTCAGCACTAAGGAATTTCCAGAGCTAAATCTCAATACCCTGGGCACGATTCCTAAAGGGTCCGGCAGCCCTCAAGCATCCCCTCGCGGCACTGCACAGGTTGTCCCGCCTAAACCTGGCACCACACCCCCTGGAACAGTGGCGAATGCTGGTTCTTCCTCGTCAGGTACTCCCACTGGGGCGCAACTCATGAATCCCAGCGCCACTGCCCCCACCCTGACCCTTCCCCCCAAACCGACGCGATCGGCAGAAAACTCTGCCCCTGCCCCCAACCCTGCTCCCCTACCGAGGGTCCGGGTGCAATCTGCGGCCCCGCTTCCCCAATCCGCTCCTGTTGCCCCTGCTCCGCCCCCCGTTCAATCCGAACCCCGTCCTGCCCGGATGACTTCTCCCGCGCCGGAACCCGCCAAAAACAACACCTCAGCAACTCCCACCGCACCGCAGCAGGAGTATTACTACGTCATCTCCAACTATGAGAGCGACCGCACCTTGCAGGAAGCCCAAAAATCCGTACCAGGGGCTTATGTTCGAAACTTCTCGGATGGGGCCAGGATTCAGATGGGAGCCTTTAGCGATGCTGAAAAAGCCCGTAAAATGGCTGAACAACTCCAGCAACAGGGAATTTCGGCTGAGGTTTATAACCCTAATTGAGGATCTGGATGCTTCTGATTGGATTCAGGTGCGTTAGGATCACCCATAGTGTTCCGTTAGGAAATTTTGACGGGTTAAAGCCCCTCAAACCCTAAACCTCGTTCATTCATGCCAGGGCTAAGGACAAGCCGTATGGGACTCTTAGACCGCATCTTGCGGGTGATTCGTGCGAACTTGAATAGCCTCATCAGTCAGGCGGAAGATCCAGAAAAAATTCTGGAACAGACCGTGTTGGACATGCAGGATGAAATGATTCGCATGCGTCAGGCGGTTGCCCAGGCGATCGCAACCCAGAAGCGCACGGAACGGCAATCAGCCCAGGCCCAGACCACAGCGGATGAATGGTATCGACGGGCGCAGTTGGCTATAGAAAAAGGCGATGAGGGGCTGGCACGGGATGCCCTGACTCGTCGGAAAACCTACCTCGAAACTGCCAATGCCCTGAAAGAGCAGGTTGGGCAGCAGTCTTCCATTGTGAGCCAGATGAAACAGAACATGATGGCTCTTGAGAGAAAACTGGCGGAGATGAAAACAAAGAAGGATATGTACATCGCCAGAGCACGATCGGCCAAGGCATCTCAGCAACTGAATGAGATGGTCGGGCGGGTTGGGACAACAAGCAGTTCCCTTTCTGCCTTCGAGCGAATGGAAGAAAAGGTGTGGCAGCTAGAAGCCCAGTCCCAGGCGATCGCAGAATTGGGGGCAGATGACCTGACTCAGCAATTTGCGGCCCTGGAGAGTGGCACAGACGTAGATTCGGAACTTCAAGCCATGAAAGCCCGCTTTTTAGCGGATGGGCCGGATTCGGCTTCTCTCCCCCCTGAAGCCTAAGCCAATTGGCAAACAGGTAATAATATTACGGAATCTCTTTCCTATCCTCGCCCACAGTTAAGCGATTTCAATGAGACCTTTCCATCTCAGACTGGGTAAATTATCATAAGTTGATAATTTTGTTGATCTGGGCATCCCTCTATGGTTAGAAAAGTAAACCGTCCTCTCCTGCTGTTAACCCTTTGTGGCACGATGGGGATTTTTGTGGGCGGGGCCGCTGCCTGGGCGGACAGTACAACTTGTTTGAAGGCAGAGAACCCAACGAGCCAATGTCTCACCCAAAATCCAACGATCAAAGTGATTGAAGGCATGGGAACGGGTCTCTTAGCAGGGGCGGGAGCGGCGATCGGTGTAGTCTGGCAAATCAAACAAGATGAAATTTCATAGAGACGCAAATTTTGCCCCTCTACAGCCTCTCTATCAAAAACGAATCTGCGTTAGAATCGATAGTTTTGGTACGGCATTCGGGGGGATTTGGGATTCCCAACCCAAAAACTGATGGGAACTGCCTGTCCCCGATGGTCTACCTTCACTTCGACAACGATCGGTTGTTTGTCCGTTCGCACACCTGTCTGTGCCTGGGCAATTGTTTCATTGATTTGAATTCGTTGGTCTTCGGGAATGTAGTAGCTCTCTAAGCCATACACCGCCCGGCCAGAGGTAATCTGTCCTGCCAACGCCACCTGATTTGCAGACAGGGAGTTAGGTCGCTCTCGATGAAGGGCGATCGGTTTCCAGGGATGGGGATGGGTTTTGCCCTGCGTTTTGGGTGCTTCCAAAACTAGATAAAATTGAGTACCGGGAGCCGGATAAGTATCGGATGGGACCAGGGCGGTTTGCATTAACTCTGACCAGCCTGGCAGTTTACGGAGCCTTGCGGGGTCGGAGATATCATAACTGAGAACCACATAATAGCCCCGCATCAAGTCATAGGGGTCTACGGGAATGGTTTGTAAGACGACCGATCGCCCCGTTACATGGGTATAGACGGATTGGGCCGGAATTCCCAACACAAGCAGAGCTTGCAGGGTCATCGGCACCCAAAAGCGCCAGAGCGGAATCCGTTTCGGAGCTAGCTCCGGCCCAGGAGCAGTAGCGGGCACCTGGGGAATGACAACAGGCGCAACCCCAACTGTGGGTTCAGGATTAGGAGAATTGGTGTTCATGACGGTCCTTCGGAGTGCGGTTTAAGCGGGAGAGGTAATGTTCAAACCAGAGACCTGCAACGATGATGCTGACACCGCACAGGAAGAATACGAGGGATTTGAAGAGTAAATCAGTGTTGTACTCCAACATGCGGCTGACAATTTGCAGGGTCAGCAGAACGATGCCGAACCAGAAATTACGGCGGTTGCCCTGCTCCAGGCTGTCCCGAATCAAGCCACTGGCAAGCAAAAACAGCAGGATGTTGAAGAGAAAAGTTGGAATCATCGCCCCCTCCCAAAGAAGAGTATGGGAGGCTGGAACCAGGGCAACGATCGCAATCAATCCACCCATCGCTGCGGTGGTCAGCCCTTCAGAAGGCCCCGACGGAGAGCGCTTGATCTGGCGCACCTGCCACCACCAGGCAAAGATCATCCAACCCAGGAGAAAGGTAATGTCCCACAACAGAGGCCACTGGGTCAGGTCTGAATGTGGCAAGGCACGGAAGTTGTAGGCATCGCCAGAGCGCCACCACCAGGTCCAACGAAAGGAAAACCAGTAGCACAGCCCACCGAAGAACAAGACCGCTAGTGTGCGGGCCAGGGGTTGAAAATAGCGAGAGGTGATGGAAGGCCAAATGCGATCGTCATAACTCCAGAGCAGAGCTGGAGGAAGGGCAAAGCCCAGGGCTGCCAAAGTTCCCACGCTCATCGCATCCACCTGAATCGCCCGAATTCTCAGACCCACCTCCAGGGATGTGATGAGTAAGACACTACTGAGTCCAAACAGCGTCCGGGATCGGCAACGGTAAGCCAGGGGAATCAGCAGCAGACAGGTCGCGAGGGGCATGTGATCCAGTAATCCACTCGACCAGGAAGCCTCATTCAGTACCCCCGTCCAGCGCAATTCCGACATACCGACTAGATAGCCAATCCCAATTAAGAGGATGGAGAGGATGCCCAAGGATGTCAACCCCAGACTGAGGGCCATGATAAAGACCCCCAATCCCCAGGCGAGAAATAACTCATAGCCCGATCCCCCGATGTGAAACATCTGAGCCATCAAAGCCATATTGGCCCCCAGCGTTAGGGCACCGAAAAGCAATAACCCATGGCCCAAACGGTGCTGGGCAGTTTGTCGCCGACTGTTCCCCTGGCCCTTTCGCCACAGGTAGAACCCACTCCCGTTGATCCCGATCAATAAACTGAACAGCAACACCGCCTTCCAGGAACGGGGCCAATTTTGCCAGTTTGCAGCCACAAAGGTAATGACCGCTAATCCGAGAAGCACGGAACCAACCGCCAGCAGAATCATCACAAACCGATCGCGGGCAACGGTTTCGAGGGTGTGGAGTTGATAACGATCGCTCAAATACTGATGAAGGGATGGCTCAATTAGCCCTTCCTCCTGCCAGAGGGCTATTTCCTGGCGCAACTGGCGACGAAATTTCTCAGAGAGCATAGGTAGACAGATCAAAATTTTCTTTAATCTGTCACCCCGCCTTTAAAAAGGATGCGAGTGCTGTGACACCTGCTAAATTGCCTGTTCACCCCCGATCGTCTAGCGACGAACCGCCCCCCGCCCTGCCCCGTTATTGGCATCTCGTCGAGGAGCAGCCGTTTCCGGTCCTAATTGTTGCCGCCCATTGCGGACAATCCGCATCATCTCTCCTAAGCGCTGTTCCATATCCTTCAAGACGGAATCTGCATAGGCATCTGCACCCTGCTGAATCTCTTCCGCATCCACCAAGGCTCGTCGTCGCACCTCTTGCAGATCTTGCTGGGCCTGACGTTGCATCTGCTCAATTTCTGCCAGGGTTTGCTCCCGAATCGCCTCACACTCCTGCTGCACCTGACCCCGAATTTGTCTAGCCTCTTGCTCAGCCTGACGAATAATTCCCATTTCATCCAGGATTTGGGCAGCCCTTCGCTCCGCTGCCTCAATGATTTCCTGGGCATAATGTTCTGCCTGAAGGAAAATTTCTTCCTTATGATGAACGATCGCCTCTGCCTCTTGAAACGCGCTTGGCAGACTCATCCGCACCAAATCAAGTTGATCCAGCAACTGCTCCTCGTCCACCAGCGTCCTGCGGCTGAGGGGAATCCGAGGGCTATCCAACACAATCTCTTCCAGACGATTCAGTTCTCGTTGGATGTCTACGCTTCCCGTTCTTGCGGTGTCTCCAGGAGTGGCTCCGTTTTGGGAAGGCCCAAGTTGGGCGGCAAATCCGTTGGGGTTGGGGGTGCTAGGGGGTGGGTTTTGGCGTAACATCGGTGAACATCCAGAGCAACATGTTTTGGAACGAGATGATCGATCGGACCGTTAAATCTGGCAATTTCCTTTACCAGACTACTACTAAGGAAGCTATATTCATTAGAGGTTGCCAGAAAAAATGTTTCAACCTCATCCGACAGAGTTTTATTGGTGTGTGCCATTTGCAACTCTCGTTCAAAATCCGAGAGAACCCGCAGCCCTCTCAACAAGACTCTTGCATTCCGCATTCTGGCATAAGTAACCGCTAATCCGTCAAAACTATCGACTTCTACATTCGTCAGATGGGCTGTGGAAAGACAAATTTGTTGCATGCGCTCCTGTTCTGTAAAAAGCGGCTGCTTATTCGGATTTCTCAACACTACAACGATCACGCGATCGAAAAGACGGCATCCTCGCTTAATAATATCGAGATGCCCAAAGGTAATCGGGTCAAAGCTACCTGGATAAACTGCAATCACAGAGCTATGCCAGTTCAATCATTATTGTTCAATTACTAGTTCAACTACCAGTTCAATTACTACTGTTCAACCATTTTTACCGAATCATACGAGAAATTGAGACTCGTAAACCTTAAACCTGAAAATAACTTAATTCGCTTGACATTACTCACCAAATATAGAGTAACGACAATCCAAGCATTCTAGATAGTCCAATCATTCTAGATATAGACTTAGCAAGATGTCAAAAGATCGGATGGGCAGTCAATTGCCTGAATCAAGGGAACAGAGGCGTTAGCAACCCTTCACAAAGATCCTTGTAATTTTTGACACTTTGAATGAAGCAAAAAATTAGATTTAAGAGGAAAAAATTGTTTTTTTAATCACCAAAAAGGATGATTTTACAAGGATTTCATAGAGGTGAATCAATTCCCTGCGTACGAGAGGATGGTGTTTATTATAAAAAATTGATACCAAATAAAAATGATACTCATACAATGGAAATACTGCTGAAAAGCAGTGCAAGACATTTGGACGGCTCCGATTGCGAAATGCGATCGGAGTCTTTCTTTTAAGAGATTTTTTGACCGGAGTTCTTTTCTCGAAAGCCTCGCAAGGCTGGTTAATCTTGCACATATTCCTGACCCGTTAGTAGGGCTATCTCTGCCCGCATAAATTCCCGCCCTAAGTAAGCCGCATGATCCAGAAATGTCACAGGGCAGGGTTTAGTTTCTTCAAAGAGGCGTACACAAAGTTCCTTCGCTGTGCGACCTGTATAGAGGGCATCATAGGTCCGAGTTGCACCCCCTCGTGTGGGAATTGGCTTACCCGTTTCAGGGTCACAGGCCAGCCCCCGCTCGTCAATCAGATTCGTATAGTGCTTGGCACAGATCTGACCTGCTTCGCGATCGAGATAGATAATAAAATACCCCGCCGGATCAAGGGCGATAAATCGCTGAGATAGTTTCTTATCCAGTGCTGTCGCGTTTTCTACCGTAGGAGTCATTGGAGCCAAATCAATAAAGTCAGTCCTCTATTTTAGAACTATTTTGGAGAGATGGGATTGGAGAGACGGCTTTCATCACACTCCCCATTCCCTAATCCCCGTCTCCCTCGCGACCGTTTACATTCTTGAAGGGCAACTCCTCATTCATCGCCTCCATCTCCCGTTGTTCCATTTCATTCACCTGATCGATGTACGATCGCAGGATATGGGTCAACCGGGCATCGTAGAAGCGGTGCAGACTGTAATTCGGCGTAGCAGGGAAGCCCCGACGTTTTTTGTGCCGTCCCCCTGCACCGGGGTCGAAGGTCTGAATGCCATTCGCGATCGCCCACTCGATCGGGGTATAGTAGCAAGCATCAAAGTGGAGACAGTCAAATTCTTGATGGCTGCCCCAGTAGCGACCATAAAGTTGATCCCCTTTGGTCAGGCAGATGGACATCCCGACCGGGTGGCGAGGGTCTTGTTCACTGTAAGCCGCAGCGAGAAGAACACGATGGCGATAATTGGGATACAGATGCTCGAAAAAGCGCCGCGTCAGATATTTACTCCCCCACCAACCAAACTTGTCGCACGTATCACTGTAAAAGTCATACATCAGGGAACAAAGTGGTTTTGAAAGATCGTCTCCTGTCAAAACTTTGAGGGACAACCCGGCCTTTTCGACGGCTTTACGTTCCCGCTTGATGTTGCGGCGTTGATTGGCATTAAACACGCCCAGATAATCATCAAACGTTTGGAACCCTAAATTTTTCCAGACATAACTCTGATGCAGCCAGGGCGTAAACCCATGTCGTTGAATCACAGGTTGCCAGTCAGGGTCCACATAGAGGAAGTTGCAACCTGAGATGTTTTGACGGGTACAGAAGCGATCGATCTCTGCAACCATCATCCCCGTCAACTCATCCTCATCCTCACCGGGGGCGATCAGGAAGCGATAGCCCACCGCTGGAGTCATGGGGGACATCCCCAGTAACTTGGGATAGTAACGAATCCCCAGACGATGGGCCAAGTCTGCCCACTGGTGATCAAAAACAAACTCTCCGTAACTATGGTCCTTCAGGTAGAGGGGGGCCACTGCCACGAGCTTTCTCTCTCGCCAAACTGTGAGGTGATGGGGAGTCCATCCAGCGTGAGAAGTGGCACTACCAGAGCTTTCTAAGTTGTGCAACCACTCCCATTCAAAGAAGGGAGTCTTCAGGGGGAGGGCCATCGCATCCCACTCAGCTTGAGGCAAATCCGCAACACGATTTTTCCAGATGAATGAGTAGGTGGATTTAAGGGGGTTGAACATGGACAGGGTAGGTAATGGGTATGGGGAATGGGAAATGGCAGGAAAGTTTTTCTGGCAGGGAATGAGTGAATGCCCACGAGGCATGTCTTCTTTAAAGTAATGCAATCTTTTTTGCGGGGGAGGAACTCTTCGGAAATTGCTTGGTTTCCTGAGTAGTGACTCGTAATTTCACGCATTAAAGCTATGCTCCAGGCAACCCAAGTCCTTCAGCAACGCTACTCCCTGCAACACCGTTTGGGACAGCAATCGTCTTCCGTCCTGGCAGATCTTCCGGTCGGTCGGCAAACCTGGCTGGCTCTGGATAGGGCGCATGATCCCCCCCAACCTGTGGTTGTCAAGCTACTGGCTTTTAATCCCCAACTGCAATGGGACGAGTTAAAACTTTTTGAGCGGGAAGCTCAGGTTTTACAAACCCTGAATCACCCCTGTATTCCTCGCTATCGGGATCACTTTTCTCTGGATCGGAATGTTGGAGATGGCCTATGTTGGTTCGTTCTCGTACAAGACTATATTCCAGGGAAATCCCTCCAGGAGCAATTGGACCAGGGGTATCACTTTTCAGAAGCACAGATCCGCTCGATCGCAGCCCAGGTTCTCACCATTTTGACCTACCTGCATGGGCAAAGCCCCCCGGTTCTCCATCGGGACATTAAGCCCAGCAACTTAATTTGGAGACAGGATGAACAGGTGTATCTCGTGGATTTTGGGGCTGTGCAAGACCCAGCAGTGGTTGAGGGGATGACATTTACGATCGTCGGCACCGCAGGCTACGCTCCTTTAGAGCAGTTTTGGGGTAAAGCCGTTCCTGCATCCGACCTGTATGCCCTGGGGGCAACCCTCATCCATCTCCTAACGGGGATTGCTCCAGCCGATCTACCCCAAAACAATCTGAGGATTCAGTTTCGCGATCGAATTAGTCTCCAGTCCACCCTGATTGACTGGATTGAATTTCTGACTGATCCCGATCTATCCCAGCGCTGTTCGTTTGCAGGGGAGGCTCTGGAAGCACTCCAAACAGGGCGGTTCGGCAATCTAAAAAGCAAGGTTGCTCAACCCGCCAGGAGCCGGATCGTGGTTCAGGAATCGAAATCTGAGCTTTTGATTCAGGTGCCCTGTCAGTCGTGGTCCCTCTGGAGCCTTGTAGAAGTGGGATTTAAATTGATGATGGCTCTGGGATTGTTGCCACTCCTCCTGATTCCCTTCTGCACCCTCTTGCTGGGCTTTCTCTGGTTGCTGACTCAGTTGTACGAAAACTGGATCAGCATCTTGATTTTGCTACTGCTCGTGCTACCTATTTTCTTCGCTCTGGGAAAGAATATTGTAGGGGAACTGGTTCGGGTCAATCACAATCTGCGCCATACTCTCTGGCACCACTTCGGTCAGCAACACCTCACCATTGGGAAAAGCTTGAATCCACCCAATGGTTACTTTTGTCTGATGAAAGCAGGAAGAGGGGTAGATCTCCAACCTGCTAATTCAATTGGGCAGACCTGGAACGTGCAGCGAGTTGAAGCTGTTGCCCGTGAGGGATTGGTAATCTACACCAAACGCCATCGCTACGAGGTCTTCCCCCACCTTTCGGAAGCGGAGGGAATTTGGCTAGCTCAGGTGATTCAGAACTGGTTGGAGCGATCGTCATGAAAGGCAATCTGTTACAGGGACGATATCAGTTGCAGGAAAAACTAGCCGAGAAAGCGAGTCGTCAGACCTGGCTTGCCGAAGATCTCGCAAGCGATCCCCCACAACAATGTGTTGTGAAATTGCTGCCCTTCAGCCCCCATTTGCAGTGGCAGGATCTAAAACTGTTTGAACGAGAGGCCCAGGTTCTTCGTCAGTTGGCTCATCCTCGAATTCCCGCTTACCTGGACTCTTTTGCAATGGAAGGAGAAGCGGGAAGTCTCCCCTGCTTTGCCCTGGTGCAGGAATATATTCCCGGTAAATCGCTTCAGACCTGGCTAGCGGAAGGGCGGCGATTTACGGAAAAGGAAGGGCGACGAATCGCTGCACAACTCCTGGATACATTGATCTATCTCCATGAACTCAGTCCCCCGGTCTTACATCGGGACATCAAACCCAGTA
>JANRKG010000147.1:0-24294 GCA_033763635.1 Leptolyngbyaceae cyanobacterium bins.59
AGGCTCCACCCGTAGCACCGCCTCCTGGAGAGGCTCCACCCGTAGCACTGCCTCCTGGAGAGGCTCCGTCA
Organism: Leptolyngbyaceae cyanobacterium bins.59; assembly: GCA_033763635.1. Lineage (GTDB taxonomy): Bacteria > Cyanobacteriota > Cyanobacteriia > JANRKG01. The sequence continues at coordinate 72 of JANRKG010000147.1, forward strand.
TTGGCAGGATTGGATGTTGCGGTTCCTGTTCCCACAGCAGGGCTACCGATTGACGCGGGGGCAGCCAATGCGGGAGAATTCACCCTTGTTTCGCCAGCATTTAACAGGGATTCAACACCGATACTCTCCCGAAGGGGATTGGGAATCCCAATTCCATTGCCAGGAACTGGAGTTTGTCCATTGTTGCCCATTCGAATAAAGTCAGGGTTGACCAGTACGACTGCCCCACTGAGGGGGGATTGACCCGTCAATGCTTCTGATGTTTCTCCCCGTACCTGGGCAATGTCTGCCTCTGGGCCTGTTAACTCTTGAGGCGAAGGAGCCTGATTTAGATTCAGCCCTCGAACTAACTCACTAGTCTGATAGAACTGGGACAGGTCAAACTGATACACTCGCCCAATTTGCCCCTGAATCACGACTGCCATCTCGCCCGCCCGTAGGGGTTGGGACTGGGAGCCATCGTTGTTTGTAATCACGATTGGCCCTTCTGGATTGTTCGTAAGAACCCCAACGATCGTCGTGTCGGTATCAGGGTTATAGCGAACGAACAGGGCGGACCCTCGAATTCCAGCAGTGGCGTTAGGGGTACGAACCCGCGTTCCACCCCGTTTGGGGGGAATTAGAAATAATGCTGTCCCATTCGAGAGTTCAAAAGTACGAGTCTTCGCGACAAACCGAAAAACTGCCCGTTCCCCGACGCGGGCCAGTGAGCCGTCATTAAAGCGTAATTCTGCCAGGGACGCTACTGCCGTCGCCAGCGCATCTCCCGGAGTCAGGGCATCGGAAACCCTGGCAGAACGAGGAGCCTGATTTTGGGGCAGCAGGCGAACCTGATTCCGGATGTTTTGAACCACCGCACGGGAGAGGGGAACAGGCTCCGCCAATGCAGCACCCCACGGTAGAGAAACTGCACTGGTGAGTGCAGCCGTCATCAAAATAACCCAAGGACGAAACATAGGAGCAACTCCAGAACAGGCAAACTGCAAGGCTCAACTCAACGAGGAACAGGAAACAAGAGACGCGATATCAATAATTGCTCAATCGGGGAGGGAGAAAGATGCTAGAGAACTATCCGTCACTTCTGATCCCCCCATCAGGATGTTTTGGAAGAGAAGAAAATCTCAAGATAAGCAAGAGAGGTCAATCCAGATAGATACAAGTTTCTCAGGCAATTTTTCCGATAAATTTCTTAGATTGACTCCCTAGTAGCGGTAAATGGGAAAATCGCTGTTAAGTGCAAATTTAGTTTTTCTGGAAAGAGAAAAATGAGTTACTTAAAATTCTAACAACCCTGATCGATTAGACTCTCTCTCCTAAGAACAGTTCCTACTTTGCAAAAAATTTTATATAAGTAGATGATTTTTCATGACTACATAAAAAATTTGCAGGAAATGAATGCATTAACTGACGCATTAGGGGATAGCCTATAGGCTGGCAAGGTCCAAGGCCAATCTTTACTCATAGCATAGCCGACGTTAGAAACCATGAGTCCATATCCTCTCGGCACTTCATACATTTTCTATAAAGATAAAGAACCTGTTTTAGCAGGTAAATTCCTTGCAGCATCCTTCAGAATGGTTGGGAATTGGCATCTCTTGAATCTTCGAAACTGCTTTGGACTTGGGTTCGCCATCAGTTCCATTTTGATGCTAGCGGGGTCAGGGTTAACGGCAGACGTGGCGAGTCGGGCTGCCCCCATTCAACCGGAACCCCATACCCTTCCAGTTCAACCCCTTGATCAGTCTGTTGATGTTCCCTTCGAGTTGATAGCAGGAACGATCGCCCCCCTCGACCAACCAACTCACAGATCTGAACCTGCATCCAACCATTCAGAGAAACAGCTTTCCTCTGTCGCTCAACGGGATAGGGAACCTTGCTTTCTCAAAACCCAGGACACCCTTTGTTCACAAATCCTGCAACGTCTTCCGGCCCAACTTTTAACGGAGCCACGTCCCAGTTCCCCAGAATCCTCTCCCTCCATAGAATTCACAAACACCACGATCGCATCCAATCCATTCTCGGTCAGCCAGACAAACCCAACAGAGAATCCCCTTCCACTCCAACCCAACCGTACACCAGAGGGTTCAGAGCCATTAATAGACCCAGAGTTGGGTATCCTGAGGCTGCAAGAATTGGAGGTCCAACCTCCCCCTCGCCCCCAACCCAGCGTTTATCTTTTGGGACGAGTTGACTATCTGAGGAGCAGCAACATTTTTTCGGGCATTGACCCGATCGACGACAACCTGGTTCGAGGGGGATTTACCCTCTGGGCCGCTCCTGCCCTCGGTCCCCAAACCTACTTCGTTGCCTCTGCCAGCGGAAATGTGATTCGCTATTTCAACCAATCCCAATTCAGCTACAACGAACTATTGTTTACAGGGGGAGTTTATCAGCAACTCTCGCCCCGCATGTATGGGCAACTGAGTTGGGTCAACCAGCGTCTCTTCACGGTGGAGTCGGGGGAACAATTTTTAGATGATCACTCGATCCGTTTAGAGGTGGGGCGCACGGACCCGATCGCCGATCGCTTGAACCTGGATACCTTCTACCAATTCCGGGTTAGTTTTGCCGATCCCAGTAGTCGGAGTCGAGTGATCAACTATTTTTCCCTGGGGTTAAGCTACGACGTTGACCCTAATTGGCAAGCGGGGTTGGAATATCAGATATCCCTCACAGACTTTACTCAACAGCAACGGAATGACACCTACCAGCAAGTGTTGGGCCGTCTCAGTTATCGTCTCACCCCTGAAAGTCGAATTAACATCCTGGGGGGCTATAGCTTTGGGGCATCTTCCAACTCCACCGTTAATTTCAATGGCTCAATTTTAAGTGTCAATATCAGCTTCAGTCTGCCGCTGTTTTAATTTCTGGTCAGCACGATTTCCGCATGGAGAGGAACTGAAATGATGATGGTTTCCTGACAGAGGATCAGGATTGCTACGGTTGTGGGATGAAGAAGTAGCTGTATTCCTCCTGATCGTCACTAAATCATGTCTCTATCCCACCTGTTCAGTCCAACCAGGACAAAATCGTTTCTCAAATCACGCCAATTTCTCCAGAAGTTTTTTCAGGTTTTTCTCAGTGTCCTTTGTTGTGTCCTGGTGGTGACGCTCCAGGGCACACCGTCGATCGCCCAGAGCAGCATTACCCTGGCAACCGTTGCTGAAATCGTAGATGGCAGTCAGGTTTATATCCAAAGGCAACAGGCAAAGGTCAATGATCAGGCCAAGACAGGTCAACGGGTCCGTACTGGGCAAGCCCGCGCCCAACTGACGTTTAACAATGGGGCGATCGCTCGGCTTGCCCCCAACTCCTCCCTCACCGTCGGCCAAAAATGTGCTCGGCTGCAACGGGGCACCTTGCTGATTAATGGAGCGGTCAATGGCTGTACCGCTTCCGTTGTCACGGGGGTTCGAGGGACTACCTATCTGATTGAAGTAGACGAGCAGAACCAGACTCAAGTGAAGGTGTTAGAGGGAGAAGTTGCTGTAGATCCAGCCAATCTTGGGAACACGGACCCAGAAGCTCCTGATGATCTCATTCCCGGACTCCCATCGCTCTTGAAACAGACCAAACCCACCCATCCCGCTGTTGCGCCATCCGTCGATCCGGCGGCGAGACCGTTTTCTGTAAAGCCCTCGATCGTTCTTAAATCTGGACAAAAAGCAACGGTGCAACCGGGACGGGAACCTATCGTAGCTCAACTGAGTCAGCAAGAGTTTGAAGCCCTGCTCCGGGGGGCACTATTCACCGGATTTAACGTTCAAATTCCTGGCATTGATAAGGTACAGAGTAGCTTCAGTCGTCTCTTTCCAGGAGTGCCCTTTCCGATTGATATTCCTGGCGTTTCGGTGCCTGGAGTTCCAGGAATTCCAGGAATTCCTGGTTTACCCTTCTAGCAGATTGAAACGATGGTAGAGGGGTTCCTATGAAGCCCCTCTACAGGGTTACGGTAGGCATTTTTTACCCTTCATCATGACTTCTCCAGTTTCCCCTTCCAAACCGACATCGGCTGCCACAGGGCTTACGCTTTCTAAGCGACTGAAAAATCTGTGGAATTTGACTACTTTAGGGTACGGGTTGATTGGATTTTGGGCGATCGTTGGGGCGATCGTCACGGCTGTTGAAACTCCTCTGTTCCAATCCCTGGAGCTACAAACTCGCAGTACCTTCTTCAAGTTTCGGGGTCCGGTCACTCCTCCTTCAGAAATCGTAATCCTCAAAATGGATAGCGATTCCTTTACGGAGGGAGCAGAAAACAGCCGCATTCCCAAACCGATTGCCAGTTTGAAAAATATTGAGCAATGGCCTTGGAGGCGGGCAGCCTACGCAGAAGCGATCGAGAAGTTGATGGCAGCAGGGGCCAAAGTCGTTGCCGTAGACGTGCTGTTTACCACGCCCAGTATCTACGGGCCAGAAGATGACCAACGCCTACGCGAGGTTTTACAGCGTTATCAGGGCCGTGTCATTTTAGCGGCTCAACATGTCGCATCGGCAACCGTTGCGGGGCTTGAGCAGGGCATCGAATCACCCGAAGCGCTTTTCCCGGACATTCCCCTGACTCTGGGCCTCATCAATTTTCCTCTCCAGGCGGATAACAAATTACATCGTCTTGCCGATCGCCATCAATTAGAGTTACTACGCCCCCTGAAACTCGATCAGGCGATTTCTTCCTTTTACACCGCAACCCTGAAAGCCTCCGGTGTGCCGTTTGTTCCCCCTCAGGACCGAAGCATCTTTTTCTATGGGCCTGAGAATACCTTCAATAGCCTCTCGTTTTGGAACATCCTGGTGCCTACCAATTGGAAGATTTATGCTCCAGGATTTAAGGACAAAATTGTACTGATTGGCCCTACTGCCAAGGAACTTCAAGACTTCCAAACCACTCCCTTCGATAGTATGTCGGGGATTGCGATTCATGCCAACGCCCTGGCAACGTTGCTAGAGAATCGGGCAATCGCCGATTTCCCAGCCACCCCTATCCAGCGAGGTTTTCTGACCTTCTGCCTGGTAATTGGCACAGGAATTGTCCTCAGTCGTACCTCCAAGCGATCGGTGCGGGGCTTCCTCTGGGCGGTGGGGATTGCCCTTGCCTGGGGCGTTTTCAGTTATGGCAACTTCGCCTACGGGCGGCTGTTCTTGCCCACTGCTGTTCCCATGATGACCATTTTGTTGGGGGGAGTTTCCTATTTAACAACGGGCGCGATTGCAGGTCAGCTTGAGCAACTCCGCCTCCGCCGCACCCTGGAACGGTATGTGGCAGCCCCGATCGTTCATGAAATTCTCATTAAACATTCCGATGACTTTCAAAACCTGTTAAAAGGGCGCAAGATTAAAGCTGCCATTATGTTCTGCGATATTCGTGCCTTCACAACCCTGTCCTACCAACTTGACCCAGAAGATTTAGTAGAACAGTTGAATGCCTACTTTAATGCAATGGTGGAACCGATTTTAGAAACGGGAGGCACCCTGGATAAGTTCATTGGGGATGCGGTGATGGCAGAATTTGGTTCTCCCATTTCCCAGGGACCCCAAGTTGATGCGATGAATGCGATTCACGCTGCTCTGGGGATGCGTAAAGCACTCCATGAACTTCGTAAACAGTGGCGGCAAGAGGGTAAAGTTCTCTTTTTTAATGGGATTGGGTTGAATTATGGAGAACTCATTGCAGGGGACATCGGTTCCTATCGGAGACGGGAATTTGCAGTCATCGGAGATGCAGTAAACGTTGCCAGTCGGGTCGAAGGGATGACAAAAAATTTCTGGACCGACATTCTAATCACCGAATCCCTATTTGACTTAGTACAGGACCAGGTAGATGTGAACTATGTGGGAGAACATTCCCTAAAAGGTCGGGAAGAAAAGGTAAAACTCTATGTTCTTATGGGTCTGAAGGGTGAAGATAGAACGCTTTATCAGCAGGTGTGTAGTGATTTACGCAAATATCTAGGGGCAACGGATGGAAAGCCGAATAAGTAGGGAATGGGTCATGGGTCATGAGTGATCCATGACCCAAAATCAAAATTTTCCTACATTGATGAAGATTCATGCGAAAGCGGTCTACAATGCTCTAGCCAGCATGGATTGTTGCTTGTGAGCGAGGCCGATCGTCTGTGAATGCTTCCCCTTCGCGTGCCAAAATTTTGGTTGTTTTTAATGGGAAAGGTGGAGTCGGGAAAACCACGACAGCGATTAATTTAGCTGCCATGATGGCATCTGACTATAAAGTTTTACTGGTGGATGCCGATCCTCAAGGGTCTGCCTCCTGGTGGGCCGATCGGGGCGGGCAAAAATTGGGGTTTGATCTGTCTCAGGAAACAAATCCTGAACTGTTGGTCAACCTCCGATCGGCGATCGGCTATGATTTGATTGTCGTAGACACCCCTCCGGCTCTAGAGTCTAAAACACTCCACTCGGTTATCGCTGTTGCCGATTACCTCATTCTGCCGACTCCACCCGCTCCAATGGATCTGGCAGCCCTGGTGGAAACGGTGAAACAAGCGGTAATTCCTAGCAAAACAGCTCATCGAGTGTTGTTAACTCGCGTTGATCCCCGTAGTTTGGGGGAAGCGCTGGAAGCCCAAAATACCTTGATGGAATTAGGGATTCCTGCCTGTCATGCTTTTGTGCGGGCTTACAAAGCCCATGAGCGGGCTGCACTGGATGGAGTGCCGATCAGTCAATGGCACGGGAAAAATGCCCGTGAAGCGGAGGCTGATTATCGACGGGTTGCCGATGAAATTAAACGAGACTGGAGGCAGTGATGGCAAGGAAACGGCTAGGGGACTTACTTCGAGAAGAGGTTCAAAAGAATCACGAACCTGAAGAGGGGACAGAGACAGATGCGGTCGTGGAAGTAAAGGCTGTCGTCGTCACAGAAACGATTACGGAAACCGTTTCTGAGAACGGAGCGACAGGAGAGGGGCAACCGACAGAGCCATCTCCGGAAACTGCGGCGATCGTGGCGGACCTGCAAGCCCAACTTCAGGCTTCCCAATCTCGTGAGCAAGCGCTGAGGGAAGAGGTTACGACCCTGGAAAGCAGTTTGAAAGAACAGAAAGCGCTGGTGAAGAAACTTCAGGGAGAAGTTAAGGCTGTGGCTCAACTTCAAACCGAGTTAGAGCAAACAAAGGCCACAATTCAGGACTTACAGGCCAAGTTAGAAAAATCAGCCCATCTTCAAGCTGAGTTAGACAAGGCTCAGGCTGTGATTGTCCAGATGGCAGAAACAACTACCCATCTGCGGGAGACGATCGAGCATCAACCAGCGGTTCACCCGGTCTACCATGTAGAACCTGCGAAGTTGCCGAAACACTCGGTTCATTCCCATCCCCATCCGGCTTCCGATGCCGAACCTGCTCAAACGGACGTTCACCCCGTTTACCATCTCCAACCCGAAAAGTTGCCGAAACACTCAGTTCATTCCCATCCCCCTCAGTCCCCTTCAGATGGGTTCTCAGATTTTCTGTTGTAAGGAGGGATTGGGATGGCTCAACCGACTACTTACACAGGGGGATGCCATTGTGGAGCGGTGCGGTTTCAAGTCGTGGTGGATGAGCCGGAAGCTGTGGATTGTAACTGCTCAATCTGTCGGATGAAGGGATTTTTGCACCTGATTGTTCCTGCCGATCGCTTCACCCTGTTACAGGGGTCCGAAGCCCTGTCTACCTATACCTTTAATACTGGAACCGCCAAACATCTGTTCTGCCGCACCTGTGGAATTCATTCCTTTTATCGGCCCCGCTCCCATCCTGACGGGTTTGATGTAAATGTGCGGTGTCTGGATGGCGATGTCTTAGCTCAATTTCGGGTTGTGCCGTTTGATGGGCAAAATTGGGAAGAGAATGTTCATGAGATCACATCCTCATAGCACTATGGCGTGGTTCTACCCCATCAGGGCAGTTGCTAAATAATGCCCCAACGTCACTGCATCAACCCCTAATTCTGTCCGATCGTGAGCCGCACGGATGCCTGCCTGGGCATGGCACCAGGCCGCTGTGACCACCGCCGTTTCCCCCGGAAGGGGGGTTCCTCGCACGAGATGCTGGGCCAGGAAGCCTCCCGTCAACCCGGTCAACACATCTCCACTTCCTCCCCGTGCCAGGGCTGGCGTACTCTCTGGGTTAATCCAAACCTGTCCATCCGCATTTGCAACGGTGATACGGGCACCTTTGAGCAGCACGATCGCCCCCGATTGTTCGGCGGCCGCGCGGGTCGCTGTGACTCGGCAAGTCAGGCCATTTCCCAGGTCCGGAAATAACCGCTGGAATTCTCCCTGATGCGGGGTCAGGACCGTCATCGCTCTGCGGCAGGCCAGGGTGGGAATTGTTCCCATTTGAGCCAAGACATTCAATCCGTCCGCGTCCAGCACCAGAGGCCGATCGCTTGCCAGAACACTTCTCACGATCGCTGCCGCATCCGTTGTCAGACCGGGACCACAGGCAATGGCTTGAAACTTGGATAACTCAACCTCTGGTGGCAGATGGGCAATGGCCCCCGTTTCCGTTTCCGGACAGCCAAGGATCAGCGCGTCAGGGAGTTGGGCTACTAACAAGGGTTTGAGGGAAGCAGGAACGGCGATCGATAACATCCCTACTCCACTGGCCCTCGCTCCCAACCCTGTGAGGATTGCACCTCCGGCATACCGTTCAGACCCGCAAATGAGTAACAGATGGCCCATGCGATATTTATGGGTACTGGCGGGGCGGGGTAAAGGCAAGTGGGCATGAACCCAGGCAGGAGTGACCCGCTGAACGGCGGGAGTTGTGCCCACGATCGCCTCAATATCCGCTGAAGGTAGATCAAACTCAAGCAGTTCAGCGTGACCTACAAATTCCAGGGCGTGATCCTGTAACAGTCCTTGCTTCCAGAGACCCAAACACAGGGTATGGGTTGCCCGTATTGCAGTTCCCAGCATCACTCCCGTATCTGTCTGTAAGCCAGAGGGCAGATCGATACTGACGATCGGTTTTTGGAACTGGTTGATTTGATCAATGGCAGGGGCGATCGGAGCTTCCAGGTTCCGAGTGAGGCCAAACCCAAACAACCCATCCACAAGAAAATCGCAACCCTGCAACTCCACAACGGAATCCAAAAAGGAAACACCCAAATTTTTCGCATACTGGGCATGGGCTTCTGTCAGTTCCTTCAACTTCGTAAACGGGCTGTAAATCTTGACTCTATATCCCCGAAAGTGAAGTTCCCGTGCCACGACCAGGGCATCCCCGCCATTGTGCCCCGGACCTACCAGCACCCCAACCTGGGGCGATCGCTCCTGGGGAAAAAGTGCCTGAATCCGGCGGCTGAGTAAACCTCCGACCTTTTCCATAAGGGCGGAGACGGGCATTCCTGCGGCAAATACCCGCCCTTCGATCGCCCGCATTTGTTCAGCAGTGACGACAACGGTAGCTGAAAGGGTCATCGCGAGTAGGAAGTCTAAAAATTAATAGCACTCTGGGAATCGTAGCGACCGTAGAACACCCGTGCGTCCAGTTGTCCCACCTCCCTCAGGTAGCGAGTCCAGGTTTCCGCTGATCCCCGCTCTGTGAAAGGCCCCACAGCCACATGGGGTCCTCTGGGCGAAAGACGGGCCTGAATTGCGCCATAACTTAAACTGTTTTGCCCCAGTTGCACGATACGGCGACCCGTCGCTGTTAGGTCTTCCCGACGAGTGGGCACTACAACATAGTAGGCGTTGGCATTCAAAGGAATACTGGGGCGATAGCTGAGATCGGTGGGAGTGCCGGGAAACGTTGGGGTTGGAGTCACGGGGACTACACCAATTCCAGTGTCAGGGTTAGGGGTTGTTGGAAAGCCAGGAGTCACAAAGGGATCACCCCCCTCGGCGATCGCAAGGGTGACATTCCCAATTCCCGCGCCCTGCAATTCCCGGACCCGCTGTTCTGCACGGGTGAAACTGGTAAAAGCTCCTGCCTGGATCACTGTCTGCCCATTTGCAAGCGGTTTGAAGTAAGCACGAGGTTCGATCGCCCGGACCTGTTGCAGCACCAACGTATCCCGACTGTCCACAATGACGTAGTTCAAAGCATTCGCCGTCAGGGAACTCCCTCCTCCGGCTCCCATGCTGGAAGGGGGAGGGGAACCATAGGGGGCCAGGGGAATTCCAACTGCTGGCAAATCTGAGCGTTGGTAGGTTAAATCGACGGGTGGAGCAGAGGGGGGGAGGAGCGTGGGGGCGGGTAGGGCTTGACCGTAGACAAAGGGTTCTGTTCCACTAGAGGGAAAAAAGGAATCCACTGATCCGTCATAAATTGAGTCTGGATTTGCTTCGGAGGGAATAGGATAGCCCAGAACGATCGCACCACCCACGATTCCAGACACCAGTAACTTCGACCCCACCTGTAAGTAAAAATTAATGCCCCATCCCCCATCCCTGATTTGCTGCTTGTCCATGTGCTTCACTCCCACTAGAACCTACCTACCGTCAGATTTTGCGGCAAGTCTAGCATGGAAAATTACAAATGCTAGCCTAGAGATGCACACATTAACAGTCTTTACGGTTCATGAACAAGGTTGTGGTGGGTTTGTCGGGCGGCGTGGATAGTTCTGTTGCGGCAGCATTGCTTTATCGGCAGGGCTATGAAGTCATCGGGTTGACCCTCTGGTTAATGAAAGGAAAGGGGCAGTGCTGCTCAGAAGGCATGGTGGATGCAGCCCGTCTTTGTGAAGACCTCAATATCCCTCACCACATTGTCGATAGTCGGGACGTGTTCCAGACTTATATTGTGGATTATCTTGTGGCAGGTTATGGGGATGGCATTACGCCCCTCCCTTGTTCCCAATGCAACAAGGCGGTTAAGTTTGGCCCTATGCTCAGCTATGCCCGATCGCATCTGGGCACCGATCGCATTGCCACCGGACACTATGCCCGCATCACCCACAACTCCAGCACGGGGCGCTACGAACTCCGCCGTGCGGTCGATCGCAGTAAGGATCAATCCTATTTCCTGTATGACCTCAGCCAGGAAATGCTTGCAGCGACCCTCTTTCCCTTAGGAGAACAGCCCAAGACGGAAACACGCCGCATTGCCACCGAGTTCAACCTGCACACTGCGGACAAGCCAGAAAGTCAGGATCTCTGTTTAATTGAATCTCACGGCTCAATGAAAGCATTTCTGGATAAGTACATCACCCCAACTCAGGGCGATATTGTGGACCAACAGGGCCGTGTTTTGGGCCAGCACGAAGGGGTTCATCACTATACGATCGGTCAGCGCAAGGGGTTAGGCATTGCCCACAGTGACCCCCTCTACGTGGTCGGCCTGGATGTCGCTCGGAATCGGGTCATTGTGGGCGATCGTACCTGCGCTCAGGATATGGATTGCCTGGTGCAGCGGGTGAATTGGGTGTCGATCGCCCCTCCTACGGCTCCCATTCGTGCGGAGGTTCAGGTCCGCTATCGGTCTGCCCCCGTCCTAGTGACAGTGATTCCGGTGGAGGCGAATGAGGGAGGCGATCGGGTCAAGGTTGTCTTCGACGAGCCTCAGTTCGGGGTCACTCCCGGTCAAGCTGCCGTTTGGTACGACGGGGATGTGTTGCTGGGGGGTGGCATTATTGAGAAGCGGTAGGAGTAATTCTCTAGGCGCAATTATCACAATGTCCACAGGCGAACCCTTCCGCTTCAGTCGTAAAGCCAAAGGCACGGAGGAGAAAGCGCCAGCGGCATTCTTTGGTGTGGAGGTATTGGGTCATTTCCTGAGCCGCTTGCTGATTGAGATCGATCGCCCCCTGAGCAACATTCCCCTGCTTCAACCGATAGTGAAAGGGATCTTGCCAGTGAAGTTGGCCTGTACTGTGTAACCAGGAGAGGGAAAGCGCTCCGTCTGGGAATTGGCGGGCGATCGTCGCCACCTCACCTTGAGGTGGAAGTCGGGGGGCGAGTTTGCGGGCAGTTTGTTGCTGCGATCGAATCTTCTCCAGAAAAAACTGTTGCCGCTGCCGATCCTCTGGGTCCAGCCAACCTGTGGGTTCACTGATCAGGGTGAGGGCTTCGGCGGGCTGACCATCTCGACCACCCCGCCCGACTTCCTGCACATATTCTGCCAACAGGAGCGGCGCATGGAGATGGATGATCCAGCGACAACTCGGTTTATCAATTCCCATGCCAAAAGCACAGGTGCAGACCACGAAACGGATGCCGTCCTTCAGCCATGCTTGTTCAATTCGGCGGCGATCGGACGCACCCAATCCCGCATGATAAGCAGCGGTTGGGAATCCTTCTTCGGTGAGCCAGTCCGCCAGTTCCTCACTATCTCGGCGGGTCCGTACATAAACGAGGCCCGTTTGGTCTTGTCTGGCCCGGATGTACTGTAGTAACTGCTGACGACGGCCCCTCGGAGTCCAGACAACTTTGACGGAGAGGGAGAGGTTGGGACGGTAGGGACTGAGGCGAAAGGCTTTGGGTTGTCGAAGTTGCAGCACTCGCTGGATAGTCTGTTGTGCATGAGGATTTGCGGTGGCAGTGAAGGCGGCGATCGTGATTCGGGGTTGATGGGGCTTCAGGGCTTGCAGGGCAGGGCGCACGGCCCCCAGACGATAGTAGGCTGGACGGAAACTTTCCCCCCATTGGGCCAGACAGTGGGCCTCATCCAGAATCAGATGATAAATCGGTAGGGAAGGTTCGCATAGTACGTCCCATACAGGCTGACTCAGCAAGGTTTCCGGGGAGAGGTAGAGGAGACGCAGTTTTCCCTGACGGGTGGCCTGTAAAATCTGGCGGCGTTGATGGCCGGATAACTCGCTGTGAAGTAAAGCTGCTGGAAGGTGTTTTTCTTGAAGCACCTGAACTTGATTTTCCATAAGGGCCACCAGGGGCGACACCACCAGCGTTAAACCCGGTTGTAGGAGGGCGGGCAGTTGAAAGCAAAGGGATTTCCCGCCACCCGTCGGCATCAGGATCAGGGAATCCCGCCCGGTCCGGAGGGTACGGATAATCTCGTCCTGAGGCGATCGAAACTGATCATAGCCCCAAACTTGTTTGAGCTTGGCGTAAAGGGTGTTTTCAGCAATCATGCTGTCAGGATAAGTTGCCTCGCAGGTGTTGTAGATCGGTTAGGTTGCCGATCGTCCTGAGAAAGTTGGCTGAGGGTTAGTGGTTTCTGTAACTCAGTTACTTTCAGAAATGTGTAAATTTACGCGAATGAATAAATTTCTATGCAGCGAATCAGGAAGGGATGGCTTGCTGCAACTCTTTGGGAAAGATAGGAGTCATAGATCCTTGTCTTTGAGAATGATTTCTGAGGTATCGTCATGACAAAGTGGAAGCAGTATTGTGTACCCTTACTGGGATTGGTTCTGCTCGGTAGTTTTTGGGGATTGCCCGTTGATGCAAAACCGCAACATGGAAAAGGCAAACCGACGGAACGAGTGAACTCCAATCGAAACGGGGGAACTACAACTCCCGCCCAATCTCTTCCAGTGTTCACGGGCACTCAACGGACCCAACTCAGTCAACTACTCAATGGCACGACGGTTCGGAATAATATTTTGGATACCCAAACCCGAAGTACGATTGCAGGTCAAGTATCTTCCCTGCCACCCGGAATCCAAAAGCGACTCGCGAGGGGCAAAGCATTGCCTCCGGGAATTGCGAAAAAAGTTTTTCTGCCCAAAACGGTCAATTCCTACTTGAATGTCTCCACCCAATATGACTTGATTGTGATGGGATCAAATGTTGTGATGTACGATTCCGTAACACAAGTTGTTGCAGATGTAATTAGTCGAGCATTTTAGGGGAAAGGCAGAAGGCAGAGGGCAGAAGGAAAACTACCTTCTGCCCTCTGCCTTCCCTCACTTCTTGACCAGCAACTCCTGCCGCACTGGCTGTTTCTGGGTCAAACGATGGCGGATCGATCGCCAAGCAAATTGAGGAAGCGCCAGCATGCGCCGCCACCGCCAGGGTTCTTTATACAAACGGTAAACCCATTCCAGGTGAATGTTACGGAGCCAGAGAGGAGCGCGATACTTCACTCCGGCCCAGATATCAAAGCTGCCTCCCACCCCGATCCAAATGGCATTAGGGCACAGGGAACGGTGCTCTGCAATCCAGAGTTCCTGACGGGGAACCCCTAATCCAACCAGAATAATCCGGGGCTGTTTCTCCTTCAGCGTTGTTTGTAATTCAGCCTTTTCTTCTACTGACAGGTAGCCATGCCATGCCCCAGCAACTTGCAAATCAGGATAGGCTTCTTGCCAGCGCTTTGCTGCCTGGGTCGTCACACCGGGTTGCCCCCCATAGAAAAAAACAGCCCAGGATTTTTCAGTCGTGCCAGCATGTTGAATGAGGGCTTCCGACAACTCAATGCCGGGACAGCGATGAAGTTGAATCCCCTGAAGCCAGAAATAAAAAACGATACCGGAGCCGTCTGGAATAATTAAGTCAGCCTGGGAGATAACTTGTGCAAGGGCTGGATTTTGTTCCGCCTGCATCGTCATTTCCGCATTCAAGGTGACAACGTGGGCACCTATTTTCTGCTGCAACCGTGAAATTAACCAGCCTTTGTAATCCCTGAGCAAATGAACAGGGACTCCCAACACGAATGATGTTTCGGGGATTTGAGACATAACCCACTCTTATGAATGCCTTCAAACGCTTGACAGGGGAAAGTACCTGAACCTTAGAAGATTCATAACTTCATACACATGCTTTATTCAAACATTGCGACAGAAGAATTAGAATACGACAGCCTGCTCCACACAAACATTATCAAAAAATAACGAAATATTGCGGTTCTACCGCTTACCCTGCTCTAAAAAAAGTGACGATCGCCCCACTCCTCTTGATTTCCAGAAAAGACCAGGATTTTTTGCCAAGCGAACCTGTCACGGGAAAAACAAGCTTGGGGATGACCAACCTGATTTCGCAATTTTCCCCAGCGATCCCCTCTTAAACAAGGGATAATAGGAAAATTTCGATCGCTGATAGTTTTTCCTAAAATTTTTTATTTTATTCTTCCGGAACCTAATTTTCTTGTTCTCTCCGCGCTAACAGGATTTAGGCGACCCTTGTTTTCGCCCTCTTAATATCCTATTCCCTCCTGCTTTTCTGCTTTTATTGGATTGGTCATGCAAAAACTATCTGACTTGCCAGGGCGACTTGAAGATTACTACGGTCAGATCAAAACGATCATTCTTGCCCGCCAGAATCCGATTAGTGGCTTGTTGCCCGCCAGTACCGCCGTCAATGCCCACGGTGACTATACCGATGCCTGGGTGCGGGACAATGTGTACAGTATTCTGGCCGTTTGGGGGCTGGCCCTCGCCTATCGCAAACTGGATGATAACCAAGGCCGCCGCTATGAACTAGAACAGAGCGTGGTTAAGCTCATGCGGGGGCTATTGTTTGCCATGATGCGGCAAGCCTCCAAAGTGGAGCGCTTCAAGCACACCCAATCTCCTCTAGATGCCCTGCACGCCAAGTACGATACCTCCACGGGGGATACGGTCGTGGGGGATGGGGAATGGGGCCACTTACAACTGGATGCTACGTCTCTGTTTTTGCTGATGCTGGCTCAGATGACCGCTTCCGGATTGAGCATTATTTTCACGATCGACGAGGTGAATTTTGTCCAGAACCTTGTCTACTACATCGGACGCGCCTACCGCACTCCCGACTACGGCATTTGGGAGCGGGGCAATAAAATCAATCATGGGAATCCTGAACTGAATGCCAGTTCGATCGGCATGGCAAAAGCCGCACTTCAGGCCATGAATGGCTTGAATCTGTTTGGCATTGATGGGGGGCAAGCATCGGTGATCCATGTGTTGCCGGACGAGATCGCCCGATCGCGCATGCTGCTGGAATCCTTACTCCCCAGAGAATCTAACTCGAAGGAGGTGGATGCGGCCCTCCTGAGTGTGATTGGGTATCCCGCCTTTGCAGTGGAAGATCCCGATCTGGTCGATCGCACCCGGAAGAAAATCATTCGCAGTCTCCAGGGGCGTTACGGGTGTAAGCGATTTCTGAGAGACGGGCACCAGACTGTCATCGAAGACACCTCCCGCCTACATTACGAACCCTGGGAACTACAACAGTTCGAACATATCGAATGTGAATGGCCCCTGTTCTTCACGTACCTGCTCCTCGATGGCTTGTTCCGGGGAGATGCAGAGCAAGTGACAGAGTACCAGGAGCGTTTGGAATCATTGCTGGTCAATCAGGACGGTCAGTTGCTCTTGCCCGAACTGTACTACGTGCCCAAAGAAGCGATTCCAGCGGAAAAGCAAAAACCCTACAGCCAGTCCCGTTTACCAAACGAGAACATCCCCCTGGTTTGGGCACAGAGTCTCTATTTCCTGGGGCAACTTCTGCGGGAGGGGCTAGTGGCGATCGGAGACATCGATCCCCTGGGATGCCATCGGGCGATCGGTCCCCATCGCTCCTCGGTGGTTCAGATTGCCCTGCTGGCAGAGAATGAAGCGCTTCAGGCCAAGTTAGAAACTTTTGGCATTACCACCCAAACCCCCCATCAAGTCGAGCCACTTCAGGTCCGGCACGCGAGGGACTTGGCGGGAGTGTATACCCAGATTGGGCGCAATGATAAGTTAGGGCTGGGAGGCCGCCCCACACGGCGCTTGCGGAGCCTCACCACTTCCCGACTGTTCTGTATTCGGGGAGAGACGATCGCCTTTCTCCCCTCCTTTCTGGATCTACAACAGTTCTACCTGACCCTCGACTATCATTTCCTGGTAGCGAAGATCAAGAGCGAACTCGCTTACATCCACCGTCACTGGTATCAGGTCGGGCGGCCCACCATGCCCCTGCTGATCACAGAAGCCATGTTGGAAACGGGCAGCGATGCTTTGCTGGATCTGATGCAGGAACTTCGGGAAGGGCACTGTGGCAACATTCCGGTGCGGGTGGGTCGGTTGAACCAACTCATGCTGACTGCCAAAGTCGAACGAATTGACTTCCTCCATGATTTTGAATTCTCGGAATCTCCCGTTCAGGATGCGGCACTCTATTGCCGTTACCTGGCCCTTGACCCCAGCCAGAATTGGCCGCTGGGGCATACCCAGGAGTTTTTGCTGGAGTGTGAAACGAATATCGGGCTGTTGCTCAATAGTTTAAAGACCTCTGCCAACCTGTACGAACAAATTGAACTGCTACAAAATCTTGTCCGGCTCCGGGGTTTGGAATTTGATACCCGTTTGATTGGACCCCATCAACCGATCACGGTCGCGGAACTGCTCCAGGAGGTTTATACCCAGGCGGGGCAGGCTCAGGTATGGGCAGTGGTGCGGCGAGCCGCAGGATTGCTGAATAAGGTGGATATTGCCCTGTCCGATGCGGTGACGGATATTCTGGTGCGGCAAAAGCAAATCACAGTGGGGAAAGCCTACAGTGAAGCCTCCCTGATCGATCGCCCAATGGCTCCCCAGGAAATTATCGACAAGATTGTGGAATTCTGCCGGGAAGACATCCGCGATCGGGTTCTGACCCAGGAAATCCTGCTGTACATCGGTCTGTTGATTAAGGCAGAACCTCAGTTATTCCAGGGCTTGTTAACGATTCGGGTGGGCTACCTGATTTTGCTGCTCACCGGAGAACTCACCTCAGAACTGCATGTCACCCAGGATGAAGCCTACGAACAGTTGATGCAACTCAGCCCCTTTGAGGTGAAGTCACGGCTGCGTCGTGTTTTGGAAGCCTATGCTGGGTTGAATCAGCGCGTTTTCCAACAAGAATCCCTGCATTTGCGGCAACAGGAGGCGATCGAGTGGGTGGTTCAGGAAGAAGCCCCCGAACCGGAGGCGATCGGCAGTTGGCTGCGTAAGCGGCAACGGGATGGTTCCCTGAATCGCGTCCCCCGTGACTTCTATCCCTGCGTTTGGCGATTGCTGAAACACTGTAAGGGGTTGGTGATTGGGGATAAACTGGAGCGGCGCAATCGGCTTGATAGTCAATCCATTTTGGCGGAGATGACTCCGGGAGAGAAAAACTTCGCCCTGCAAGTAGAGCACCTGCTAAACAAGATCCAGGCTCCGGAGTATCGGCATGTCAACGTAGAGACCTTGATAGCCCTGTCTACTCTGGTGGAACGCAACCCGGACCTCCAGATTGAAGATTATCTGGTGCTGGATGTGGTGATCGGTCACGCGGTTCGGTTGGCCTGGTTAGATCGCTTTGCCAGCCAAAGCGGTCACGCTTCGAGTCCCGCTCAAGCCTCCCAATATGACCAGTACAAGGCGGCGGCATGGCGATCGTTCTACGACAGTTCCTCGACGATCTGTGCCACTTATATTGTGAAAGCGCTGCAATTCCTGATCGAATTGGGCCAGACCAGCCCTGTTTGAGTTAGCCCACCACCGATTCCGTTTGAGAGGTGCGTCCTAAAGTCGCGGGGTCCGCAACTTCCAGATGGCCCTGGTGCAAGGTCCAGCAGCGATCGGCGATCGCTAACAAATCACCTGCATCGTGGGTAACAATCAGCAAACTCCACTGGCGTTTCAGCCCTGCCAGCAAATTCACAAGCTGTTGCCGCATCGACCAATCAAGGCCCGCAGTTGGCTCATCCAATAACAGGAGATAGGGTTGGCGAATCAGTTGAACCGCCAGCGCCAGCCGTCGCTGTTGCCCACCGCTGAGGGCATGGGGGGACGTGTGAAGAGGGAGGTGATCCAATCCAACGGAACTCAAAGCTTCCCGGACCTGCCCGGACCCTAACTCTGGGTGTCCGAGCCGCAATTCTTCTAAAATGGTGCCGCCACAAAAGTGGCGTTCGGGAAACTGAAAGACCAGCCCCCCCAATTGCCGCAGGTGAATCGGCAGGAGATCCTGTTCCCGCCAGAGAATGTCACCGTTCGTTTTCTCCGCTAGCCCTGACAGAATCTCCAATAACGTCGTCTTGCCTGATCCGCTCGGACCAATCACCAACCCTAACTGCTCAGGACCCAGTTCTAACGTGACATCTTTCAAGATCGGGAAGGGAGTTGCGGGGGGATGGTAGGTCAGGTTTCTGAGATAGAGCATTAAAAACGTACCGGAGAAACGAGGTGAATGTGGAAGGGATCAATCATGACCTCAATCATGACCTCAATCATGACTGAGAACCGACTCAAAAGAATGACTGGAACTCCAGAGAAGGAGTTGCGTCAAATCACTCGACTCATGAAGATGGGAAATGAGCCGCAGGGAAGATTCCCTTCCTATCTTGGTTCCCATCTTGTTACCCAACTTCAGGATTCTAAAGTTAGTCTTGCTGGAGTTTTCTATTTTGAAACCGCAGTCTATATTTTATGTTGCCCCACTGTGTCATGGTTTGCCACAGAGTTATGATTCACGAACTGTATTCTTCAAGAAACTGACGATCGAACCTTGCGAGTTGATGGAACCCGATTTGCTATGAGAGTCCGCCCCCAATCTTTACTCAATGTCCTCCTTCGCCCTGCCTACACCCATGTTCCTGCGATGGGAAAGACCGTTGCCCTGGGTTTGGGCTTGCTGATCACCCTGGGAGCAGCCCCATCCCTGGCAAAGGACCCCTTCCGTACCACCCAACCCCGCCCGATCGGCGATAAAACTGAGGCCGCATTTCGGGCCATTTTTGAGCGGGGCAATTACGA
Source organism: Leptolyngbyaceae cyanobacterium bins.59 (assembly GCA_033763635.1). Taxonomy (GTDB): domain Bacteria; phylum Cyanobacteriota; class Cyanobacteriia; genus JANRKG01. Next base: position 19,656 of record JANRKG010000147.1, read on the forward strand.
AGAAGCCAATACCTATCTGCGACAGGCAGAGGCCAAAGAACCCCTCGCCCATGCCATGCGTGCTTCCCTCGCCTACACCTCCCAAGATTGGGAAACCTTCCGGGCCAACGCCATTCGGACCCGTGAGACAGCAGAAGAATTGGTCAAAACGGACCCCTTGCGAGGTAATATTTACCTGGCAACCGGACATTTTCTGGAAGGAGCCTATACCCTGGTGCAAGAGGGGACTGTCAAGGGTGCCCCCAAAGCCCTCAACAAGCTTCAGCAGGTCTTTACCTACCTGGCAGCAGCCGAGAAAATTTCCCCTCAAGATCCAGAACTGAACATTATCAAAGGGTTTATGGATTTGATGGTGGCGGTTAACCTCCCCTTTAGCGATGCGAACGAGGCGATCGAACGGCTGGACAAATACGCAGGGCCACGATACCTGGCGTACCGAGGGATTGCGATGGGCTATCGGGATCTCAAACAGGGGAGCAAAGCGCTTGAGTTTGTGGATAAGGCAATTCAAAGCACTCCAGGCAATCCAGAGGTTTTGTATTTGAAAGCTCAAATCCTGGTCAAGGATGGCAAGCTAGCGGAAAGCCTCCCCTTTTTCAAACAGGCGATGGAGAAAAAAGCTCAATTACCGACTCGATTAGCGGCCCAATTGGGGTACGAATCTTGCATGGCTCAGGGGGAATCGGTAGGACTCACGCGCAACCAACGCCATCCTTATTGTTTAGAAAGATATCTGGCAGCCCCGAATCGGTAGGATTTTGATTTCTTGGGATTGTATTAGGAGACGTTCGGGTAGAACGTCTCTGTTTGTTTTTAAGGGTATTCAATGAAATTCCTGAAATCCAGTCTTCTGGCGCTGCTGGTGACGCTGACCTCCGGTGCCGTGCCCTTTTCCGGTGCCGCGATCGAAGCTCTGCGCCCCCTCCGAGTTTCCCAATCTCTCTCCCAGGCCGATCGCGCCGATGCCACCCCCAACGATCTAGTCGTTCGGCTGACAGCGCTTAACTTCAAGGGACTCCGGGAACTTTACCGCAAAGAGTACCAGACTGCTCTTCAGACCTATCAGCAAGTTTTTAAGGAAGCAAAGGCACGGGAGGCAATTCTTCGCGAAGGAGAAAGCCTGGAGGCGGGGGAGCCATCAGAGATTATGGAGGCAGCCCAAACGGGGATGGCAAATGCTTACCTGTTCATGGGGCAATATCCACAAGCGATCGCAATCCTCCAAGACCTCGCTCCCACCTTAAAAATTGGGTTTGGTGGCAATGTTTGGAGCCGACTCGCTTATGCCCAACTCGCAACCGGAAACCCAGCGGGAGCCGAAAAATCCCTGAGACGAGCGATCGAGCATTGGGAGTATGTTCGTTCCCTCAGTGGCAGTGATGCAGATAATGTCACTCTATTTGAACAGCAAGCCTATACCTATCGCCTGCTGCAAAAGGCACTGGTGGCCCAGAAAAAATATGAGACGGCTCTAGAGGTAGCAGAAGCCAGCCGATCGCGGGCACTGGTCGAACTTTTGGCCCAACGCACAATCAATCCCAAATTTCGGGTTGTAAAACCGCCCACTTTGAAGGAGATTCAGCAAGTTGCCCAGAATCATCAAACAACGCTGGTTTTGTATTCGATCGTCGGGGATGAGAAGCGCATCTTAGGCAATGAACCGGATACTGAAACCGATTTGTTCATCTGGGTGGTGTCTCCTTCAGGAACGGTGGAGTTTCATCAGGTTGCCCTCAAGACTTTGGGACAAAGCCTTGAAAATTTAAACCGAACTTCCCTGCTGGCGGGGTTAGTGCGTGACAGTCGGAGTTCGATCGGAGTCGCTACACGGGGCATCGCCTTTCGGGAAGATGAAACTCAGATTTCGCGCTTTGTCGGAACCGCAGCCGTTCGCAATCCCCAACTTCAAGAGCTACACCGTCTGTTGATCCAACCGATCGCTTCCCTATTACCCAAAAGTCCCGAAGCACGTGTCACCTTTATTCCCCAGGGACCACTCTTTTTAGTTCCCTTTCCGGCTTTGCAAGACTCTGCCAACCAATACCTGATCCAAAAGCATACGGTACTAACCGCTCCCTCGATTCAAGTGCTGGAACTGGCCCGTAAGCAAAAAGCCAGCTTGCCAAGGGATCGTAAAGCAGGGGATGTTTTGTTGGTGGGAAATCCTAAAATGCCCCTCTACTCCCCCAATGACAAGACTCCCCCCCAACCGCTCCTGAGTTTGCCAGGAGCCGAAAAAGAAGCCAGGACGATCGCCCCCCTCCTGAAGACCGAGCCGTTAATTGGAGAGGTTGCCACGATTACAGAGGTCAGAAAGCGATTGCCCAAGAGCCGCATCATTCACCTGGCAACCCACGGCATCTTTGACCTGGACCCCAACTTAAATGAATTTGGAGTCGTTGTCGGTGAAAATATCCCTAAGCCAGAAGAAATGGGATTTTTCACGACTCCTGGGGGAGTGGTAATAGGGGCGGGAGTGACGATTAATGGGATGCCTGCCAACGTCGTTTTAGCCCGTCAAAAAGTCACTCGCATTGAGATGCCGGGACTCCTCGCCCTCGCTCCTACGGCCCAGGATTCGGGCTTTTTGAGTGCAAAGGAAATTTTGACCACACGATTACAAGCCGAACTCGCTGTTTTAAGCGCCTGTGATACGGGTCGGGGGCGAATTACGGGGGATGGAGTCGTCGGCCTGGTACGGGCGCTCATTGGGGCAGGAGTTCCTACCGTGATCGTTTCTTTGTGGGCAGTGCCGGATGCCCCCACCGCTGCGTTGATGAGTGAGTTTTATCGTCAGCTTGCAGCGAAAAAGGATAAGGCTCAAGCGCTTCGACAGGCGATGTTGGCAACCTTGCAGCAATATCCCGATCCCCGTGATTGGGGAGCCTTCACCCTGATCGGAGAGCCAGAATGATCATCCGGAATAGGCCACTCTAACCATGCTGATTCTGGTAAAGACCCTGAAATAGCCTGTACAATTTTGCGTCTGTAAGGCATTGATTGAGGAGGTCTGATGTCCGTTTCCAATTTGTTGCATCTACGATCGGCCACTATTGCCGATGTGCCCACCATTTTTTCCCTGGTTCAGGCACTCGCAGACTACGAAAAACTGAGCCATGAGGTGACAGGGACCGAGGCATTGCTGAAAGAGCATTTGTTTGGCGATCGTCCCTATGTTGAAGCGGTTCTGGCGGAATGGAAGGGCCAGCCTGTCGGGTTTGCCCTGTTTTTCTACAATTACTCCACCTTCCTCACAAAGCCAGGAATTTATTTAGAAGACCTGTTCGTGCTACCCGACTATCGCAGTAAGGGCATTGGAAAAGCTCTGATTACCCATGTTGCAACCCTGGCCGTCGAGCGGGGGTGTGGTCGTCTGGAGTGGAGTGTACTGGACTGGAACGAACCTGCGATCGGCTTCTATCGACGGATGGGGGCCGATATTCTCCCCGATTGGCGCATCTGTCGTGTCACGGGGGACGCACTGATCAACCTCTCAAATCGTTAAAATCTCCTACCGTAAACACATGATCCTCACAATTCTCGGCTTACCATAAAAAACATAAATTCCTATTCCTAATGAATGACGGTGGAGGCCAGTGATGACAATCTGGGTAAATGAACAAATTGATCCTTCGGGGCTGTTGTATTCCTGTATTGCCTGTGACGATGAAAATCAGGCCCGTGACTGCCATGTCGCTTTTGAAGACAACCTGACCGATGAGCAACGGGAATCTGGTTGGGTCGCTCGGATTCGCACCGTGCAATCCTGGGATGAGGTGCCTGTGAATTCCCTCAAACTGAATTAGTGGGAAGCGTGGCAGCGGATAAAAACGTGGCAGCGGATAAAAACGGATGAAACGGATGAAAGTCGCAGGGAAGTAGGTATTTGATCCTTGTCTCATCTGCTGCAAGCTCTTTTGACATTTCAGAACATCTCAAAAGAATAAGAATCGTGTCACCCCTTCCGGTCGGTTTTTGAGCGTGTAACGGCTCGAAACCAAACTGGAAGGGGTTTTTAGTGTTTGATTGCGAAGTGAAAAGATTGAAATTTCTCGATCGCCGCCACTTCCGCAAGATTCCCCGTTTGAGACAATCTAAAACAGTTCCATCTATCTTATTTTTCGGCTCAGTCGGACCCCAGGGTGGACAGCCTCGCTGGATTCGGGTGGGCATTGCATTTCAGCATCAGCATAAGGGAGAACGCGATATGAAATTGGCTTACTGGATGTATGCAGGTCCCGCCCACATTGGCACCCTCCGCATCGCCAGTTCTTTTAAGAATGTCCATGCCATCATGCATGCCCCCCTGGGAGATGACTACTTTAACGTGATGCGATCGATGTTGGAACGGGAGCGAGACTTCACCCCCGTCACGGCTAGCGTGGTCGATCGCCATGTGCTGGCCCGTGGCTCCCAGGAAAAGGTCGTGGATAACATCACCCGCAAAGATGCAGAGGAAAGCCCTGACCTGATCGTGCTGACCCCCACCTGCACCTCCAGCATTTTGCAGGAAGACTTGCAGAACTTCGTGGAGCGTGCCCAGATCGAAGCGAAAGGCGATGTGTTGCTGGCAGATGTGAATCACTACCGAGTAAATGAGCTTCAGGCTGCCGATCGCACCCTCCAGCAAATCGTGCAG
>JANRKG010000148.1:0-13655 GCA_033763635.1 Leptolyngbyaceae cyanobacterium bins.59
CGTTCCTCTGCCTGTAAGGTCGTCAGCACATCCTGCCGTTGCTGTAACTGGTACAAACGGGACAACGCCTGATAGCGGAACCATCCATCCAGATCCCGCCGAAATTGGGGTTCGGCATCGGGAAAGAGTTGGGGCGGATCGCTCCAGAGACCGCGCAGAGATTCGGCAAGGGGAGCCAGGGGAGACGATCGCATCGCCAACGCTTCCCAGGTTTTCGCCGCCTGGTTCACTTCCCCTGTTTGAGCCAGCAAAATTCCCAGGCGCACATCCAGTTCATCTAAAAGAGTCTGGACTTGCTGAATCGACTTTCGAAGTTGTTGCTGCTGAACCGAATTATCTCGACTGGGAGGACGTTGAGCCGGAGCATTCGAGGGCAGGGGAGGAGCCTCAGAGTTCGATTCCAGGGCGCGTAGATTGGTCTGAAACTTCTCCAGGTTCTTCGTCGCCGACTGACGAACTTCCTGATACTGGTCGATCGCCCCTTGCAAAGGATTATTGCCCAGCAGTCCTTTCCCGGCTTGCTCCAGGCCCGAACCGGGCTGATCACCCAGCTTGGACAACTCCGAAGCATGGAGAATGAGATTCGTTTGATAGAGTTCCAGGCGGCTTTGAATTTGGGGTTCACTCCAGCTACTCATCAGGGATTGACCAAGCGACAGCACGGCAATGAGGGTCAGAAACCCCAGCAGGGGACGACGCAGGGCCATGAAGGGTTCAATGCGCCGCTGAATGGCAGGAGTTCCCCACCCCTCCGCGATCGACAGGCCCAGTAACGCGATCGATGCAAGAGCGATCGTACTTAACAAGGCGCTTAGTAAATAGGTCTCGAACGTCATGACTTCCCCTTATGCCAATGCCTGTATCACTGCCTGTATCACTGCCCTGGCCCTGCATTATCTCACCCATTCCGATTTCCACGGATTCTTCATGGAATACCGAGAGCGGTACAATGCTGTTGCTCCTGTTTTATCAACTTAGCAATCTATCGTTCCATCGGAGGAAAAGACCCTTGACGACCCGTGTAATTTTGGTACGCCACGGCCAGAGTAGTTATAACGTGGAACGGAGAGTACAGGGCCATCTGGACGAATCCACCTTGACGGAAGTAGGGCAGGAATCCGCCCGTCAGGTGGGAGCCGCTCTCAAAGAAATTACCTTCGATGGAGTCTACAGTAGCCCACTCCGGCGTGCGCGAGATACAGCAGATCTCATTCTGGCGGGTTTGGTCGGTCAAACCCCTCCTCTCCACGTTACTGATAACTTAAAAGAAATCAATCTTGTGAACTGGGAAGGGGTGCTCTTCAAGGATGTGGAAGCCCAAGACCCAGAAGGATTTCGCCATTGGCAGGAGTCTCCCCACGAACTCAAGATGCAGGTGGCCCGTCCCGATGGCACGACCTTTGATTTCTTCCCCGTTCCCGCTCTGTATGACCAGGCCCGTCAGTTTTGGCGCGAAACCATCCCCAACCATCCCGGTCAAACCCTGTTAGTCGTGGCCCATAGTGGGATTAATCGGGCGCTGATTGGCGCAGCGATCGGCCTCACACCAGCGGATTATCAAGCCATTCACCAGTCCAATTGTGGGATCAGTGTCCTGAACTTCCCCGATGGTTGGACTCCCGAAAGTGCCCCCGGTACGGTGCAAGTGGAATCCTCTAACCTCACCTCCCACATGGATGAGCCTCTGCCCAAACCTCGCCACAACCACAAGGGACCCCGATTTCTACTGGTCCGGCATGGCGAAACGGACTGGAATCGCCAGAAACGCTTCCAGGGCCAGATTGATGTACCGTTAAACGACAATGGACGGAACCAAGCCCGTCAAGCGGCGGAATTTCTTAAGGATGTGAAGCTGGATTTTGCCTTCAGCAGTCCAATGCTCCGTCCCAAGGAAACAGCAGAGATCATTCTTGAACCCCACCCACAGGTCCAATTAGGGTTATGCGAAGAATTCTGTGAAATCAGTCACGGGCTCTGGGAAGGCAAACTGGAGGAGGAAATTAAGGAGGTCTATCCCGATCTATTGGTGCAATGGCAGAAGCAACCCGCAACGGTTCAGATGCCAGAAGGGGAAAATCTACAACAGGTTTGGGACCGGACGATCGCAGGCTGGCAAAAAATCCTGAAAACCGTTTCCGAAAGCGGCACTCAAGCCACCGTTCTGGTGGTTGCCCATGATGCCGTCAATAAGGCGATCCTCTGTTACATGCTGGGGCTGGGAGCAGAGAATTTCTGGAATTTTCGCCAGGGGAACGGGGCCGTGAGCGTGATTGATTACCCCAATGGCCCCGATCAACGCCCTGTTTTACAGGCATTGAACATCACGACCCATCTGGCCGGAGGGGTGTTGGATAAAACCGCCGCCGGGGCGCTGTAACAAGGGTTGCGATAACAGGGATTGCTATGACGCAGGTATTGTTACGACGGGTCCGCTTACTGGACCCTGAAACCCAGACCGATCGGGTCACGGATGTTCTGCTGGCAGACGGGCAGATTCAGACAATTGCAGACTCCCTTCCCTTAGAACCCAATAGGCAGGAGATGGCCTGTAACGGCTTCGTCCTGGGTCCGGGGTTGGTGGATCTGTACAGCCACTCTGGAGAACCGGGATTTGAGGACCGGGAAACCCTCGCCTCCCTCCTTGCTGCCGGACTCGCCGGAGGGTTCACCCGTCTGACGCTCCTGCCCGATACCCAACCCACGATCGACAATCCCGCCAGCTTAACCGCCCTTCACCAAAAGCACCAAAGTCTCGCCACCCAGACATCCCCCCTTCCCGCCCTTTCCTGCTGGGCCTCCCTCACGATCGATGGGAAAGGGCAACAAATGGCGGAACTGGGGGAACTGGCAGAATGGGGCGCGATCGGCTTTGCCGATGGAAAACCCCTTTCCAATCTGGTGTTGGTCCGTCGTCTGCTGGAATACCTGAATCCCTTAGGCAAGCCTGTTGCCCTCTGGCCCTGCCATCCGGATTTAGTTGGGAATGGGGTGATGCGCGAAGGCTCGGCTTCCCTTCGCATTGGTCTACCCGGAAATCCGGCCTTTACGGAAACATCGGCCCTGGCTGCTTTGCTCGAATTAATCGAGGCGATCGGCACGCCCGTTCATCTCATGCGGATCTCCACCGCCCGCAGTGTGGATCTCATTCGCACCGCCAAAAGTCGGGGGTTGCCCATTACCGCCAGTACCTCCTGGCTCCATTTGATTCTCAATACGGAAGCGCTCCAGAGTTACCATCCAGCCCTGCATCTCGCCCCACCGCTAGGAAATCCGGGGGACCAGGATGCCCTGATTCAAGGGGTGAAGGATGGCACTCTGGACGTGATCGCCATTGACCACACACCCTACACCTACGAGGAAAAGACCGTCGCCTTTGCCGAAGCTCCACCCGGAGCGATCGGCCTGGAATTTGCCCTGCCGCTCCTCTGGCAATCCCTGGTTCGTCCCGGTCTGCTCACACCTCTGGAATTATGGACGGCCCTCAGTCTGCGCCCTACCCAATGTTTACAGCAAAGCCCAGGAACGATCGCCCCTGGGCAAAAGGCAGAACTGGCCCTCTTCAACCCGGATCAACCCTGGGTTGTGAGGGCCAGTACGCTTCATTCCCTGGCCCGCAATACCTCCTGGTTGGGGCAGGAGATTCAGGGCAAGGTGGTGCAGGTCTGGTGTTAGTTCTGATCCTGGTAAAGGGGATCTTTGTCTAATTCCCCCATCCGATTGGGGGGCCAAAATCGAACAACCGCCCGCCCAATAATCCGATCGCGGGGGACAAACCCCCAATAGTGGCTGTCGTAGCTATTGTTCCGGTTGTCGCCCAACACGAGATAGGAATTCGGAGGTACGACTTCCGGCCCCCAACTGTAAGTCGGACGATCGGCAATGTATTGTTCACGAATGGGTTTACCGTTGATGTAGACCCGCCCGCCTTTAATTTCGACCTTTTCCCCCGGTAGCCCAATCACCCGTTTAATAAAGGCATCTTTGAACTTTTGCTCTCTCAGGGTATCGGTGGGGGCAAATACGACGATATCTCCCCGTTGCGGTGAGTTAAAGCGATAGCTCAGTTTATCGACAATCAAACGATCGTCTACTTGCAACGTGGGTTCCATCGAACCAGAGGGAATCCATCGCGCTTCAGCTACAAAGGTGCGAATTCCCAAGGCCAGCACGATACTGAGGCCGATCGTCTTCATCCCCTCTACCCAGGGATTCTCTTGAGTCGGACGAACGGGGTTAGTGCTGGAATCGTCGGGAGAGCCTTCACTTAAAGGTTTTTGGACAGGGGCCATAGGGGTATTTTGCGATCCTTTGCGCTTGCGATCGAAATGTTACAAGAAAACCTGAGACTATTCTATTCAATCCCCAGAGGGTTAGATGATTTAAGAACTAATCTGGCATGACTTTAAAGATGAGTCCAGAGAATTAGTTAGAATTCAGCAGGAAAGCTTGCAGAGAAACAAACTGTCTTCTTAAGCAGACCACAAAGATCATGCCCTACAGGGTTTTTGCACCACCATGACAGAGACCGCTTTACTCATTCAGAATGCCCAGATTCTTCAGTCTGGAGGAGATTTTTTTCAGGGAGATGTGCAGATTCGGCAGGGACGAATTGCTGAGATCGGTCCCTCTGGTTCCCTGGAGGGCGATAGGGTGATTGACGCAACGGGTCTCACTTTGTTGCCGGGAGTGATTGATCCCCAGGTGCATTTCCGAGAACCGGGATTGGAACATAAAGAGGACTTGTTCACCGCTAGTTGTGCCTGTGCAAAGGGGGGCGTAACCTCCTTTCTGGAAATGCCCAATACCCGCCCGCTCACTACAACCCAGGCCACCTTAGACGACAAACTAGCGCGGGCTGCTCAAAAGTGCCTCGTGAACTATGGGTTCTTTATTGGGGCAACGGCAGAGCAATTGCCCGATCTGCTCACAGCGAATCCCGTCTGCGGAATTAAGATTTTTATGGGATCAATGCATGGTCCCCTCCTGGTTGATGAGACGGCTATTTTGGATAGTCTCTTCTCGAAGGGCGATCGTCTGATTGCCGTCCATGCCGAAGACCAGGCCCGGATTCGGGAACGGCGACAACAATTTGCAGAGATCACCGACCCCGCCATTCACTCCACCATTCAGGACAATCAGGCCGCTCTCCAAGCCACCCAACTTGCACTCCAGCTTTCCAAGAAATATCAGAGGCGATTACACATCCTGCACCTCTCAACGGCGGAAGAAGCCGAGTTGTTGCGTCAGGATAAACCCGCCTGGGTGACGGCAGAGGTCACACCCCAACATTTAGTCCTCAATACATCTGCTTACGCAACGATCGGCACCCTGGCCCAGATGAATCCACCCCTCCGATCGCCCCACGATAACGAAGTCCTCTGGCAAGCGTTGCGGGATGGGGTGCTGGACTTCATCGCCACCGATCACGCGCCCCATACTCTAGAGGAAAAGGGACAGACCTACCCCAACACCCCCTCTGGCATGCCGGGGGTTGAAACGTCCCTGCCCGTAATGCTCACCCAGGCGATGCAGGGCCGTTGTACCGTTGCCCAAGTGGCTCACTGGATGTCTACTGCCGTCGCCAAAGGATATCGGATTCCCAACAAGGGGGCCATTCTTCCCGGTTACGATGCCGATCTGGTGCTGGTGGACCTGAACACCTATCGCCCTGTGATTCGCGAAGAATTACAGACGAAGTGCGGTTGGAGTCCCTTCGAGGGCTGGGACCTGACAGGCTGGCCTGTGGTAACGATCGTCGGTGGTCAGATTGCCTTTGAGCGGGGCCAACTCCATACAGACGTTCGGGGAAAAGCATTGACCTTTGAGTAAGGCTAAATCTCAAAATTAAATCCCTTTTCCTTTAACTGGCGATATTTCTGCTCATCGAACTCATAGAGATAAGCTGCTCGGTGAGCTACGCCCGTTTCTAATTCATCCAGTTTCGTCAGAAATTCCATTTGCAGGAGTTTTTTACGAAAGTTTCGCTTGTCCAATTCCACGCCCAAAATCAGTTCATAGAGTTTCTGAAGCTGGGTGAGGGTAAATTTCTTCGGCAACAGTTCAAATCCGATCGGCTCGTAGCGCACCTTTCCCTTCAACCGTGCCAGAGCCATCGCCAGAATCCGATCGTGATCAAACGCCAGAGACGGCACCTGACGAATCGAAAACCAGGCGGCATCCCTGGCATCGGTCGCGGCCTGAATCGGGGATTCGTTCAGGCTGACCAGGGCATAGTAGGCGATCGTCACTACCCGTTCTCTGGGATCGCGATCGGGTTCACCAAAGGTATAAAGCTGCTCTAAAAAGACGCGATCGAGTCCCGTTTCTTCCCGCAATTCCCGCAGCGCCGCCGCTTCCACCGACTCCTCCACTCGCACGAAGCCCCCCGGCAAAGCCCACTGCCCTGCAAAGGGCGGCAACTTCCGTTCAATCAGCAGCACTTTGAGATCCCGCTCACTCAACTCAAACCCAAACACCACACAATCAACCGTCAGCGCAGGGCGGGGAAATTTATAGGAATAGGACATAGGACCAATGGGAGCCGAACTAAAACATCGTCTTCTACTTTTAGCAGATTTCATTGACATAGTGTAAAAAATACACCATACTGAACTTAGTGTTGAATTAACACGAAGCAAATGAAAAGCGTCTTTCAATTAGCAGCAGGTTCAGTGATCGGGCGACAGCATCGACATCTCGGTAAAAACAATCAGGATGCCTATTACAGCCTTCAAACCGAACAGATAACGATCGCCCTGGTCTGTGATGGGTGCGGAAGTTGTCCCCACAGCGAAATCGGGGCGCGAATTGGGTCAAGGTTACTGGGAGAAACGATCGCCCACCTGCTCACAGATCATCCCGATCGGCACCTCACCCACCCCAGTTTTTGGGAAGAGCTACAGGCCAAGGCCCTGTTTCGGTTAGGGGAAGTCGTAGCGGCGATCGGAGGCGATCCGATTCAGGTGATTCAGGATGGGTTTCTGTTTACGGTGGTTGGGGCGATCGTGTCGACGGAAGGTGCGTCTCTTTTTTCCCTTGGAGACGGGGTAATCGTAATCAACGGGATCGTAGAATCTTTGGGACCGTTCCCCCACAACGCTCCGCCCTATCTGGCCTACGAATTGATAGCACGGGATAGAGGCGCAAAATTTCACTTCCCTGCCTCCCCTGACCTCCCATTCCAGGTCCATCACCCATGCTCGATCTCTATCCTGCAATCCATCCTGATTGGTACGGACGGGGTGACAGATTTGATCGCCGCCGCAGAAATCTCGCTTCCAGGACAGTCCGAACGGATCGGTCCCTTGAGTCAGTTTTGGGAAGCCGATCGCTACTTCACCAATCCCGACCAGATTCGGCGCAGGCTAGCTCTGATGAATCGAGAGGTCACACAACCCGATTGGGAAACTCGTTCTCTCGCCAAACACCCCGGTCTCTTACCAGACGACACAACGCTAATCGTCATCCGGCGACGGAGGGCACCATGAACATTTACCTGAATGGCAAAAAACTGCGGCTCATGCCCCAACAAGCGATCGGCAAAGGAGGGGAAGCCGATGTTTTCAACATCGGCAATGGACAGGCATTGAAACTGTTCAAAGCACCGAATCATCCTGACTACCAGAACCAACCCCAGGAGCAACAGGCTGCTCAGAAACGGCTCACGGAACATCAGCACAAGTTACGCCAGTTTCCCAAGTCCCTTCCAGGTCGGGTCGTACAACCGATCGCCCTTGCCACCGATCGATCTGGGCAGGACATCCGGGGCTATACTATGCCTCTGATCCAGGGAGCAGAGGTGCTTTCCCGGTACAGCGATCGAACCTTTCGCCAAGCCATCCCTCACCAAACGATCGTAGAGATCTTTCAGGATTTGCACGACACGGTTTCTAAGCTGCATTTTACTGGGGTGGTGATCGGGGATTTTAACGATCTGAATGTATTGGTGCGCGATCGGCAAGCTTATTTGATTGATGCGGATTCGTTCCAATTCGGTGCGTTCTTCTGCCAGGTCTTCACCGCTCGGTTTGTGGACCCCCTGCGCTGCCATCCCCAGCAAGTTCCCTTGGTGCTGTACCAACCCCATCAGGCGGATTCGGACTGGTACGCCTTCAGCGTTATGCTCATGCAATGCCTGTTGTTTGTCAGTCCCTATGGTGGCGTTTATGTTCCCAAGAACCCAGCCCACAAGCTATCCCATGAGACACGACCCCTGCATCGGATTACCGTCTTCCATCCTGAAGTCCGGTATCCCAAGCCAGCCCTCCCGTACACCCTTTTGCCCGATCCGTTGCTGCACCACTTCCACCAAGTCTTTGAGCAGGATCAGCGAGGGGAATTCCCCCGATCGCTCCTCGATTCTCTCCAGTGGACGCACTGCCTCCATTGCGGAAGCGACCATGCCCGGAGTGTTTGTCCCCACTGCGCCCAAACGCCTGTAGCAGCGGTACGCGAAACAACGATCGTGCGCGGAACAGTCGTTGCAACTCGTGTATTTCGGACAGAGGGAACGATTCTGCACACAATGCTGGAGAGAAATACGTTGCGCTGGTTGGTCTACGATCGCCAGGAATTCCGGCGAGAGGATGGCACACTCGTTTTCAGCGGTGAACTATTACCCCACATGCGATTTCGCCTTCAGGGAACCGCAACTCTGATAGGCCATCAGAGACAGGTTGTGCGGCTATCTGCTGAACCCGGAATCGATCGCCTTGCTGTGGATGCCTACGGTTCCCAAGCGATGTTTGAGGTGAATGAAGCGGGCCGCTACTGGCTCTTGAATGGGCAATTGCTCCGGGATGGGAAATGGGGACCGGAGTATATCGGGGATGTGCTACCGGGGCAAACCCAGTTCTGGGTCGGTTCTCGGTTTGGGTTTGGCTATTATCGGGCCGGAGACTTACAAGGGGCATTTGTGTTTGATGCCCATCGCAGTGGGATCAACGATCGCCTCTCCCTACCGCTCCTGCCAGGTCAACTCATAGAAACCCATTGCACCTTCAGCGAGACCCACGCCTGGTTCTTTGCGACAACTCAGGAACAGGGTCGTCGGATGCACCGCTGCTGGGTGTTTCAAGCAGATGGGGCGATCGTCGCAGAAGCGGAAGCGGAAGGGGGAGCAGGGTCCTGGTTAGAGCAATTATCAGGCCATGCGGCGATCGGAGATTTTCTGCTGGTCGCAACGGATGACGGGATCGTTCGTGTTCAGGTCGATCGGGGACAACTCCAAATTGCCAAAACCTTTCCCGATACCGAACCCTTTGTGGATACCAGTTGCCAGCTATTTGCGGCCCCTCAAGGGCTATATGTCGTCAGCCAACGGGAGATTACCCTTCTCAAAATCAAGTAATTCCAGAGTTCATTGTTTGTCCAATCAATCATTTTTCCAAGGAGATTCACCATGACAGTTCAAACTCAACTGCCGATTCCCTCCCACTTTGATCCCCGTAAGGTTGGTGAAGTCTGGCGTGTGCCCTACCAACAACGGGCAGCCGAAGCGGAATCCTGGGCAAAACGGATGGGGCTACAGCCCGCTGCCAAGGACAAGACTCGTCTTTGTTTGATGGCGATCGATGTGCAAAACACTTTCTGTATCGCTGACTTCGAGTTGTTTGTGGGCGGGCGATCGGGCACGGGGGCGATCGATGATAATGTGCGGCTCTGTGAGTTCATCTATCGCCATCTGGGCGTGATCACCGAAATTGCCCCTACGATGGACACCCATACGGCAATGCAAATCTTCCATCCAGTGTTCTGGGTAAACGATGCCGGAGAACATCCCACCCCAGCCGCTACGATGATCACCCTGGACGATGTGCAGCGGGGAGTTTGGAAGGTGAATCCGGCGATCGCCTACAGCCTTGCTCGTGGCAACTATATGGCCCTCCAAAACCACGCGACCCACTATGTTAAGAAGTTGAGCGACGATGGCAAGTACCCTCTCACCGTCTGGCCCTATCACTCGATGCTGGGTGGGATTGGGCATGCGCTGGTGTCGGCGGTGGAGGAGGCGATGTTCTTCCATTGTCTGGCCCGGAATAGTCAGACGGGGTTCGAGATCAAGGGGGGAAATCCTCTAACCGAAAATTACTCGGTGCTGCGGCCAGAGGTGATGGAGGGTTCAGATGGCCGTCCGATCGCCCAGAAAAATACTCGCTTTATTCAGAAGCTTCTGGAATTTGATGCGGTGATTATTGCCGGACAAGCCAAGAGTCACTGTGTCGCCTGGACGATCGACGATTTGCTGACGGAAATCCAAGCCCACGATCCCAAGTTAGCCCAGAAAGTCTACTTGCTGGAGGACTGCACATCTCCGGTGGTGGTGCCAGGGGTGATTGATTTCACGGATCAAGCAGAGGCGGCCTTTGAGCGGTTTGCTAAGGCAGGAATGCATCTTGTGAAGTCAACCCAGGCAATCGAGACTTGGCCTGATCTAACTATCAAAAGCTAACCGTAGGGTAAGCGGAGCCAAAACTAACCCCTCACCAAGACTTGACCATTTTGTAGAGGCTTTCCTAAAAGCCTTTACTCAGGAACGTCCAATTCTCTCAGTTTCAGAAGTGGTTGTGGCACTTCACAGAGTTTTATTGTCTTTTTTAAGGAGAAACTTATGAGCCAATCCGTTCCCAATCTCAACCATCTCTTCCAATCCGCGCAAGACGAGGGACTCCTCTCGATGGCTGCCCTGCAAGCCCTCAACGTGCCAGACATCGGGGCACAAATTCAGGCCGGATTGGGCATTCCTGTGGATGATGTGCTTTCCAGTGAAGTGGTTCTGGTGACAATGATGCCCGACGATTCTGGGTCGATTCGATTTAGTGGTAATGTCCAGGCAGTACGGGGGGGGCATAACTCGGTGCTGGATGCCTTGATAACCTCTCAGCAACGGGATTACATCCTGGCCCACACCCGCTATCTCAATGGGGAGGTGCTGTTCCCCTACTGCCCGATCGCTCAGGCCGTTCGCATGACTCCCCAAAACTATGATCCTAATGAGGGCACTCCCCTCTACGATCAAACGGTGGTGTTGCTAGGGACCGTTCTCGCCAAGTCCCAGGAGTTCTCAGATAATGGAGTTCCAGTGCGAACAGTGACACTGCTGATCACTGATGGAGCCGATGCCCACTCTTACCGATCGACGGCTCAGGATGTAGCGGCGATCGTTCACGACATGCTGCGAAGTGAAACCCATATCATCGCGGGCATGGGAATCGACGACGGCTCAACAGATTTTCGCCAGGTCTTTCGCTCTATGGGCATTCGGGATGAATGGATTCTAACCCCTGGTAACAGCGACCCGGAAATTCGCAAAGCATTTCAGGTATTTTCCCAATCAGCGGTTCAAGCGAGTCAGGGAGCAGCCAGTTTTAGCCAGTCCATTGGAGGATTTGGCACTCCATAAAGCTATCGACTGTAAAAAGCTTGCCGGGTAGGATGGTTCTCAGGAATTGTCATACCCGCAAGTATTTTCCCAGGTAAAGTGTTAGGCTAATGGGTGTGTAGCAGCGTAACCTCAAAAAATGTTTTGATGTTATCAAGGCTGCAAGCATCTCAAGTAAACATATCTCAAAACAATAAAATACTGTTTACAGCATGGGAGTTTCCCATCTTTGCAAGTGCAATATCTTTTGTAAGGTAGGAATCTTGCCCGCGAACAAGACGCTGGCACTAGAAATATAAGAGTGGAATGCGCTCAATGGCATTGCCAGCAAATTAAAGCTTTGTAAATTACGTCTCTGTACTGAGTAACTTCTGGGCTGAGTCATTAATTTCTTTCAAGCGCTTTTTTCTTGGATATATATTACCCAACACCTACTTAATTATTCTCTTCAGTTGGGTTGTATTCTTAGTTTTTAGTTTGCATCCTTAGTTGTGTAAAATATCTACAATTTTTATTTCTAGGTAGATTTAATTAATTCGGTTGTAAATAAATTTTATAATTAAGTTTCTATCGGTGTTTCTTTCCTTTGTGAAGTTCAATACTGCTCCGCTTAAATTTTTTATTGATCCTGATTTAGTCTAAATTGGACTGGAAAATTTTGCTCGTCACCTTAAGGCTTACCTAGCCCATGCCTCTGACAATTCTTGTTGTTGACGATGACCTGGGGACTCGCCTCTCAATCAGTGATTATTTGGAAATGTCTGGCTATTCAGTTGTAATGGCTGAGAATGGTCAGGAGGCTCTGACGATGGTTGAGTCCTATCAACCCCATCTGTTGGTCACAGACATTACAATGCCCCGGATGGATGGGTATGAACTGGTGCGACGGGTACGCCAGAAACCTTCTTTTCGCCTACTACCTGTAGTCTTTCTTACGGCTCGTACCCAGACCCAGGAACGAATTCGAGGCTACCAGTTAGGGTGTGATCTCTACCTGCCCAAACCCTTTGATTTGGATGAACTGGGGGCTGTCGTCAGAAATCTTCTGGAGCGCTCACAGATTATGCAAGCCCAGATGATGCAAGCTGAGTGGCAGGTCAGGGGAGCATTTGGGGATCTCTCGTCGGATAAAGGCCATCAGGTCCAGAAAAATGGAAACCCAATGACCCTAACCCTGGATCTTTCAGAGCGAGAACGGGAAGTCTTGAGTCTATTGGCGGAAGGCTTATCCAACGCCCAGATCGGCGATCGGCTCCATTTAAGTCCTCGTACCGTTGAAAAATATGTCAGCAGTCTGCTCCGTAAAACGGAAACCAATAATCGAGCGGAGCTTGTGCGGTTTGCGATGGAACATCATCTAGTAGAGTGACACGGGGATGTCGTGCAACACAGCATGATCAAACCAGCATGATCAAACCAGCAAAATAACTGGATGCGATCAGCCAATCCAGTCAAGTAGCGTTATTGGGCATCATCGATAAAAACTTACGAGCTGTAATTTATCGATAAACAGCCTACCGATCGGGTAACTTTGTTTTCACCTCTGCCAACAAACCGCCGCAGGCATCTGTTAGCAGATCGATGACCCGATCGAATCCCTCCGGTCCCCCATAGTAGGGATCGGGAACTTCTCGGGTGGTGTGAGTGACACAGAAATCACACATCAAACAAACCTTATCCCGATATTGACCCGTTGGATCAAGGGCAAGGATATTCCGGTAATTTTCTTGATCCATTGCCAGGATAAGATCAAAGCTCTCAAAATCAGAACGCTGGAACTGGCGGGCTTGTCCTTGCATCCCAATCCCCCGCTGTCTGGCTGCTGCGGTCATCCGGCGATCGGGCGGACTTCCAATGTGATAGCTAGAAGTACCCGCTGAATCACAAGCAACCTGATTGGTCAGGTTCTCTTTTTCAAGCAAGTAATTCATAATGTTCTCCGCCGCCGGAGAACGGCAAATGTTGCCCAGGCAGACAAACAGCAGGCGATAGGTCATGATTACAATCCGGGCAAGTTCAACCCACCCGTCAATTCTTCCATGCGTTCGCGCATGGTGGCAGTGGACTTGAGGTAGGCATCCTTCATGGCCGTCAAAACCAGGTCCGCTACCACATCTGCCCCTTCAGTCATCACATCAGGGGAAATTTCAACCCTTAAGGGTTCCTGGTTGCCGCTGAGGATAACCTTCACCAGACCGCCGCCCGCCTGTCCTTCAATCTCCATTTGCTCCAATTCTTCTTGAAGCTTTTTGGCACCTTCTTGAACTTGCTGGGC